>JBMTET010000009.1:0-51589 GCA_049433365.1 Ilumatobacteraceae bacterium | reverse complement strand
TCAGCGAGCCTTTACGGCTCGATGAAGATGCACTCTCCGGGGCACTCTTCGGCGGATTCAATCACGGCGTCAAGATGCTTGTCGTCGAACGTCGCCATGCCCTCGGCACCCTGCGGATTGCCCTTCGCCGTCGCGTACACCTTGCTGCCTTCCTTGACGTAAGCGAGGCCGTCATCGAGGAGGGTGAAGACATCGGGCGCGATCTCCTCGCAGAGGCCGTCACCGGTGCACAAGTCTTGATCGATCCATACCTTCATGGGGCTTCACCATACCTGCACTCGATGCCTCAGTGTCGACATTTCGTGGCCTTTGTGTAGGTTCTCACCATGAGAGTCCGGCCCGGCACTTTTGCACGTGCATAGCCCGAACCCAAAGGACCGTTCCATGCCCGACGAATCTCCATCGCGCATCAGAGCCTTGGAAGAACGCTTGCTCGAAACGAAGGGTCAGTTGGCGGCGGCCTTGGCGAGCAACGAGAAACTGACCTACGCGTTGCGCGAAGCTCGGGATCACGTGGCAACCCTGCGTGACGAGGTGGAGAAGTTGACCCAGCCTCCCGCGGGATACGGAGTGGTACTCGGACGCAACGATGACGGGTCCGTGGACGTGATGACGAACGGACGCAAGATGCGTGTGACTCTGCATCCGGACCTGGAAAGTGCGGTGCTCGAGCGCGGCAGTGAAGTGGTACTGAACGACGGTCTCAACGTCATTGCCGTTCGTCAGGCCGACAGTGTCGGCGAGGTGGTGACGCTGAAGGAGATCCTCGACGACGGGATTCGCGTCGTCGTGGCGGGCCGGGCCGACGAATCTTTGGTGTGCGAATTGGCGGACAGCCTGCGCGGCACGATTCTGCGGTCAGGTGATTCGTTGCGCATCGATCCACGCACCCAACTCGTGCTCGAGCGTCTCGACCAACCGGAAGTTGACCATCTCCTGCTCGAAAGCGTGCCCAACGTGTCCTACGTCGACATCGGCGGTCTCGATCAGCAGATCGAACTCATCGCCGATGCCGTCGAACTGCCTTTCCTGCATGCCGATTTGTTCGCTGAGTACCAGCTGCCCGCCCCGAAGGGAATCCTGCTCTACGGACCGCCCGGCTGCGGCAAAACGATGATTGCCAAAGCGGTCGCAAACTCGCTGGCGAACAAGGTGGCGGCGAAACTCGGAACCGACAAGGGTCGGAGTTACTTCATCAACATCAAGGGCCCGGAGTTGCTCAACAAGTACGTCGGAGAAACCGAGCGTCAGATTCGTCTCGTATTCCAGCGTGCTCGGGAGAAATGCGAGGAGGGGTGGCCCGTCATCGTCTTCTTCGACGAGATGGATTCGATGTTCCGCACGCGAGGAACCGGAATCTCGTCCGACATGGAGTCGACGATCGTCCCGCAGCTGCTCGCGGAAATCGACGGAGTCGAAGGTCTGCGCAACGTCATCGTCATCGGCGCGACGAACAGGGAGGATCTCATCGATCCGGCGATATTGCGACCGGGTCGGCTCGACGTGAAGATCAAGATCGAGCGCCCCGACGAAGCGGCGGCGGCACACGTCTTTGCCAGATACCTCACCGTCGACGTTCCGCTCGATGCAGATGACGTCGAATCACTCGGTGGTGGGGACCAGCAGCGGGCCATCGATGCGATGATTCGTGACACCGTCGAACACATGTATGCATCGACGCCCGAGAATCGCTTCCTCGAAGTCACATACCAAAACGGCGATCGTGAAGTCCTGTACTACAGGGATTTCGCCAGCGGTGCGATGATCGAGAACATCGTGCGACGCGCAAAGAAGTTGGCGATCAAGCGCCAGATCGCAACCGGACGTGTCGGCATCACCCGGGAGGATCTCATGGTGTCGATTCGTCAGGAGTTTCGCGAGCACGAGGATCTGCCGAATACGACAAATCCCGATGACTGGGCAAAGGTGTCCGGCCGCAAAGGTGAACGCATCGTGTTCATTCGCACACTCGGTGATTCCCACGGAGATGATGCGTCGCGCGCCTCGCGGGCAATCGAACGGACGGCTACGGGGCAATACCTCTAGTGGCACTGCCAAAGGTCTGCGGCCTGGAAACCGAGTACGGCATCATCGTGCGCGGTGCCGACATCGATCCGATCACGGCTTCGTCGTTGCTCATTCAGGCCTTCGTCGACGGAGATACTGCGACTCCGTGGGATTTCCACGACGAGTCACCCGATCGCGATGCGAGGGGCTTCGATCCAACCGATGCCTTCGCCCCCGAAGTCGAAACGCACCTCGTGAACACCGTGCTCCCGAATGGCGCGCGCTACTACGTCGACCATGCGCATCCCGAATGCAGCACGCCCGAGTGCCGCACCCCGGCCGAAGTGGTGCGCTGGGATCTTGCCAGTGATTCGATCGTGCGCACGAGCATGGAACGCGCCAACCGTCGACTGAAGGGTGGCGCCGAGATTCTCGTGTTCAAGAACAATTCAGACGGCAAGGGAAACAGCTACGGCTGTCACGAGAACTACCTCCTCGACAGGTCGATCCCGTTCGGCCACATCGTCACGCAGATCACGCCGCATTTCGTCACTCGCCAGATTTTCTGCGGTGCCGGCAAGGTACGAAGCGAGTTTCCCGGAGCCGAGGCGCAGCGAGTCGATTTTCAGATCAGCCAGCGAGCCGATTTCTTCGAGGAGGAAGTGGGTCTCGAAACCACGCTCAAGCGCCCGATCGTCAACACGAGGGACGAACCGCACTGTGACCCGGCGGTGTACCGACGACTGCACGTCATCATCGGTGATGCCAACATGAGCGAAGTGGCGACGTTTCTCAAGGTCGCCACGACCGCGATCGTTCTGGCGATGATCGAGGACCGCTACGTGGGCGACGACCTCACACTTGCCGACCCCGTATCGGCGTTGCGTGCAGTGAGCTGGGATCCGTCGCTGCGCGCGACCGTTGAGTTGGCGGACGGTCGCCGAATGACTGCACTTGACCTGCAGTGGGCACTGCACGAGCGTGCCGCACGATGGATCGACAAATTCGACGCGTCGTGCGTGGGGGAGAACGTTGCCGTCGAAGCCGTGGCGCGATGGCACGACGTGCTCAACGGGTTGGAGACGAATGCCCCGTCTCTGCGGCGCACCGTCGATTGGGTCGCCAAGCGCGATCTCGTCGAGGGCTACCGGTCGCGACACGGACTTGCCGCCGATGATGCACGCCTGAAGCTCATCGATTTGCAGTACCACGATTTGCGTTCCGACAAGGGTCTGGCATTTCGTTGCGGATTGGAGACGCTGGCCACGCCGGAAGAGGTTGCCGCAGCAGTTCGCCTTCCACCGGTGTCGACGCGGGCCTGGTTCAGGGGTCGTTGCGTCGACAAGTTCGGTGCGGCAGTTGTAGCTGCGAACTGGGACAGTCTGGTCGTGGATGTCGGTGCCGATCCGCTGCGGCGCATCCCGATGCTCGATCCGCTGCGCGGAACGGCCGAGCTCACCGAGAGTCTCCTCGCGTCCTCCGCAACGGCTGCCGAGCTCGTCGCCCACTTGAGCGCAACGGGGGAGCAGTAAGCCGGTTGACGTTGCTATGGTGCGTTCATGGCGGAACGCACCCGCAAGGCCAAACCTGTCTCTTCCGATCGTCGCGACGTTGCACCTCCCGAAGTTGATTCATCGGGCGGCGATGTCAGTCGGCTGAAGAATGAATTGGATGACCTCCTCGACGACATCGACGAGGTTCTCGAAACCAACGCCGAAGATTTCGTGAAAAGTTACGTTCAAAAAGGTGGCGAGTAAGGGCGTAGCGTAAGAGGCGTCATGTCGATGCCCATGTTCCGTCCCGGCGACGATCCGGGCTCCAGTTTCCCCGAATTGCTTCGTCGCTTGGGGATGACAACCGATTCGCCATCGGCTCAGCCGCCGGCAATGTCTTTGCCGCATGCCACCACGTGTCTCGCGTTGCGATGGGCCGACGGCGTGCTCATGGCTGGCGACCGGCGGGCGACTGCTGGGCACCTCATCAGCCACAGATCGATGGAGAAGGTCGTCCAAGCCGATGATTTCAGCGGCGTTGCCATCGCCGGCACCGCAGGACCGGCCATGGAAATGATCAAGATTTTTCGTTTGCAACTCGAGTACTACGAAAAGGTCGAAGGCCAGCTGTTGTCACTAGAGGGCAAGGCGAACCAGTTGTCCGGTCTCGTTCGATCGAATCTTCCGGCGGCGATGCAGGGCATGATCGTCGTGCCGATCTTCGCCGGTTACGACACCGACCAACGACGAGGGCGTCTCTGGGATTACGACGCAACCGGCGGTCGCTATGAGGAGCTCGATTTCGTTTCCACCGGGTCGGGAGGAATGCTGGCGTCCACGGTGTTGCGCGTCGGATGGCGCAACGATCTCGATCGTGGGGCCGCAATCAAACTCGCCGCACAAGCATTGTGGGAGGCGGCTGATGCCGATTCGGCGACCGGTGGTCCCGACGCCCTGCGCGGGATCTATCCCATCGTCGCAACCATCACTGCCGATGGTTGGACGCGGATCGACGACGACGAGCTCACCCGGACGTACCAATCGATTACCGAGGAGGTGCGCGCGCGATGAGCATGCCCTTCTACATGTCGCCCGAGCAGGTGATGAAAGATCGCGCCGATTACGCGCGCAAAGGAATCGCCAGAGGGCGTGCACTGGTGGCGCTGCGGGCGGACGAGGGAATCCTCATCGTCGCTGACAACCCGTCGACCACCTTGCGCAAGATCAGCGAGATCTACGACCGCATCGCGTTCGCCGGGGTGGGCAAGTACAACGAGTTCGACCAGTTGCGGGTGGCGGGCGTACGAGCGGCCGAACTCAAGGGCTACCAGTATTCGCGCGAGGATGTGGATGCGCGCGGCTTGGCGAACCAGTACGCACAGATTCTCGGCGACGTGTTCTCGACGAGCGGCCCCAAGCCCCTCGAGGTCGAGCTGCTCATCGCCGAGGTCGGAGCAACCGCCGATGACGATCGGTTGTTCCACGTTCTGTACGACGGAACCTTGCTCGATGAACGCAACTGGTGCGTGCTCGGTGGTGATGCCGAGGGAATTGCCCAACGCATGACCGAGTCGTATGCAGCGGGCGCGTCAATGAGCGCCTGCCTGCAACTGGCCGTACGTGCGCTTGCAGGTGGCGAGCGACGCCTGGAGGCGACCGATCTCGAAGTTTCGGTACTTGAACGCAGTGGCCGGCGACGCTGTTTCCGACGGCTGGATCACGCTGCCGTCACCCGAATGCTCGGCTAACGTACGCCCCATCATGACGAGTCGCCGAATTTTCGGCATCGAAACCGAGTACGGAGTCACTTGCACGTTGCGAGGGCAGCGTCGATTGTCACCGGACGAAGTCGCCCGCTACCTGTTTCGTCGAGTCGTTTCGTGGGGGCGATCGAGCAACGTGTTTCTAGAGAACGGCGCGCGGCTGTATCTGGACGTGGGCTCGCACCCCGAATACGCAACAGGGGAGTGCGATTCGATTTTGCAATGCGTCGTGCATGACCGTGCCGGCGAACGGATCCTCGCCGGCTTGGCCCACAACGCCGAAGCGCGACTCAGGGACGAGGGCGTGCGCGGCACGATCTACCTGTTCAAGAACAACACGGATTCGGCCGGAAACAGCTACGGATGCCACGAGAACTACCTCACGACACGCACGGACGACACGTCGCACTACGGGCGATCACTGATCCCGTTTCTCGTCACGCGACAGATCTTCACGGGTGCGGGCCACGTCCTGCAGACGGCACGTGGACCGATTTACACGCTCTCCCAGCGCGCGGAACACATCTGGGAAGGTGTGAGCTCGGCCACCACGCGCAGTCGACCGATCATCAACACCCGCGACGAACCGCACGCCGATTCCGAACGGTTTCGCAGGTTGCACGTCATCGTCGGCGACTCCAACATGAGCGAATACACCAATTTTTTGAAGATCGGATCCACCGCCTGTCTGCTGCGCATGATCGAGGATCCGTCCGTTCTGCTGCGTGACATGACATTGGAGAACCCGATACGGGCGATTCGCGACATCAGCCACGACATCACCTGCCGCCGCAAGGTTCGATTGGCCAGCGGTCGCGAGTTGTCGGCACTGGACGTGCAGCGGGAATTCCTCGACCGAGCCCTGAAGTACGCCGACACAGCCGGTTTTCCCCCGGAAGAGGAGCGCGCACTGGAGATGTGGGAGCACTGCGTGTCAACGATCGAAAACGATCCGCTCAAGCTCGATCGCGAGGTCGACTGGGTGATCAAACACAAACTGGTCGAGGGTTTCCGCGAGCGTCACCACCTCGCCCTGGACGATGCGCGGGTGCAACTCCTGGATCTGCAATATCACGACATCGACACGGAGCGGGGAGTGTTCAACAGACTCGAACAGCGCGGTGCCGTGACACGACTATCGCAGGAGAGCGATGTCATTCGCGCCATGGACGAGCCGCCACAGACCACGCGCGCGAGGTTGCGCGGTGAGTTCATTCGCGTCGCGAAGCTGAAGCGACGTGATTTCACCGTCGACTGGGTGCACCTCAAGCTGAACGACCAGGCGCAGCGTACGGTACTGTGCAAGGACCCGTTCAAGAGTCACGACGATCGGGTGGACAAACTCATCGCATCGTTGTGACCGTCAGCAGCCGGCGTGACAGCGGTATCGTGGCATCGGTGTCGGAGTTCGAAATGACGGTGGAGCCGCAGCGGCGGATGGCACGTCTCCTGCGCGAATGGATTCTCGTCGTCGGCTCGGCGCTGCTCATTGCGGTGCTGCTGCGTTCGTTCGTCGTGCAGCAGTTCTACATTTCGGGTCCGAGCATGGAACCGACGTTGGTGGGAAACGACCGCGTCCTCGTGAACAAATTGTCGTACCGTTTCGGCGAGCCGTCGCGCGGTGACATCGTGGTTTTCGATCGCATCACGACGAACGGTGGGGTCGTGCAACACGACGATCTCATCAAGCGGGTTATCGGGCTCTCGGGAGAGGAGATCGAGATTCGCGAGTGCGCGCTGTTCGTCGACGGTGTCAACCTGCGGGAATCGTGGTTGCTACGAGGTGCGTCCGGGAGCGACGACGATGCAGACTGCGGTGTTGCGGACATGGAACCCGTGCTCGTCGGCTCGAACGAAGTTTTCGTCGTGGGCGACAATCGCGGTCAGTCGTACGACTCGCGAATGTTCGGCACCGTGAGCAAATCACTCATTAGAGGCAGAGCCATCGTGGTGATCTGGCCGCCGTCCAACGTCGATCTCCTCTGACGTCACATTCCCGTCGGGCGGGATGTGTCACCCTGGCTCGTCGCGGCGTCCCGCGCGGCCACGATTCGCTCGGGCCAACGACCCGAAATGACGTCCGCCCCCATGCGCACGAGGTCCACTGCGCGATGCTCGCGGACGACCGAATCGGCGAAGGCCGACAATCCGAATCTGTGCGCCAACGTCACCAGGCCGCCCGTCCAATCATCGTCGGAAAGCACGACGCCAACCCAACCGTTGTTGCGCGCATTGGCAAAGAACCTTTCCGGACCGCCCGACATCGATCCAAGTGCCGATCGGACGTAACACTCGAAAGTGGTCGACGGTGCGATCGAAGGGTTCGCCACCGTGTCATCGACGACCAGCAGGCACGACACCGGCACGACGCTCAGTACTCCGGGCAACATCGGCTCAAGCTCCCTGAATGTTTCTTCATCGGCACGCAGCGCAATCGTCGATCCCCGAACGAAATCGACGTGGCCAACCACATCGACCAAAGGAACCGCCGGGACGGCTCGTGTCACGCCCGGTAAGCGCCGACGAACGTGGCGCTCGCCGCCCACGAACACCACGTTGTCATTCGTCGCCGCATCGAGATCGACTCCGTCGGCCCCCAATCGCAAGGCAAGGGCACACGATTCGACGATCGAGTGGGCCACGTGCCCGCTGGCACCGTTACGCGCCAGGATCCGTGTCGCTCCGTGGAGCGTCGCAAGGCGTTGTTGCATCACGAGAAGGCTAGACAGCCTGCGCAGCCCTTCTCGTAGGATTCCGGCGTGTTCAATCTGTCCGGTAGCGAGGTGCTGTTCATCCTTGTCATCGGATTGGTGGTGCTCGGTCCCGAGAAGCTGCCCCAGATGCTGCGCAGAGCGGGACGTCTGTACGGCGAGCTTCGTCGACTCAGCCAGGGTGTGCAATCCGAGCTGAAATCCGCGCTTGACGAACCGACCCGTGAACTGCGCAGCACCACGTCGATGGCCAAGCGCATCATCACGGGCGACGAGGCCCCAACAACGATTCCACCAGCAGCCACGGAGCAGGCACCGAACGGCACGGAACCACGGTTCATCCCGTATCCGGGGCCCTACGCCCCACGTGCCGATGAGGCGCCGAGTGATTCCGACGGTCAATCGAAGGGTTCGCAGTCCGCCGCGCACACGGACGATGCGGCGAACAACGCAGCCGATGGTGCGCCGGTTGATGATCGGGGAGTGCAGGACCCGCCGCGCCATGACTGAATCCGGATTCGCGCACATGACCTTCGTCGAACACCTCGCCGAGCTGCGCTCACGGATCGTCAAATCGCTGCTCGGGGTCGCCGCGGGCGCACTCATCGTGCTGCTGGCGTACGAGTTCATTCTCGATCTACTCGTTCAGCCGTACGTCGATCTGTGCGAACGACAGCCCAGCCTGAAATGCAACGGTTCGCTGTACTCGCTCGGACCGGTCGAGGGCTTCACAGCCCGAATGCGGATTTCGGCCTACGGCGGACTCATCCTCGCGTTCCCGGTCGTGACATGGCAGGTGTGGCGTTTCATCGTGCCTGCATTGTCGAAACGCGAACGGCGTTACTCGCGTGCATTCATCGTTGCCGCGGTGCTCCTCTTTGCCGCCGGTGCGGCTCTGGCCTATTGGACGCTCGGCAGAGCCCTCGAATTCCTCATTGGTTGGGCCGGACAGGACATCACCCAGGCGTTCCAGATCACCAAGTACGTCGGGTTGGTCGGGTTGATGATGGCGGCATTTGGCATCGGTTTTCTCGCGCCGCTTCTCGTCGTCTTTCTCCAACTGGTGGAGGTCGTCACTCCGACCACGTTGTTGAAACAGTGGCGCACCGCAATCCTGGTCATCCTCGTTCTTGCGGCAGTCATCACACCGAGCGGCGATCCGGTTTCACTTGCAGCACTTGCCGTACCGATGATCATTTTGTACGCGATTGCAATCGGTATCGGTGCCCTGGTCATGTGGCGCCGCCGCAAGCGGCAGCGGTAATGCCCGCCCCCGCACGGATCGGCGCCCGATGACGGACGGCGGAGATCGCCAGCGCCGCTTGGCGCATTTGTCGTTTCCCATCGATCGATTCCAGGACGCTGCGATCGAGGTTCTCGACCGGGGTGAGTCGGTCCTGGTTGCCGCACCCACGGGATCGGGCAAGACGGTGATCGCCGAGTACGCCATTCACCGCTGCGTCGACTCCGGTCGCAGGGCGTTTTACACCGCACCGATCAAGGCGCTGTCCAACCAGAAATTCAACGACCTTCGCTCGATCTGGGGTGATGCGGCGGTGGGATTGCTCACGGGTGACAACGCAATCAACTCGGACGCACCGATCGTGGTCATGACCACCGAGGTGCTGCGCAACATGATCTATGCGCGCTCAAGTGCGGTCGATGAGCTGGGTGTGGTCATTCTCGACGAGGTTCACTTTCTGCAGGACGCTTACCGGGGACCGGTGTGGGAAGAGGTCATCATCCACCTACCACCCGAGGTACAACTCGTGTGCTTGTCCGCAACGGTGTCCAATGCCGACGAAATCGCCGACTGGTTGACCACGGTACGCGGACCGACCCGGTCCGTCGTCGAATCGAAGCGACCCGTTCCGTTGCAGCACGTCGTCGCATACGGTGATGCACGCTCGAACGAAGTGACGTTCGATGAAGTTCTGCGCAACGGTCGAACGAACGAGGAACTCACCAACCTGCTGGCACGCAATCGCAACGTGCGCCGACGGGCCGGATCATCCGGCAAGGGTTCTCGTTTGTTTTCGCCCTCACGGAGCGAAGTCGTCGACCTCCTGCGCGGTGAGGACTTGTTGCCGGCGATCTACTTCATCTTCAGTCGCCAACAGTGCGACGAGGCTGCGCGTGCCTGCGTTCGACTCGGGATGTCCCTCACATCGCACGAGGAGCGGGCGTTGATTGCGGGAGTGGTCGATGAGCGTCTTGCCGACATCTCGGTCGAGGATCTCGCGGTGCTCGGATTCAGTGACTTCAGTGGTTTGCTCGAGAACGGGATTGCTGCGCACCACGCGGGAATGGTGCCGATTTTCCGGGAGATCGTCGAGGAGTTGTTCGTTCGCGGCCTGATCAAGGTGGTCTTTGCCACCGAGACTCTCGCGGTGGGGCTGAACATGCCCGCACGATCGGTGGTGATCGACAAGTTGTCGAAGTTTGCCGGAGATCACCATCACCTTCTCACTCCGGCCGAGTTCACCCAACTCACGGGACGGGCCGGGCGGCGTGGTATCGACACGGAGGGTGTCGCCGTCGTGGCATGGAACGGTTATCTCGACATCGACCATCTCGTCACCCTGGCCACCAGCCGATCGTTCCGACTGACGTCGTCGTTCCGGCCGACGTACAACATGGCGGCGCACCTCGTGCGCGCACACAGCAGGGAGCAGGCCCAGCACCTGCTCGATCTCTCACTGGCCCAATACCAGGCTTCGAAGGGGGTCGTCGATCTGCGCAGCAAGATCGAACGACGTCGCCGTGAACGCGATCGCTTGCGTGCGCAAGCGTCGTCAACCTTCGGCGACATCGACGATTACCGGCGTCGCCACGAAGCCCCGATTCGCGACCGATCCGCAATCGAAGCTTCGCTTCACCTGCTCGCCCCCGGAGACGTCATCACGTGGGAAGGTGACCCGGTCGTTGTACTGGCCACCGCCGCACGTTCCAAAGGCATGAAGGTGACGACTCTCGACGGTGCGCGCAAGGTGCGGGCCTTGTCAGCCGACGATTTCGACTCCGGCGTTGACACGATCGGCCACTTGGACACCAACGGAGTGGTGGATCAACGCGATTCTCGCGCCCTGCGCGAACTCGCACATCGCGTGCACCGCCTCGGTCCACGACGACAACGCGCCACCACGATCCCCGAGTACCACCCCGTGGAGGAAGATCCCGACCTCGTACACAAAATCAACGCGGCGAAGTCCGCCGATCGCATCGACAAGGAGCTCGCCGCACTCGAGGCACGGATGACTCGAACGGGCAGGGTGGTGAGTCGCAGGTTCGACGAGGTCGTTGACGTGCTCACCAAGTGGGGCTACGTCGACGGCTGGGCACTCACCGAGCGGGGAACGATCCTTACCCGCGTGTTCCATGAATCGGATCTGCTCGTCAGCGAATGCATCGCCGACGGAATCTTCGATGATCTCGATCCGGCGTCGCTGGCCGCCGTGGCATCTGCATTCGTGTACGAACATCGTGGTGTCGATCCGGCACCCCCACCGGTGTATCCGTCGACGCAGATCAAGGCCCGGTGCCAAAAGATTGTCCGGATTTCGCAGCGGCTGGCACGCGACGAATCCGAGCACGGTCTACCCCTGCACCGTGCGCCGGATCCGCAACTCACGGCCGTGACGTGGGCGTGGGCGCAGGGCGGTGACCTCGGCGACGTACTTCCGGAGGATCTCGTCGCCGGCGATTTCGTGCGCCTGACGAAGCAAACGGTGGATCTCGTGCGCCAGATTGCAAACGTCGCCACCGGCGACGACACGCGCCAGCGAGCTCAGGAAGCTGAAAAACGTCTCGTTCGGGGAATCATCGCCGCTTCGACCGGTGTGGAGAATCGATGACGATCAGGCGCGGCGACTCGTGGGGGACGATCGGGGAATGGGACCCATCGGTGCCATCCGTGCGAACCGATGCCGACTTGCATCACACAGTGGCCAGCGGGAAGAACCGTGTCCATCCCGTGGCCGGGGACTTGTCGTCGACACTCGGGATCCGAGCGGGGGCCGAAGTGACCGGTCCGCCGAGGCGCGGTCGATTCCTGCCGATGGATGCTTACGACCTCGAATGGATCGACTCCCGCGGTGTCACCTACGCCGATCGGTGTTTCGTTCACGTGGTACACGGAGAATGGTGGCGCGGGACGTCGTGGTGGTGCGCATCGGGCGGCTTCGTCCGCGGGCGAGAGGTGTTGCCACGTAGTCACCCCAACGACGGCATCGTCGACGTCCTGCACGTGTCGTCGGCAATGTCGCTGCGCCAGCGAATTGCCGCGATTCGTCGCACACGATGGGGAACCCACGTGCCCCATCCCCAACTCGAGATCCTGCGTGGTCCTCAAGTTGAGTGGTCGGCAAGCGCCCCGGAGAGCTTGTACGTCGACGGAACGAAAGTAGGCGATGCAGTGCGCGTCAGGGTCACCGTGCTCAGCGACGCATGGATCGCGTGTGTCCCCGAGACGTGACGAGTCCGGAGCGTGGCATTCGCCCGCAATCGGGACGGGTACGGTGGTGGCATGTCGACCGCAGCATCCACAGTGGACGCCGACAGGCGTCGCGAACTCAAGCAGCGAGCCTGTGCGACGATTGATGCGCAGGCACAGGCGCTCGTTGAGGTCAGTCATGCGATACACGCGCATCCTGAACTCAATTACGAGGAGCATTTTGCCCATGACATCCTCACCCGGGCCCTCGACGGGCGCGGCATCGACGTCAGTCGCTCAGCTTTCGGGATCGACACGGCCTTTGCAGCGCAGGCGGGGGACATGGGTCCGAACGTGGCAATTCTGCTCGAGTACGACGCGTTGCCGGGGATCGGCCATGCATGCGGTCACAACGTCATCGCGGCCGCCGGTCTCGGCGCATCGTTCGCATTGGCGCCGCTCGTCGCCGATGCGGGCTCACGACTGACGATCCTCGGAACGCCGGCCGAGGAGGGTGGCGGCGGAAAAATCGAGATGGCACGAGCCGGTGCGTTCGCCGGTCTCGATGCGGCGATGATGATTCATCCGGCGGATGCCGATTTGGCGCGCATGAACGCAATCGCCATCCAGCAGCTCGTCGCCCGCTACGTCGGCCAAGCTGCCCACGCCGCGGTTTCTCCGCATCTCGGGCGCAACGCCCTCGATGCTGCCGTGCTCGGGTACCTGAACGTAGCCGCCCTTCGTCAGCACATCCGGCCCACGGAACGGGTGCACGGCGTGTTCACCAAGGGCGGCGACAAGGCGAACATCGTGCCGCACGAAGCAGAAACGTCGTGGTACGTGCGCAGTGACACGATCGAAACGCTGCAACCCCTGAAGCACCGGGTCGGTGCGTGTCTGCACGCATCGGGCGATGCCACCGGGTGCTCCGTCGAGCTCGAATGGAAGCCGAATCCGTACGCCGACATCAAGGACAACGTCGCTTTGCTCGAGGCCTATGCCCTGAACTCGACCGCCGTCGGTCGTCCACTCGATGCCCACGCGACGACCGGTCTGGGTGGCGGATCCACCGACATGGGCAACGTGAGTTATCTCGTTCCTTCGATCCATCCGATGATTCGCGTCGCACCGCCGGGGGTGTCCTTGCACTCACCTGAGTTTGCGCGCTACACGGCCTCGTTCGAAGCCGACAAAGCCGTGGTTGACGGTGCCAAGATCATGGCGATGACCGTCATCGACATGTGGCTCGACGCAGCACTACGGCAAGCCGTGCAGCGGCAATTCGGCGCCGGCGAGGTGCCGGACGGCGTTCTCTGAGCCTCCCGCGGCGTCCGGTGTTCATTTCGTAGTATCGCCGCGTGACGGTGTACGTACCCGAGACATTCACGGCGGACGAGGCCGACGTCCTGCGGCGCTATTTCACCAACCTCGACCTGCCCGTCTTCGGTCTCGTCAATTTGCCCGAGGTGGTGAAGGGGGCCCTGTTCGCGCGGTACAGCCGCACGGCGAAGAGTTTGCGGCGCCTGTTTCTCGACGAATTCGTCGACGATCTCGATCTGCGGGGCGATGAAACCGTCGATGCGACGATCGGGGTGTCGCGAGCGGAAGAGCTGTACGAACGCATCTTCGTCGAATACGGCGACGACAGCGTCGCCCAACTCGGAGGTGTGCACCTGGCCTGTGAACAGGCCTCCAACGTCCTCACGAAGATTCTCGAGTGGGGGCGCCTCATGTCGTACCTCGAGCAGAGCACGCGGTACATCTCCTACGACGCCCGCTTGGGCGGGAGGTACCGCTACTACCGCGATCCGGAGATTCTCAGCGGACCGTTCGGCACACGCTACGTGGGGGACATGGACCGCTTGTTCGACAGCTACAGCGCGCTCGTCGAATCGGTGACGAGTCACGTACGTGGCACCGTGCCGCAGGGGAAGGACTCGGATTTCGTCTACCGCCAAGCAACGCGTGCCAAGGCTCTCGACGCCGTACGCGGTGTGCTGCCGGCCGCGTCGCTGTCCAACGTCGGCATATATGGAACCGGACAGGCCTACGAAGCTTTGCTGTTGCGGATGCGTGCACACGCCCTGCCCGAAGCCCGTCGCTACGCGGATCTCATGCTCACCGAGTTGCGCAAGGTGATTCCGACCTTCTTGCGCCGCGTGGACATGCCGGATCGCGGTGGAGCCTGGAGCGAGTACCTCGCCACGAATCGCGACCGCACAGCCGAGCTGGTTGACGAGCTATTCGGCCACATCGAGCCGGAAGATACCGCGGAGGTGACCCTCGTCGATTTCGATCCGGACGGCGAGGACAAACTGTTGGCAGCGATCTGCTACTCGTCGTCACAACTTCCCGAATCGCAGCTGCTCGAACGCGTTCGTTCCCTGTCGCATCCGCAACGCGTTGCACTCATCGCCTCGTACGTCGGCGAGCGGGGCAACCGTCGACACAAACCCGGGCGTGCGTTCGAACGGCTGTCGTACAGGTTCGACGTTCTCGGCGACTATGGCGCGTTCCGTGACCTGCAGCGCCACCGGCTGCTCACGATCGAATGGCAGCGACTCACACCGGATCACGGCTACGCGCGGCCCGAACTTGTCGACGAAGCGGGGGAGACGGCACGATTCGACGAGGCCATGGAGCGATCCCACGATCTCTACGAGGCCTTGCGACCCGATTATCCCGAACAGGCCGCGTACGCAGTGAGCATGGCTCACCGCCTGCGATACGTCATGCAGTTCAACGCCCGTGAGGCAATGCACATGCTCGAGTTGCGGTCGGCGCCGCAGGGACATCCCTCGTACCGACGTGTGGCCCTCGAAATGCACCGCCTCATCGCCACCCAAGCCGGACATCGAGCAGTGGCCGATGCGATGACGCATCTCACAACCGAAGCGCCCACCCTGGAGCGCCTCGAAGCCGAGCGCCGTTTGGAAGCCAAGCGGCGCGATTCGCACGACCGCACGTAGTCCCCGCGGCGCGTCCGGAGTCGCGTACCGAGATTGCCGGCGTTGCCGAAACGGTCGATTCGCCGATTTCGGTCAATCCTCGGCTAAGGTTCGCGCCCGAATGACTGACGAGACGGATGACGCGATGGACGAATCAATGGGCGAACCGATGGATGCCGAGAGCCCGGGGGAGGATCTTGCCGCACTCGTCGTCGATCCCGAAGACCTTGACGACGACGCGGTCAGTCTCGATGTCGATCTTGACGACGAACTCGACGAGACGGCTGCGGTTGCCAGCGACGATCCCGACGACGTGGAAATTCCCACCGCGCCGGACCGTCTCGCAGTCGACGAGGACGAAGACGAGGAGCGCCCGAGACGTCGTGCGACCGACGAGGAGGGCGACGACAACGAAATGCTGTCGAAGGAGGACGTCGAAGCCGACCTCGCTTCGATTCTCCAGGAGAAGCTTGCATCGAGCGACGAATTCGCCCCCGATGACGAGATCGTCGAACAGGAAGATTTCACCGACGGCACCCCGGTACTGCAACCACGACGGCCCGACGAGGAGCACTGCCAGCAATGCTTCCTGCTCGTGCGCAAGACGGCACCGAAGTGCCCGGTCGACCACGACCTCTGTCCGTTGTTCCCCAACCGGTGACGTGACCTGATGCCGGACACCACCGGCATTCGGCCCTTGGTCCGCCGCGCCGATTCGGCGGATGCGGCGTTCGTCGCCGGCCTGGTGGCCGACGCCGAGCGTGAAATGGCGGGTTTTCGCGGGGGAGACGTGTTGCGCAGCGAGGTACCGGGCAATACGGATCAGACGGCAGACCGCACCCCGGAGCCGATTCGTCTCGTATGCGAGATGTACGGCGAGGTGGTCGGCTGTCTGCTTGCAGTCACCTCAGCAACTACCGTCACCGTGGTTCGCGTGTTCGTCTGCGCCGACGCCCGGGGACACGGGTGCGGTGATGCGATGATCGCGGAGCTCCTCGACGAGGCACGCCGACGCGGTACCGAGCGTGTCGACGGTTGGGCGCTTCCCGGGGATCGAGAAACGAAGAACCTCTACGAACGCAACGGTTTGACGGCTCGCGCCATCATCGCATCACGCCAACTCAACACCGAATAGCCACGTCCGCACCCGAACGTCGCGGATTGTTGCCGGTCAGCGACCTTGCCACTTGGGTGCGCGCTTTTCGATGAACGCAGCCAAGCCTTCCTTGGTGTCTTCGGTCTTCAGAATGCGACCGAACGCATCATCCGTCATCTTGATGAGCGTTGCATCGTCGGCGTAGTCGGCTGCGAGAACGATTTTGCGACTCTCCCACACGGCAACCGGTGCCGAGGTACAGATCTTTGCTGCGAGTTCGAGTGCCGCATCGAGAGCCTTGCCGGGCTCGGTGATGCGCGAGGCGAGGCCCAATTCGAAGGCTCGCTGTGCAGGTATCGGATCGCCGGTGAGAATCGCCTCCATCGCAGCGGCACGACCGATCGCCCGAGGCAGGCGAAACAAGCCTCCGGCTCCGGCAATGAGGTTGCGCTTCACTTCGGCGAGGCCGAATGATGCGCGTGTGGACATCACGACGAGATCGGCGGACAGAACGATCTCGCATCCACCCGCCGTCGCCAGACCATCGACGGCGACGATGATCGGCTTCGTCCGCTCGCGGTAGACGATTCCGGCAAAACCCCCGCGGGCAGTCATCAACTTGTCGGCGAGACCTGCGTTGATCGCCTTGAGATCGGCACCTGCACAGAAGACCGGTTTCTCCTGACCGTCGCTGTTCGCCGTGAGCACACCGACCCACACGTTCGGATCGGCTTCCATCTTGTCGATCGCCGCCTCGATT
This sequence comes from Ilumatobacteraceae bacterium, assembly GCA_049433365.1. GTDB lineage: Bacteria > Actinomycetota > Acidimicrobiia > Acidimicrobiales > Ilumatobacteraceae > F1-60-MAGs027. Next base: position 34,379 of record JBMTET010000009.1, on the reverse strand, counting down.
CCGTTGGCAACCTCCGGACTGATGGCGTTGCGTGCCTGGGGGCGATTCAGGGTGATGACGGCAATTTGTCCGCGGGTGTCGTACAGGACGACGTCATTGTCAGCGATCGAGTTTTCGGCCATGGGCGAAGACTAGTTGGAGGCGGCTTCAGCGGTTCCGTCGGAGTCGGCGGCCGGGGCTGCCGACTCGTTTCGAGCGACTACATCTTTGCCAGGGCGAGCACCTTGTGCGGATCGCGCGGGCTTTTTTGCGTCGCGCCGCGTCGGACGCAACGGGCGCGGCATATGCGCTTTGGGATCGACCGGAATACCGAAAAGTTCGGCGATCTGTGGAAGGGCGCGGCCGAGGCGCGCCACGGTGGCAAGCAATTCCTTGCTCACCTTGTGCGGTGTTTGCGTCGGGCGTACCGCCATGCGCACAGGTGAGAAGGCGAGTGCTTCGAGCACGACCACCCAGCGTTCACTCGTCGCATCGGGCACGAGATTGTCGGCGACGCAGGCAACGAGTCGTGCGTTCATCTCGGGTTGCGGTGGCATACCCGCCTTCGGGGGATTGGCGGCAAGACGCAACGCGGCAACGACGCGTCCGACGCCGATTGCCTCGTCGAGTGCGGCGTGCCACCGCGCAATTTCGCTTTCTTGGCGGCGGTCCAGACCCGCCCGCATCGCTTCGCGCAAATCGGCGGTTCCCGCATCGGCGAGGAGCTGCGGATCGTTCGCCTTGGCAACGATCGCCCGCAGGTCACGCAGGTCGATGTCGTCGAGAATCGTCAACGCTGCTTCGGCCGAATCGCGCCATTCGGCAACCTTCAGCCGCGGAACCAAGCCGAGAGCGAGATTGACGAGGTTCTCGGCATTGATCAGGGGTTGATTGGCCTTTGCGAGCTCGAGGTTTTGCTTCTTGACGGCTTCGCGCACGGCTTTGGCCCCACCTCGCAGAGCCTGCTCGGCGATCGGGCGCTCCTCGGGCTTCAGCGATTCGAGCAGGGCGCGACGATGCACGTCGCGGGGCTTCAACCGCTTGGCGGCCGGGCGCTTCGTCAGTTCGGGGGGCGCGGTGAACGGACCCCGGCGAGGGCGAGAGTCGTCGCGCTTGTCACCGCTGCGCTCACGGCCCTTGCGGTCACGTGATCCGCGTCGGTCGCCGCGTCGGTCATCGCGTGACCGCTTGGGCGCCGTCGACACCTGGGTGACGGGAACGAATTCCTTGTCCGAGCCGAGCAACTGCAACACCTCTGCACGACGCTCACGAACCTTCGGCGCCGACAACGACAGAATGTCGATTCCGTCAACGGTCGTTTCGACGTCGGCACGAAGAACGTCGCCAACTTTTGCACCGCTCGGCAGCACCGATTGCGTTCCGATGCCTTTGGGAGCCTTCGCGCCTGCTGCGCGCCACGTGAAGGTGGCGTCGTCACGAACGCTGGTGATTTCAATGTCCAAACGCCGCGCCATGGATCACTCACGCTACCGCCAACGAGCACGGCGCAATGCTGTCGCGCCGAACGGCGCAAGCCGTCCAGCAGTAGCGCGCCGTTCTTCGCCGCGCACACCCTCCGTTACGGAGTTCCGGCGTCGGAATGTGGTACGACATACAGATGCCCGTGTACCAGCTGGGAGATCAGACGCCGAAGATCGACGCATCGGCGTTCGTCCACCCCGACGCCGTCATCATCGGATCGGTCACCATCGGACCCGAGTCGAGCGTGTGGCCGGGAGCCGTGCTGCGCGGCGACGACGGCGAGATCATCGTCGGGGCACGCACGAGCATTCAGGATGGTGCGGTACTCCACACCACCATCGAGGATCCGACCCGGGTCGGCAACGACTGCATCATCGGACACCTCGTCCATCTCGAGGCCTGCATCATCGAGGATGCAGCCCAGGTGTCGTCCGGGGCGATCGTTTTGCACCGGGCCCGTATTTGCACCGGCGCAATCGTTGCGGCCAATGCAGTGGTGCTCAACGACATGGTCGTGCCGTCGGGGGCCCTGGCGGTGGGCAGCCCGGCGACGCTAAAACGGGATCGGGCACGATCGGGAGAAATCCTCGACGGAGCCCAGAATTACGTCCGCCGTACCGCGCGGTTCCGGCGGGATCTCAAACGCATCGACTGAGACCGGGCGTTACGGACGCGCGGGCAAACCGATTGCTTCGTACAGAATGCCGAGGTCGAGCTGGCGGGCCGCGTGCAGCCAGTGGCGAGCGGCATCACGGCGAAAGGAGGTGCACAGGTCGCGGCGAAAGAACCGGGCACCTTCACGCACGACGTAGTTGAGGATGAAGAAGGTGTACGCATGGGGAAGGAAATCGACGTCGTCGCGCGTGAGTGGCCATACCGAGTGGTAGGCGCGGATGAATTCGGCGAAGCGCGGCTCAACGAGCGTGTGCGGCGAGTACGTGAAACTCGTCTTGTCTCCCGTGCGCGACGAGATTCGAGACAGGAAGTAAAAGTCGAGGAGGCGGGTTTCGATTCGAAACCAGTCGTAATCCCACCGCGAAAAGAGACGAACTTCGCCGTCGTGGCGGGTGACGCTGAAATTGCCGAGATTCCAATCGACGAGGATCGGCAGTCGCGGCCATTCGTCGTAATGGACGACTTCGAGTCGCAACAACAAATCGTGGGTGGCGCGGGCCAGCACACCGATTTCTTCCGGAGCGAGGTCGAAGTTCCGCGGCGCGAACGGTCCACTCAACTGGTCGTACAGGTGGATGGCATCACCCTTCACGGAATTGGACACCGGTGGAAGCATCGGTGCAACGTCCGCACAGGCGCGATGGAACGACGCCACCTCACGACCGAGGGCAGTGACGTCACGTGAATCGACGATGGCGGGCAGGCTTTCGGCCCGTTGCACCACGGTGTAGAAAACCACCCAGCGTTGCCCGTCGTACCAGGTGTACGGACGTTGGTCGTGGGTGAGCACTTCGGCGAGGAATCCATCCCACCGGGTGTTGCGCAACAGTCCCACGCAGCGCGCCAAACGGTCGTGATCCTCGGCGAAAAGAAAGTACGAACCGTAGGACGAACACTTGGCCACGAGCCGTGACCCGTCGCCGAATATGACGAGGAACACCCGGTTCGTCGACACGTGGGCGCTGAGCTCCTCGCACCCGGCGATCCGACGTGCGTCACCGGAGCGTTGCGCATACTGCGCCCACGCCGCAACGATTGCCTCCCATTCGCGGGATGACTCGACCGGGATCACCGACACCGTCGAGGCTCCACGCTGCCGCCGGCATGTGCGCAGCACAGCTGCGCCGAGATTGAGGTATTAGAGCCGCACGCCAATGGGGGCAATGAGGCGGTATCCGGCGCGGTGGCGTTCTTCCTCACTCTCACCACCCCAGAAGCCGTACTCATGATGCTTGCGCGCGTAGTCGCGACACGTGGCGAGGACGGGACATTCCTGACATACCTTACGAGCGGCCTCTTCGCGACGCAGCCGCGTCTGCGGGCGCTCCGCGAGCGGAGGAAAGAAGATGTCGGTGAGACCGCGGCATGCGGCACCGTCCATCCAGTCATCTTGCGTTTCAATCCGTCGGGTGAATTCGATTGTCGCCATGGGAGGTCCTCCTGACATGCCGGCGGGCATCTCGGAGCATAGGAACTAACTAACCGTCTGGTCAATATCGCCTTCCGCCGCCTCGGCCAGAGCGCGGGCCACCCCGGCGGCAAAAGCCTCGACGTCGGCGGGGGAGACGTCCCAGGCTGTCATCCAGCGCACCTGGTGGCAGGAGAGATCCCAATCCCAGAAAAATGACCATTCCTGTAGCCGTCGGCGGGGCTCGGGGGCAAGGCGGGGAAAGAGACTGTTCACAGCCGGCGGACCCGCGAGCTGCAGGCTTGTGTGCCCCTCGACGAGGTCGTACAAGCGACGCGCTGCGTCGTTGGCCCGAGCCCCGAGCTCAAAGAGCAGATCATTTTCGAGGATCGCAACGTACTGCGCGGAGATGAAGCGCATCTTGCTGTGCAGCTGCGTGACGTGTTTGCGCAGAAACTCGGCGCGGCGCGACAGTGACGTGTTCAACCACACGACGGCTTCGCCGAACATCAGCCCGGCTTTCGTGGCCCCGAACGACACGACATCAACGCCCGCGTCGACGGTGAACGACCGCAACGCGGCACGCGACCCACCGAGTGCAGCAGAGGCGTTGCCGATACGCGCGCCATCGAGATGAACGAGCATTCCGTGCGCGTGGGCAACGTCGCACAGGGCGCGCACCTCGGCGGGCGAGTACAACGTGCCGAGCTCCGTGGGTTGGGTGATCGACACCACCGCAGGCTGAACGTGGTGCACCGCACCGCGCAAGACCGACAGAGCAACGACATCATCGGGACGAAGCTTCCCGTCGATGGTGGGCACGGCGTGCAATTTCGCTCCGAGCAGGCGTTCGGGAGCTCCCGTCTCATCGACGTTGATGTGCGCCGTCGCGGCGCAGATGACCGATTCGGCAGGGGAGAGCATCGACATCAACGCGAGCACGTTGGCGCCCGTGCCGCCATACACGAACAAAATCTCTGCATCGGCATCGAACAACCGTTGCATTTCCTCCACCGCCCGCGCGGTCCACGGATCCTTGCCGTAGGCGAGGGTGTGACCGACATTGGCGTCGACGACAGCGGCAAGAACCCGGGGATGCACTCCGGCAACGTTGTCGGACGCGAACGAAGCCACGGGAGCAACGGGCCATGGCAATCGTTTTGCATTCACCATCGCAGCGATATTACGGTACGTTTCGTCATGACGAAATCAAGCGGCGAACGACGACAACGCTGCGAATGGTGCCGAACACCGCTGCCGGCAAAAGAGGGCGTGGGGCGTCCGCGGCGATTCTGCTCCCAAGCTTGTCGGCAATGGGACTGGGTGGCCCGGCAGCGGGCAAGTGAACTGCAGTTGAGCGAAAACGAGCTTGTCATGACCCGCAGCGAGCTGAACACGCTGCGCGACCAGTTGTTCGTCCTCAAATGCGCCATCGAAGATGTCGAGCGCGACCTGGATCCGGCGATCGATCCGACGACGCGCGACTACAGGGCCGCGCTGCGCTGGCTGCTCGAAGCGGCAAAGCCGGTCGTCGCCGAGCCGCTGAAACCCAGCACTCGTCTCGATCGCCCATAAGCAACGTTATGTAAAGTACGGATACGCAACGGAATCACGCCTCAACGACGACATCCCCCGCTGCTCTCCGGCACCAAGCTCACGGGTGCACGGGCGACGTCAGCAGCTCACTCAGGCGTCAACGAGCACGAACATCAGGTCGCATTCGCAGGCCACGTCACCGTTCACACGCGCAACGCCCGCTCCCTTGCCGGCCCTGGCGCTCATTCGGCCCAAGTTGACGACGAGCTCGAGTTCGTCACCGGGAGCTACTTGGCGGCGAAATCGTGCCCCATCGAGGCCGCCGAACAACGGCAATTTACCCGGCAGGGTGCCTCCGGCAAGTACGGCATACGCGCCCACCTGGGCGATGGCCTCGCACATCAGCACTCCGGGCAACGTCGGCCGCGCGGGAAAATGTCCCGAGAAGAACCATTCGTCGCCGGTCAGCTTCCACCACCCCGTCGCCGACTCACCGGCGATGAGATTCGAGATGCGGTCGACGAACAGGAACGGTGCACGGTGCGGAAGCACCGAGGCCGGTGCGGGGAAATCCCCTGTTGCCGACATTGCTAGGCGTCGAGCGCTTCGAGCAGCTTGGTCGGGGTGTCCTTCGGCGAAATCTTGTACCACGCATGGAGGATCTTTCCGTCACTGCCGATGAGAAAGGCCGAACGCTCGATACCCATGTACTCGCGTCCGTACATCGATTTCTTTTTCCACACCTTGTACGCCTTGGCAACCGTGTGCTCCTCGTCGGCGAGCAGCGGAAAACCGAGCGAATACTTGGTGTCGAACTTCAGCTGCTTGGCCGGAGCGTCGGGGCTGATCCCGATGATTGCCGTGCGTCCGATGTCGTCCTTGATGTCGCGCAGAAGGCACGACTGAGTCGTGCATCCCGGCGTATCGGCCTTCGGGTAGAAATACACGAGCACCTTGCGCTTGCCGAGCGACGCCAGCGTGAAGCGCTTGCCGTGCTGGTTGAGGAGATTGATGGCCGGAGCCTTGTCACCTGTTTTGAGCATGCTCCGACGTTAGACGCTGCTCCATGCGCCGTACGTTGCCCACACGTGCGGATCAGGAGCCGCCGACGGAATCGATGGCGGCGCGCACCTCGGCAACGTAGTCGCCGACGGCGTCGGGACCGGATTCCATGAGTCGGCGCACGACGGACGCTCCCTGAATGACACCGTCGGCAACCGCGACCGCCGCTGCCGCCTGTTCGGCATTGGAGATCCCCACGCCGACGAGCACCGGCAACGACGTTGCCCGCTTGACGCGACGGGCGATGTCGAGTGCCGTTGCAGCCAGCTCGTCACGCTCACCCGTGACACCGAGCAACCCCACGCCGTAGACGAATCCGCGGGCCCGGGCAACGATTCGTGCAATGCGTGCATCGTCGGCCGTCGGCGCGGCGAGCATCACCGTTTCGATGCCCTCGGCATCGGCGTCGAGCGCCCACTCACCCACCTCTTCGAGGGGCAAGTCGGGCACGATTGCACCGACGATTCCGGCGGAGCGCAAGTCGTGAGCGAACCGCCTGTGCCCCGCACGAAACACCGTGTTGTAGTAGCACATGACGACGAGTGGAATCGACACTTCGACACCGCGCACCGCGGCGAGAATCGACTGCGGCGTGGTGCCGTTGCGCAGGGCACGAAGGGACGCCTCCTGAATGACCGGACCGTCCATGACGGGGTCACTGAACGGTATTCCGATCTCCACGGCGTCGGCCCCGTTCGCAGCAGCCGCGCGAATGGCGTCGATCCAACCATCGAGACCACCCGTGACGTACGGGATGAGCAACTTGCGCCCAGCATCCCGCCGCGATCGCAGATGCGACTCGAGTGCTCCCCCGTTGTCAGTCACCGACCACCGCCCGTTTCGTCATGACGAAAAGGCCGCACAACCGCATCATTCGAGGTGGCGATCAGCGATCGACTGAATCGCCGAGGACGTTCATCATTTGGGCGACGTCCTTGTCGCCGCGCCCCGAAAGGTTCATGAGCACCGTCGCACCCTGCATACTCGGCGCGGCACGCACGATCCACGCCAGCGCATGCGCGCACTCGAGAGCCGGAATGATTCCTTCGCTTCGCGCCATGAGTTGGAACGCCGCGATCACCTCGTCGTCGGTCACGCTCGGATATTCGGCCCGTCCGATCGATGCGAGATGGGAATGTTCCGGCCCGACGCCGGGATAGTCGAGTCCCGCCGAAATCGAATGGGCCTCCTGAACCTGTCCGTATTCGTCCTGCATGAGGTAGCTCTTCATTCCGTGCACCACTCCGGGCACGCCACGACCGACGGCCGCACCACCGGCGGGTTCCACTCCAACGAGACGGCTCGGTGCGTCGATGAAACCCGAGAAAATACCGATCGCGTTCGACCCGCCACCGACGCACGCCACGACGGCATCCGGCGTTCCACCGAATCGCTCCGCCCACTGCGCGCGCGCCTCGGTTCCGATGACGCTCTGAAATTCGCGGACCATGAACGGATACGGGTGCGGACCCATCACCGATCCGATGCAGTAATACGTCGATTCGACCGATGCAACCCAGTCACGCATTGCCTCGTTCACCGCGTCCTTCAGGGTGCGACTTCCGGACTGTGCCGGCCGCACCTGCGCCCCGAGCAAGCGCATACGAAACACGTTGAGCGCCTGGCGCTCCATGTCAACTGCACCCATGTACACGACGCAGTCGAGGCCGAGAAGTGCCGCCACCGTGGCCGATGCAACACCGTGTTGACCTGCCCCCGTCTCGGCGACGAATCGCTTTTTGCCCATGCGTTTGGCAAGCAGCGCCTGTCCGAGGACGTTGTTGATCTTGTGCGAACCCGTGTGGTTGAGATCCTCACGCTTGAGCACGAGGCGAATGCCGAGCATCGCCGACAAGTTGTGGCACTCCGTGAGGATCGACGGCCGTCCCGCGTACTCCCGACTGAGCCGCTCGAACTCGGCACGAAATTCGGGATCACTCCACGCTTCGAGAAACGCACTCTCCAGCTCGAGGCACGCCGGCATGAGGGTTTCCGGAACGAATCGTCCCCCGAATTCGCCGAACCGTCCGTCTACACCTGGATTGGCGAGGGTTGTCACGCCAATCAAACTACCTGCGATCTACTCCTCGATTTCGTACGCAGCCGCAGCTTGGCGCGCCGCACTGATGAACCGTCGGACCTTCACTGCATCTTTGCGACCTGGTTCGCGCTCGACACCGCTGGAAACATCGACACCCCATGGACGCACCACCGCCACGGCATCGGCAACGTTGTCCGGTGAAAGTCCACCGGCGAGCATCACGCGCACTCCCTTGGGAAGCGGGAGTATGGATTCCCAGTTCCACGGCACCCCTCCCCCGGGCTGCGCGGCATCGAACATCACGAGATTCGTGCGGTACACGGTGGGATCACCTTCGGTGCCCGACATCGCCTTGATCACCCATCCCACTTCGGCAGTGACGTGATCGACGTCGGAACGTGACTCGTTGCCGTGCAACTGTGCTCCGCGCAGGCCGGCCTCGCGCACGACTTCGACGACGCGGCGCGGATCGTGGTTGCGAAACACTCCGACGGTGATGACGTGGGCGGGCAACCGACGCACGATGTCGGCAACCTTGCCCGGCAGCACCTGTCGCGGCGACGGGGCGAAAACGAATCCGAGTGCATCGGCACCCATGGCGACGCTGAGCAGCGCATCTTCCTCGTTCGTGATGCCACAGATCTTGACGAACATCGTCACCCGTGTTTCACGGTACAGCGCAACGAAGATCGGCGAGGAGATCCCCGCGATTCGTTGCCGTCACCAGCGATTCACCAACGAGCACCGCGTGGTACCCGGCGGCACGCAAGGCGGCACTGTCGGCTCCGCTGCGCACGCCGGACTCGGCAACGCGAACGACGTCGGACGGCAGCGACGCCCCCACACGCACGGCGCGCTCGTGGTCGACGGCGAAGGTGACGAGATCACGCTGGTTGACACCGATGAGTTTCGTTCCGGCCGCCACTGCGCGCGGAATTTCGTCCTCGGTGTGAATCTCGACGAGGGCGTCCATTCCGAGTTCCCGCGCCGTGCCGGCGTAATCGACGAGTTCGGACTCCGACAACACGGCGGCGATGAGCAGAACACAGTCTGCTTCCATGAGCCGCGCGTCGTACACGTCGCGCCGCGACACGGTGAAGTCCTTGCGCAAAACCGGCAACCGCGTCGCCGAGCGGGCAAGGTTGAGGTCGCGTGCCGAACCCCCGAAATGCGGTTCGTCGGTGAGCACCGATAAGCACGCAGCTCCTCCCATTTCGTAGTCGCCTGCAACGGCCGCGGGATCGAGATCGGCGAGCAGAACACCCTTCGACGGTGATCGACGCTTGATTTCGGCGATGACTGCCATTGCGTTGCGTGACGCCTCGCGCAGCGCGTGTGCGAAACCCCTCGCCGGAGGAAGGTTGTTCGTCAGGCTGCGTAGCTCACGCTCGCTGCGGTCGTCGCTGCGAGTACGCAGCCGGTGGTGAGCGACGATCGCGTCGAGATACGTCACCGGGGCCTCAGAACCCCAGACGTTCACGCAACAACGCATCGAGGTCGGCGATTGCAACACGGACCTGCTGTGTCGTGTCGCGATCACGAACCGTGACCGCCTTGTCGTCAACCGTGTCGAAATCAACGGTGACGCACAAGGGCGTTCCGATCTCGTCCTGGCGCCTGTAGCGCCGACCGATCGCCTGCGTCTCGTCCATGTCGCACATGTACCGCTGCGACAAGGATGCAAAAAGTTCGCCGGCAAGGCCGGTGAGCGGCTCTTTCTTCGACAAGGGAAGAACCGCCACTTGGTACGGGGCGATTCGCGGATGAAGGCGCAACACGGTGCGCGGTTCGTCGTTCACAACGTCCTCGTCGTAAGCGGCGAGAAGAAACGCGGCCATCGTGCGATTGACACCGGCGGCGGGTTCGATGACGTAGGGAACGTAACGCTCGTTGGTGGCCTGATCGAAGTAATCGAGTCGCGTCCCCGAATGGTTCGCATGTTGGGTGAGGTCGAAGTCGGTTCGCTGCGCGATTCCCTCGAGCTCACCCCAACCCCATGGAAAGAGAAACTCGATGTCACACGTACCGGCCGAGTAGTGCGACAACTCGTCGGCGTCGTGCTCGCGTAACCGCAACATTTCCCGGGGTATGCCGTGCTCGACGTACCACTCGAGACGGGCCGCTTTCCAATGCTCGTACCACCGTGGGCCGTCCGCCGGGGGCACGAAGAACTCCAGCTCCATTTGCTCGAACTCCCGCGTTCGAAAGATGAAGTTGCCCGGCGTGATTTCGTTGCGGAAGCTCTTTCCCACTTGCGCAATGCCGAAGGGCGGCTTCTTGCGACTCGTGGCGAGCACATTGGCGAAATTGACGAACATTCCCTGAGCGGTTTCCGGTCGCAGGTACACGTCGGCACCGGAGCCCTCGACGGGGCCGGCCTGCGTACGGAACATGAGGTTGAATGCGCGAGCCTCGGTGAACGCACAACCCTGCATCTTTTGCGGACAATCACGCTGCTCGAGCTGATCCTCGCGGAAGCGACGTTTGCATACCGTGCAATCGACGAGCGGATCGCTGAAATTGGCCAAATGACCGCTGGCTTCGAACACTTGCGGTGGGTTGAGGATTGCCGCATCAATGAGCACGACGTCGTGGCGTCGCTGCACCATCGCCCGGATCCATGCATCTTTCACGTTGCGCAGCATCAGCGCGCCGAGCGGGCCGTAGTCGTAGGAACTACGAAATCCGCCGTAAATTTCCGCGCTCGGGTAGGCGAATCCGCGGCGTTTTGCCAGGTTGACGATGACGTCGAGATCGCGGGCCGGCACCTGCGCAATGCTACTGCGAGTTCTTCCGCAGTCAGCGGTTCATCGAGTCGTCACGGTGAAAAACGGACATTGCACGCAACCGTTTCTCGACATGATGTTCCATCGCCGTACGTGCGAGTACCGACACTCTGCGACATGCACCGGCCAGAGTCGCGGGAGTCTCGGCTTCCCGAGCCAGCGCCTCACCTATCCTCCCCGACAAGATGAGCCGCAACAATTCACCGGATTCGGCGTCGAGCCGTGCACCGCGATGACAATCGGTGCACTCCACTCCGCCGCGCATCACGTTGAACCCCGCGATCGCGTCGTTCATTTCGCTGCCGCACGAAGCGCATTCGTCGAACGTCGGCCCGACCCCGTCGAGGGCGAGCAACCGAAAGAGGAAGGCCCCGAGCACCAACTCGCTGCGGCGCTGCTCGAGTGAACGCAGCGCTCCGACGAGTGCCCTGTAGATGGCCGGTACGGGCTCGCGATCGTGACACACCCGATCCACCGCCTCGCACATGGCGAGTGCGTCGGTGAGGCTCTCCAGATGGGTGCGCGTGGCGGTGCGTGTCGCGAGCAAAGCCACCTGCTGCACGACGTCGAGATCTCGGCCCCTGTGCAGCTGCACCTCGACGTGGTTCCCCGGCTCGAGTCGCGCCCCGAATTTCGACGTCGTTTTGCGCACACCCTTGGCGACCGCACGAACCTTGCCGTGGTCCTGCGTGAGCAAGACAACGACTCGATCGGCCTCGCCGAAGGAGTGTCCCCTCAACACGACTGCTGCGTCGCGGTACGTGCGAGGCATCAGGAATCGATTCCGCCGAAACGCCGGTCCCGGCGGCGAAAATCGTCGATCGCCATGTCGACGTCCTCCGCGTTCACAGCGCTCCAACCCACGTCGAGGAAGACGAGTTCGCTGTACGCGAGCTCCCACACCAACGACTCGGGCAACTGCGTTGCGGGGCCGAGCACCACGACGAGATCCGGATCGACGGGAACCGGGGCAAGTACCGCCGCGGCCAGCTGTGCTTCGTCGATCGCCTCCGCGCGTGCGAGGCGCTTGGCTGCGCCGGCGATCCGTTCGCGACCGTCGGCACACGTGTCAACGACGACCGTGACGCCACCCTGCCCCACCGCCACGACCTTGTCGCCGACCCGTTCGCCGCCGAATCCCGACATCACCGCGGCACACGTCTCGGTCCGGGTGCGAGCACGCTCCGTCGTCGGCAAGTCGTCGTGACGGGCAATGACGGTGAGCCATCGCGCACCGGCTCGCGCAACGATGGCACTGAACTGCTCGAGTCGACCACGCCAATCCGCACCCGTCGTCGCCAACCAGTCGGTGCTCGACCCACCACACACCACGACGTGCTCGAGTGGATTCAGGGCCTCGCGAACCACGGGTGCCGACGCGTCACGAACCACGTCCGCAGTCTCGCAGGCGGACGTGGTTCGGTCGATCCACCGCCGCGAACGGCTGGGTAGATTCGGGTCGATGTCCGGGCGACCACGTCACGTCGCATGCATCATGGACGGCAACGGACGGTGGGCGCGGCGCCGCGGACTCCCCCGCACCGCAGGACATACGGCCGGCGAGGAGGCACTTGCCCAGCTCGTACGCGAGGCGGTGACACGCGACATCGGTTGGCTCACGGTGTTCGGATTCAGCACGGAGAATTGGGTTCGCCCCGTGTCCGAAGTGCGCCACATTCTCGGTTTGCACCGCAAATTGTTCGGGCGCGTCGATGAACTCAAGCGCAACAACGTTCGCATTCGGTGGATCGGTCGGCCGTTCGACGAACCGGGCGCACGAACACCGGTGAACGTGCAGCGTGCGATTCGAAAGGCCATCGAAGACACGAAGTCCTGCACCGGAATGACCCTCACCGTCGCGTTCGACTACGGCAGCCGGGCCGAAATTGCGAGGGCGGTGTCACTGGCAATGCGATCGGAATCACCGCCGACGTCAGCCGACATCGGACTGCATCTGTACGAGCCGACACTGCCTCCCGTCGACGTGCTCATTCGCACGTCGGGCGAGCTGCGGATCTCCAATTTCTTGCTCTGGCAACTACCTGGCGCTCGACTGCTATTCACCGATCGTCCGTGGCCCGACATCGACGGCACCGACTTGGACGCCGCACTTGCGCTGCTCGGGACTGCTACGTCGAATTCATCCGATAGCCCAGACCCCTCACAGTGAGCAGGACTCGCGGATCATCGGGCTTGTCCTCGATCTTCACACGCAGGCGACGTATGTGCGCATCGACGAGTCGGCTATCGCCGAGATAGTCGTAACCCCACACTCGCTCGAGCAGCTGGTCACGCGATAGCACCATGTTCGGGTGTTCGGCGAATTCGACCATGAGTCGGTACTCGGTCTTCGTGAGGGACAGCTCCTCGCCCTTCTTCGTCACCGTTCCGGCCATTCGATTGACAACAACGTCACCGAAACGCACGAGTGACTCGTCTCCCGCCGATTGATTCAGCGTCGTTCGACGCAGTGCCGCTCGGATCCGCGCGGACAGCTCCTTTGCAACGACCGGTTTCGTCACGTAATCGTCGGCACCGGCCTCGAGTCCCGCCACGAGATCGTGCGTGTCGGTTTGCGCCGTCACCATGATGATTGGGGTGGTGTGACGAGCGCGCAAGCGACGACACACTTCGAATCCCGAAATGTCGGGCAAACGAACGTCGAGCAGCACGAGATCGGGGGCATCGCTGGAGAAACGTTCGATACCCTCCTCACCCGTCGCCGCCTCGACAACTTCGTAACCCTCGTCCTCGAGGACGAGGCCCAACGCGGCGCGAATGTCGGCATCGTCTTCGATGAACAGCAGGCGGTGCACGTCCCGATTCTGCCCGATCCGGGGAGATGTCACACAAAACGCACAGTGTCGTGCTGGTTTCGTTACATCGGTGCATCACAGTGGGTTGCGTCCGAACCGGTGCGGGGCCATGCTCCCCCTTGGCCCCCGCCGGTTCCGTCATGCTGTATGGCGTGATCCGCGCCAGACTCCGCTTTGGTTCGTTGCGCGGGCGGATGGTGCTGTCCTTCGCCCTCGCGTCGTTCATTGCGGCGCTGTTGCTCAGCGTCGTCACGTACGCAACGACGCGCTCGTACTTGCTCGACGAAGCGACGACGTCGGCTCGTGCACAGACGATCGCCAATGCACAACTCGTTCGCACACTCGTCGGTGCCGACCGCGAAGGTGCCGACGACGTGATCACCAACGTGCGAACGTCGACGGGCGGATACGCGGTGCTCCATCTCGATCCCGAGTCACTCTTCTATGCGCAGGCGCCTCTGCGGTTCACGCAGTCGAATCTCCCACCGGAACTCGTTCGTTCGGTACTCGACGGTTCACCCGGGCGGCAACGGTTCACCTTCTCCGACGATCCGTACGAGGCATTCGGTGTGCCGATTCCGGCCATAGGTGCGCACTACTTCGAGGCTTTCTCCTTGTCCAACGCCGAGGCGACCCTGGGCACCGTGCGCAACACTCTGGTTGTCGGCATCGTCGTCATCGCCCTCATCGCCGGGCTCATCGGTGGCACCTTCAGTGGCGCAGCGTTGGCGCCACTGCGCCGGGTGTCCGCGGCGGCGCGCAACATCGCTTCCGGAGGACTCGACACCCGCCTCGAGCCCGAAAATGACGACGAGCTGAACAAGCTGGTCGACTCGTTCAACGAGATGGCTGATGCCGTGCAGGATCGCATCGAGCGCGAGGAACGCTTCGCGAGCGACGTCAGCCACGAGTTGCGGTCGCCGATCACTTCGCTCGGTGCCGCAGTCGACGTGCTCGCCGCACGGCGAGACGAGCTCACCGATCGCAACCAGAAGGCTCTCGACATCATCACGACACAGGTGCGACGCTTCGATCGCACGGTGCTCGACCTTCTCGAGCTGAGCCGCCTAGATGCGGGTGCCGGGCAGGATCAACGTGAACACGAACACCTCGCGGCCCTCACCGAACGCATTGCCGCACGCTTCGGCTACGGCGATGTTCTCGTCATCAACGAAGTGGGTGAAAACGACGACGTGTACGTCGATCGTCGACGTGTCGAGAGAATCCTTGTGAACTTACTCGACAACGCCCGCGACCACGCCGGTGGCGCCGTGCAGATCATCGTCACCGGTGACGACGACGAAATCATGCTCGTGGTCGATGATGCGGGCCCCGGCATCGCCGTCAGCGAACGTGACCGCATCTTCGAAAGATTCGCCCGCGGAACCGCTTCACGAAACAGCACCGGGAGCGGTCTTGGGCTTGCCATCGTCAGCGAGCACGCACGGGCGATGAACGGGCGCACGTGGGTTGAAACTTCGCCGGCAGGCGGAGCCCGTTTTCTCGTCGCGTTACCGCGGGGGGAGGCTTGAACAACGTGGATGTTCGCCGACGGCGTGCCCGATCGTGGCGACGCTTTGCACGCACCGTGTCGGTGGTGTCAGCTGCAACCATCGCACTCGTGTCGACCCTCGCCGCGTGCGGCGTGCCGCGGGACGGCGAGGTGACGCCGCTAGGTGCGGATGACCTGCCGGGAGTGCTCGTTTCGACGACGCTCGCGACCACGACGACGACCGCTGCCCCGGATCCGGTCGGTTCCGGCGCAGCTGCCACTCCGGCAACGGTGTACGAACCGGTGGAACTGTTCTTCATCAGCGCAAACCGGGCCGTGTCCACGACTCGCTTGCTCGTCAGTCCCGCGACGCCAACGCAAGTACTTGCAACGTTGCTCGAGGGAATCAGTGGCGAAGAGGCGAGCACGGGTCTGCGCAGTGCACTCCCCCCGCGGTTCTCCGCCACGGTGGAAACACTTCGCGGTGTGGCCATCGTGTCCGCGTCGGCGCCGTTTCTTGCCGACGTGTCCCCCACCGACCAGCGTTTGGCGATCGCCCAACTGGTACTCACGCTGACGCGTCGACCCGGCATTGGTCAGGTGTTGTTCCGCGTTGACGGCACCGACATTGCGGTTCCCCGGGGTGCCGGCGATCTCACGACTCCCGGCGCATCGGTGACCTTCGATGACTACATCGCTCTCGTCTCACGCGACTAGTAGCCGAGGCGCTCTATCCGATCGGGTCGACGTTGCCATTGCGGATCGACCACCACGAACAGCTCGAGGTACGCACCGTCAGGGAGGGATTCGCGCACCTTGGACCCGACGCGCTTGAGCAATGCCCCACCCTTTCCGATGACCATTCCCTTCTGGCTTTCCCGCTCGACGACGATTTCACAGCGAATTCGCGGCCACTCGTATTCGGTGACACGAGTTGCAATTGAGTGCGGCAGTTCCTCGTGGGTTTCGTACAAGAGTCGTTCGCGCACCAGTTCGGCGATCCACGTCAGTTCGTCGGTGTCACTTCGCATGTCCGCCGGATACAACGCAGGACCCTCGGGCAGACGGGACACGAGAGTGGCGCGCAAGTCGTCGAGACCCTTTCCCGTGCGCGCCGACACGGGGTGGTAGACCGCCGCGTCCAAACCGGAAATCGAAGCCAGGTAGGCAAAGACGTCCTCACGCGACACCGCGTCGCACTTGTTGACGATGACGACGACGTTGGACATACGTGCAACGCCGGCCAGTCGGTCGATGACCCACTGATCTCCGCGTCCGAAAGGCTGTGTCGCGTCGAGCACCAGACACACCACGTCAACGTCACCAAGGGACGACATGGCGGTGTCATTGATCCTTTCCCCGAGGGCGGTCACCGGCTTGTGCAGTCCGGGGGTGTCGACGAACACGATCTGATGATCATTTCCGTTGGCGATGCCGCGCACCTGGCGCCGCGTCGTTTGCGGACGCGGTGACACGATCGTCACCTTGGTTCCGCACAGTGTGTTGACGAGACTCGATTTGCCGACGTTCGGACGCCCGACCAACGTGACGAAACCGCAGTGCATTGCGCGCCACGCTACCGATGCCCGAGACGATGCGATCGTGATGCCAGACTCGACTCATGTCGCTTTCCCCGCGTCGCTGGTTCGATCGCATGGCACCGCAAACCCTGCAACTGGGAATACTCCTCGGATACCTCGACGGCGCATTTGCCATTCTTGAAATCGCCGATTCGAGCGGACCTCTGGCGTGGGTGCGTTACCGCATCCCGCTCGGACTGCTGGTGGCTGCATTGCTTCCCCTCGGGCACATTGCAGGGGGCTTTCTCATGGCCAACGAAAGGCGGATTGGTTGGCGAATTGCCGTTGGCGCCTCGATTGCGCCGTTCATCGTCAACTTTCTCGCCTATGGCGACGTTGGTGCGGGCCTGCAGCGACAACTGTTCGGCCCGAGTCTCGTGAGTTTCGCCTTTGATGCGGCGCTGGTGGCGCTGCTCTTGCATCCCCAAAGCCGCTCCCACCAGAAGATGTGGTACAGATGAGCCGGGGGGGTCACCATGGAATCTCGGCGGATCATTTCCGGAATTACGGAGCTGCGCAACCTCGTAGGCGAACACCTCGGTTACAGCGAGTGGCTGCACGTCACCCAGGACATGGTGAACACGTTCGCCTCGGCGACCGGCGACCATCAGTGGATTCACGTCGACGTGCCGCGGGCAGCCGCCGGACCCTTCGGGGCGACCATCGCCCACGGTTTTCTCACGTTGTCCCTTGCTCCGCGCCTCATACCGACGATTTACTCCGTCAGCGGGGTCGTCATGGGAATCAACTACGGAACGAACAAGGTGCGCTTTCCATCACCGGTTCCGGTCGGCAGCCACCTTCGTGTCGGCGTCACTTTGAAAGAGGTGAGCGAACTGCCGGACTCGGTGCAAACCGTCATCGAAGCGAAATTCGAGGTGCGCGATGCACCGAAACCGGTATGCGTCGCCGAGCTCGTCAGTCGGCTGTACTTCGCAGATTGAGGATGCAGTCACGCGGCAACCACCGTTTATGGTGACCGAAGCGGTGTCGTTCAGCGGAATTCGCCCATCACTTTGGCGAACAATTCGAGCGTTTCGGTCGACGGATAGTCGGCACACCACGGCACGAAACCCGTGCAGCCCATCTCGAGGTACGTCGAGATCTTTTCGGCCACCTGCTCGGGTGTGCCGACGAGCGCACTTGCCCGCCACTGCTCGGCAGGATGACCCCAGATGCTCAGACTTCCCGCGGCGTCAACCTCGGCTTCGGTTTCCCGGATGAAAATGTCCGGTGACCACGTGAGTCGAATCTCGTCGAAGTCACGACCGACGGCACGACAATGTTCCTTGAGGATTTCGCGCTTGCGCAGGAAGTCTTCGGGTGTTCCGCCGAAATTGGCAACGTCAGCCAAGCGTGCCACTACGCGCAACGTGAGTTGCTCCCCTCCGCCGCCGATCCACACGGGTGGACGGGGCGACTGCAACGGCTTCGGGTCGCAATTGCCGCGCACGAGCTTGTAGTGCTCGCCGTTATAGGTCGTCTCTTCCTGTGTCCACATCGAGGTCACGATCTCCACGCATTCGCGCAGCATCGCGATTCGTTCCTTGGGGACCGGGAAGTCGTAGCCGTATCCCCTGCACTCGTTTTCGTACCAGCCGGCACCGATACCCCAATCGAGGCGACCACCCGAGATGACGTCGACAGTGGAGGTGATCTTCGCCAGCAGTGCCGGCTCCCTGTAGAGGTTGCAGCCGACCATCTGGCCGAGTCGAATCCGCGACGTGCGCTGACTGATCGCAGCGATGGTCGTCCAGCATTCGAACACCGCTTCGTGAGCAGGTCGGGGAACGTTGTGGAAATGGTCGTACACCCACACGGAGTCGAATCCGAGTTCTTCGGCACGCATGGCGATGTCGACGGCGGCATTCCATTTTGCGGTCGCATCGGGGAACGCGGCCAACTCCATCTTCCAGCCCTGCGGCATGAAGACACCAAAGATGAGATTCGATGTGACCATGAATACCTCCGTTCTTCCCAGTGTTGCCGAACGGGGACGGTTGATGCCGACCGGGGCCACGCGTCGTAGCCTGCTGGCGATGGGATCGCGCAAACGCGTCGAACGGGCGTGGGACGTCGATCGTCTCCCGGAAGGTGCCGACAAAGCATCCGCCGTTCGGGCCATGTTCGATGCAATTGCCCCGCGCTACGACCTCGTCAACCGGATCATGACGTTTCGACTCGACGTCGTCTGGCGCCGCATTGCCGTGCGCAGTCTCGGTCTGCCCGAGGGTTCGCTCGTCGCCGATCTCGCAAGCGGCACCGGAGACCTGTGTCGCGAGCTCGCCCGCCAGCGCTACACCGCGCTGTCATTCGATTTTTCCCTGGGCATGCTCCGCGGGGACACGAGCGGTGCACCGCGCACACAGGCGGACATCCTCCACCTGCCACTCGCCGATGCGTCCGTTGATGCCGTGACGTGCGGATTCGCGCTGCGCAACGTTGTCGATCTCGGCCAATTCTTTGGCGAGCTTTCCCGGGTCGTGCGTCCCGGTGGACGAATCGCGTTGCTCGACGTCGGCATTCCGCGCAACCGCTTCGTGCGCTGGGGCAACTCGGTGTATTTCGGAAAGGTCGTGCCCCGAATCGGAGCTCTGCTCTCCGACGGCCCCGCCTATTCGTATCTGCCGCGCAGCGTTGCTTACCTGCCGCCGGCCTCCGACATGGTGGCGATGCTCACAGCAAGCGGTTTCGACTCCGTCCGTCATCGCCAACTCTCGGGCGGATTGACGCAACTCTTGTCGGCAACACGTCATGGCTGAGTTCGGTCTCGTCACTCGCGAGATCGATTCCGAGAGCGCCCGGAAGTTGTCGCTTGAAGCGGTGTGTGGCAGGGACGGATTCCTGTTTGCCCGCGGCGACACGGGAGTCGCCGGGCGCGGTGTGATCGAGCAGGTGCCGTTTGCTGCGGTGCTCGACCTGCAATCATCTCTCGGGACCCCGAGCGTCGATGGTGCACCCGGTGCCGTTCTCTTCGTTGCGGTGAATTTCGACGGACGATCCGGGAACGTCACGCTCCCGCGGATCTGCGTGCGTCGCGCCACCGACGGACGCACCTGGCTGCACGCACCGCACGACGTCACCGTTGACGATGTCATTGCCGAAGTGGCGTCCGACAAACCAGGCGGGCGCGATGCTTCCGTGCGCAGTTCCTCGACAACACCCGCACCGGACGTGTCGTTCACCGTCCGACCGGGGGTTCCTGTTGCCACGTATCTTGCCGCGGTGGGTGCAGCCCGCAATGCCGTGGCTCAGGGGCGACTGGCGAAAGCTGTCATCGCCCGCAACGTCATCGTCGAGTCCACCGCACCATTCGACGTGCCCCGCATCGTCGACCGGCTTCGCCGCAACTTCGGCTCGTCGTACCGCTTCCACTTCAACGGACTCGTCGGAGCGTCACCCGAGCTGCTCGTTGAACGAGACGGCGCAACGGTTCGCAGTCACCCGCTGGCCGGAACGACGACTCGCACCGGCGACCCGCGTGTCGATGCCCAACTTGCCGCCGAACTGCTCGCCAGCAGCAAGAATCAGCTTGAGCATCGCGTCGTCATCGACATGGTCCACGACACCCTTCTGCCCTGGTGTTCCTACCTCGACTGGCAACCGGAAGCCGAGGTTGTGGCCGTCGCCAACGTGCAACACCTCGGCACGCGGGTCGAGGGGCGACTCGGTGATCCTCCGCCGCCGGTAACCGATCTCGTACGCGCCCTCGTTCCCACGCCGGCGCTCGGTGGTCATCCGCGTGATGCCGCAATGGATTTCATCGGCGCACACGAGGGATTCGATCGCGGCAGGTACGGCGGTGCCGTGGGATGGATGGATGCGAGTGGTGACGGCACCTTTGCGGTGACGATTCGGTGCGGCATCATCGACGAAACCGGCAGCCGAGCCGAGCTTTATGCGGGCGGTGGCATCGTTGCGGGCAGCGAACCGCTACTCGAACTCGACGAGACACGGGCGAAATTCCAGGCAATGCTGTCGGTCTTCGTTCGCCCGTAAAGCGTCAGCGACGAACGCATTTCACGCGATCGACAACGCGGCCCGTGCCGCCCCGCCAACCGCCGAATGCAACGCGTCATGATCCGCTACGACGGTGGAGCGATCGGTTTCGACGTGAATCACGACGGGACCCGGCTCGTGAAGCGCAGCGGACAATTCGTGTGTGGTTGCCACCGCCCGATACCGCACGCCGTGGGCGCCCACCAATGCACTGATGTCCACGGAATGGGGCGTTCCGAAGAGTCGCTCGAATACCTCCGACGGCAACGCCGTGGCCTGCGGCAGGAACGAAAAGATGCCCCCGCCGTGGTTGTCGACGAGCACGATCCGCACGTCTGCTGCCCTGTCGGCGAGTCCGACGAGTGCCCCCGAGTCGTGGAGAAACGCCACGTCGCCGATGAGCAACACGGCGGGATTGCCGCTTGCCAGCGCAACGCCGATCGCCGTGGATACGACGCCGTCAATACCGTTTGTGCCGCGATTGGCGTGTACCTGCAGATTGTCACGCGGAGGCGCGAACCATTCGACGTCGCGGATCGGCATGGACGACGAGACAACGAGTACACCCGGCAGCGGCATGTCGCGGGCGACGACATGGGCAACGCTGGGTTCGTTGAGCGTGCCCGAACCACACCACGTCGAAATGACTGCGTCCGCCGCCGCCGATGCGCTCGACCAGTCATCCCTCCACTCGTCGGGTGCAGGGGCGAGCCTGGTCATCAGCAGGCGAATGAATCCATCCGGATCGCCAACGACGTGACGGGTGACGACACGATCGGGATCGATGAGCGCCGGAGCTGCGGTGAGGCACACGTGGGTGCCCGCCCAGTCGCGGAGGCGAGAAGCCACAACCTTTGATGCCGGAAGGGCACCGAAGCGAACGATCACCTCGGGACGCAGGCGCTCGGCAACTCTCCCGTCGCGCATGAGCGGATCGGCAGCGGACACGACCGCCGGGTGCACGCGGCGCAACCCCGAGCGGGGATCGGCCCACACCGGCCAGCCGATCGTTGCAGCGAGCGCCAACAACGAATCCGGTGCGTCGGTCCCGGCAATGAACACGCCCCGGCGACCGGTCATCTCCGCGACGCACTCGTCCACCAGCGACGACGCCACCGTCACCGGCCGGTTCGGCGAATGGTTGCTCGCCTCATCGACATTGGGAAGAACTCCGGCGACGCCGAGCAGCGGTTCGCGAAATGCAAGGTTCACCTGCACAGGGCCGGGGCGCTCCCCCGTTGCCGCGTCAAGAACGTCGCGGGCAACACCCCGCCATCGGCTCGCATCATGTGCTACGGCGGGAGTGATGTCGAAGTAGCGACGCACGGCGACGCCGAACAAGTTGCGCTGATCGATGGTCTGCGGAGCGCCGACTCCCTGCAACTCGGGTGGCCGATCGGCGGTGATCGCGATGAGTGGCACGTCGGAATGATGTGCTTCGACGACAGCCGAATGAAACTCTGTAGCCGCGGTGCCCGACGTACAGAGCGCAAGAACCGGTTGTCGCAATGCGGCCGCCGCGCCGAGGGCGGCAAACGAGGCGACGCGTTCATCAATGAACACCTCGACGCGGATGAGTGGGTGGGATGCGAGCGCCACGGCCATCGGAGTCGACCGGGACCCCGGCGCGATCATTGCGTGACGCACACCCCGGCGCACCCATTCGTCGACGAACGTTGCGCACATCGTCGCCGCCACGGAAGCCGGATCCACGCATCTATCGTGGCAGCAATGCACCCCCGAACTGCTCACCAACGACACCGATGATCAAACTCGCGTCGCACACCGTGGGCAGCGGTTCTCGCCGGATCGTCTTCCTGCACGGCTTCACGCACACGGGCTCGTCATGGGGTGGCATCGCCAGCGACCTCGGCGAACGCGTCGCCGACGTCCACTGCGAGCTCGTCGATCTTCCCGGTCACGGGGGCTCGCACGATCGCCCCACGTTCGGCGAACTCGTCGACGTGCTCGTGGCCGCCACCCGTGATTCCGTCGTTGTCGGCTACTCGATGGGGGCACGACTTGCGATTGCAGTTGCCTGCCACCCCGACAGCCGATTGCGGGGACTCGTATCGATCGGCGGCACCGCCGGGATTGAAGACACCAACGAGCGCGAGGAGCGTCGCGCCGCCGACCGGGATCTCGCAGTGAGGATTCGCTCGATCGGCACCGCGGCGTTCCTCACCGAATGGATGAAGCGCCCAATGTTTGCCGGATACACAGCGTGTGACGACGAGGTGAACCGACGTCTGAAGAATTCCGCGGACGGGCTCGCTTATGCGCTCGAAGCGCTTGGTGCCGGCTGCCAGCCGTCGTACTGGGACGACATCGCCCGTATCACGTCACCGGCAACCTTCATTGCCGGATCGAACGATGCCAAGTTCGTTGCCATCGCGCGTCGAATGAATGCGCTCGTCGACGGCAGTCACCTGGTCGTCGTACCCCGTACGGGTCATGTCACCCATCTCGAGGCGCCGAACGTCGTCACCGACGTCATTCTCCGGTCGCTGGCACGTTGACGCTACGGAGCCCTGAATCTTCGGCACGCGCAATCGTCGATCCACGGAACGAGCAACACTTCCACCGATCACCACGTCCAGGTCGTGAGAGCAAGCAGCACACCCACCACCAGCTGTGCCCGCGCCGTGAGTCCGAGCACCACGATGAGGTCGCGGCCGCTCGCACCACGGAGCACTCGCGCCGATGCGCGCACGGCGGGAATCGCGCCGATCAGCGTGATCAGCACCATGGGACGTCCCAGCGCGATGGTTGTCACGAGAGCAAAAACCGCCACGAAACATCCGACATACAGGGCTCTGGTACCACGGTCGCCAAGTCGCACCGCAAGCGTGCGCTTGTCGACGGCTTCATCGGTCACGCGATCCCGCAGATTGTTCACAACGAGCAACGCAACGGCGAGCAACCCGGCTATCGATCCGACGATGAGTGAGCGGAAAGCCACGACTTCGGCCACGACGTACGTGGTGCCGACGGTGGCGACGAGTCCGAAAAAGACGAACACGAAAACTTCACCCAGACCTCGGTAGCCGTAGGGACGCGATCCACCGGTGTAACCCCATGCGGCGACGAGTGAAGCCGCCCCCACGAGGATCAGCCACGGAGTCGTCAGGAAAGCGAGCACTCCTCCGGCAACCACGGCGACACCACCGGCAATGGTCGCCGCCACCTTCACCGCGCGGGGACTGGCCGCTCCGCTGGCAACGAGTCGTCGCGGCCCGACGCGTTGGGCATCGGTACCGCGCACCCCGTCCGAGTAGTCGTTGGCGTAATTCACGGCGACCTGCAACGCCAAACTCACCACTGCCGCCAAACCGCCCCTCACGATGATGTCCAGCACGGCGATGCCACCCGGAGCGACGGCAATCCCGAGCAGCACGGGCACGATTGCCGCAACGAGCGTTCGTGGTCTGGCGCCGTCGATCCACACTCGAGGACTCGACATGCACCGACATTACCCGTCGCGCAGCGGATCGTAGAGTGCTGACGTGACCCGACTCGTCGCCGTCGATCTGCCGACGAGTGACGAGTTCGTCGACACCCTCCATCGCATCTGGGACGCCGGCGACGCAATTCTTCCGCTCGACCAACGCTTGCCACAGGCTGCTCGGGCGGCACTCGTGCAAAGATTCGGGGCCGCCGAAGTGGTGTCACCGCACGGCATCGACATGATGGCAACACCGCGCCCCTACGGCCCCGATGACGCACTCGTCATCGCCACCAGCGGCACCACGGGACTTCCGAAGGGCGTGATTCATACCCACGAGTCACTCGACGCAAGCACACGGATGGTGTCGGCGGCATTGCATCTCAGCCGCCATGACCACTGGGTCGCCTGTCTGCCCGTCGCGCACATCGGTGGATTCGGCGTGGTCTCGCGAGCCGTCGCCACGGGCGCCCGACTGACGTGTCTGCGCCGGGCGGATACCGAGCTGCTGCGCGATGCCGTCGACAAAGGTGCGACTCACACGGCAATTGTGCCGGCTCTTTTGCCCCGCATCGAAGCCTCCGACTGGAAAACGATTCTCGTCGGCGGTTCGGCAATTCCCGGCGACCGCCCATCCAACGTCGTCGCCACGTACGGACTCACCGAAACGTGCGGCGGCATCGCGTACGACTCGATTCCGCTCCCAGGTGTCGACGTACGCATCGCCGACGGAGAAATACTCGTCCGCACGCCCACCATGTGTCGCAGTTACGTTGACGGAATGATGCGCATGACGGACGATTGGTTGCGCACGGGCGATTTCGGAACCTTCGACGACGGGCGTCTCAAGGTCGACGGACGACGCGACGACTTGATCATCACGGGCGGCAGCAAGGTGTGGCCCCATCCCGTCGAGCGGCTCCTGCTCACACACCCCCAGGTGGCCGACGTCGTCGTACGTGGCTTACCCGATGACACTTGGGGGGCCGTCGTTTGTGCATGGATCGTTCCGCGCGATCACGCACATCCGCCCCTGCTTGATTCGCTGCGGACCACCGTTCGCAGCGAGCTTTCCGAGGTGGCCGCACCGCGACGAATCATCATCGTCGACGAGATTCCGCGCACGAGTCTCGGCAAACCAATCGTCGCCGATCTACCCCGCTGAGCGACCGCAATCCGTACGACGGCGATCAGCCACCCAAGCTCGAGCGAACACCGGCGCCGCCGTCGACGACGAAAGTTTCACCCGTGATCCACGCCGCCCGTGGCGAGGCAAGGAAGGCCACCACATCGGCAATGTCGGTCGGCTCACCGATACGGCGCGTGGGCAATGCTCGCGCAAGGGCGTCTCCGACGTTGTCGACGAGCACCGCCGCAAAATCGGTGCGAACGAGACCGGGAGCAACGCCTACGACCCGGGTAGGCCCCATCTCCGACGCCAACTGTCGGGTGAGGTGAATGAGCGCCGCCTTCGTGACGTTGTAGACGCCGAGGAAGGCTTCGGCTCGCAAACCCCCGACTGATGCGATGTTCACCACGACTCCGGGATTCTCGTTCATCCATTCGTTCCACACGGCCTGTGTCCACATGAGCGGCCCGCGCAAATTGACCTGCACCGTCTTGTCGAATCGCGGCACGTCGACACCGAGCGTCGGTCCCATGTAGGGATTCGTTGCGGCATTGTTCACCAGAATGTCGATTTGCCCCGTCGCCTCGAGCGTCTCGCTGACGCAGCGTTGCGCCGCCACTTCGTCACCGACGTTCGCCACGCACCACCGAACGTCGCCACCAATGGCAGCGGCGGCTTCACGCAGCGATTCCTCCTTGCGAGACACGATCGTCACTCGCGCACCCTCGGCAACGAGGGTTGCCGCGATTGCCCGTCCGATTCCGCGCGAGGCACCGGTAACGATTGCCACTTTGCCCTTCAGGCCGAGATCCATGGCCGGAAACTAGTTCGCCGAGTCGTCACCCATGATCGGCTCGGGATCCGGGAGCCGGATCGCACGCAACGTGTGGATCCGCCGCCCGTCGAGTTCCTCGACGACGAATCGCCACGTGCCGGCATCCACCACGTCACCGACGCGGGGCACCCGACCGAGGGTGCCGAACACGTGCCCGCCGATCGTTTCGTGCTCTTCGTCGACGATGACGACGTCCAATCGCTCGCGCACGTCATCGAGCGACATCGCCCCGCTGACGAGCTTGTCGCCACTCGGCAAATCGCTCATCGGATCCACCTCGTCGACATCGTGCTCGTCGACGATTTCACCAACCAACTCCTCGAGACAGTCCTCGAGTGACACGACGCCGTTGAATTCTCCGTATTCGTCGGCAACCACGGCGAGGTGGAACTTGTTGCGCTGCATTTCACGCATGAGGTCGCTCACCGGCTTCGTCTCGGGTACGACGTGAACCCCGCGCATCAAACCGAGGACCGGTTCGGAACCCCGCCCTTCGCGGTCCGCCAGGAGGAGATCCTTTGCGTACACGATTCCGAGCACGTCGTCGCCGTCGTCTCGCCCGTGCAGGACCGGCAACCGACTCAATTGGTGGTGCGCCACCACGTCGAGAGCATCGGAGATCGTCGCGTTTTCGGCGATCGTCACCACGTCGGGTCGCGGAACCATGACTTCCCGCACCAGAGTGTCGCCGAATTCGATGACTGATTCGATCAACTCGCGCTCTTCGTGCTCGATGACGGAATCTTTCGCCGCCGCCTCCACCATCCCGAGAAATTCCTGCTCGCTGATGAAGGGCCCCTGGGCGAGACCCTTGCCCTTGACGATGACGTTGGTGATCGAAATCAACCCCTTCGACGTCATTCGAAGCGGCCAGAATGCCGCGAGAACGCTGACGAGCGGCGCAGTGATGAGCGCACCGCGCGTCGAATACAGAATCGCATACGTCTTCGGCACGGCCTCGGCCAGCACGAAGAAGACGACGACGTTGAGTACGACGCCCACGGCAACCCCGGGCGCACCGAACAACCGACCCGACACGATTCCCGTCAGCGTCGCCTGCACCGTTTGCAGGATGTTCACGGTGAGCAGCAACGGATTCACCCACTTGGTCGGATCCGCAGTCAATCGAACGAGACGCTCCCCCTGTCTGCGCCCTTCGTCGCGCAACGCTTCGGCACGCTGAAGCGTCATCCGCGAGAGGGACATCTCGGCCAACGCAAGGAACGTGAGTACAACGAGCAACAGTCCGATGACGACGAACATCCACACGTCGAGCGTCGTCACCACCACCCCAAGGGTCGCCGAGCTTGCGAGTGCGGTGAGATGTGCCATGGTTCCGATCACCTAGTAGCCCTGCTCGAATCCCGCGGGCGCCGGGCCGCGCCAATGCAACTCTTCGAGCAATCGTTTTTCCGTGGTGCGCATCTTGGCGGCATTCACCGCGTCGTCGTGGTCGTATCCGAGAACGTGCAAAATCCCGTGCGTGACGAGGAGTGCGATTTCGTCGTCCACACTTCCGGCGTGACCCGGTGCCTGGTCTGCTGCCACGGCCGGACACACCACGACGTCGCCGAGCAGCAGCGGAAGGTCACCGACATCGACGCGCCGACGATGCGGAAAAGCACTCGACTGGGTGGGGCCCGGTGTGCGCAAATCGTCGTGTGCATCGATCGGAAAGGCAAGTACGTCGGTGGGACCGTCCTTGTCCATGTGCAAACGGTTCATCTCCGCGATCGCATCACGCTCGACGAACAGGACCGACAACTCGGCCCCGCCGCGTACGCCTTCGGCCACGAGAACCTCGAGAGCCAACTGCCGCCACCGCGCGGTGTCGACGACCACCGCCGACTGCTCGTCGGCACAGAAAACCTCTGGCTCCCCGTCCCCGCCCACTCGACGGGGACCGCGACGACGCGGTCTTTCCAGCATTGTTTCAGCGATCCCCGCGTCGGCGTACGGAACCGCGCCGGGAATCGGGCGTGGTGTTGCGTTCGTAGGCCGCCACAATGTCGGCCACGATGCGATGGCGCACGACGTCGCCGCCGTCGAGGTGCACGAAGACGAGGCCGTCGATCTTGGTGAGCACCTTCTCGAGCCCGGCCAACCCCGAGCGGCCGTCGGGAACGTCGATTTGCGTCGTATCACCCGTAACGACCACCTTCGAGCCGAAACCGATGCGGGTGAGGAACATCTTCATCTGCTCCGGGGTCGTGTTCTGGGCCTCGTCGAGAATGATGAACGAATTGTTCAACGTGCGACCGCGCATGAATGCCAACGGCGCGACCTCGACGACTCCGCGTTCGAGATACTTTGCCGCGTTGTCCGCCCCGACCATGTCGTGCAACGCGTCGTACAACGGGCGCAAATACGGATCGATCTTGGCCATCAAGTCACCCGGGAGGAAGCCCAAACGCTCACCGGCTTCGACGGCGGGACGGGTGAGAATGATTCGCTGCACCTGCTTGGCTTGCAAGGCCTGAACCGCCATCGCAACCGCGAGCCACGACTTGCCGGTACCGGCCGGTCCGATGGCGAAGGTGACTAGGTGGTCACGAATTGCGTCGACGTAGCGCTTCTGCCCGGCGGTTTTGGCGCGCACCGGGCGCCCCTGCCCCACCCGCACGATGTCGGTGGTGAGCACGTCGCGAGCCGCAACGTCGTTGCGTACCATCGCCACGACACGGGACACGACGTCGAGATCGAGATGTTCACCTCGCTGGAGAATGTCGGCCAGTTCCTCAACGACGCGACCCGCCGTATCGGCATCATCGCCGGTGATCCGCACTTCGTTGCCGCGCACGGCAATGACCGCTTTCGGAAACGCAGCCTCCACGCGACGCAAGAGCACGTCGCGCTCTCCAACGAGAGCGGACATGAGGTGTGCCCCGGGCACGACGACGGTGACGACCGGTTCGGTAATGCTCATTCGTGGAGGGGGCCCATTACGCCCCTCAGGCTATCCGCACCCTCGTGTTCGCCTCAATTGTGGTTGTGACGTTGCGATCGGTGGTTGACGTCGGATCGGTGGGCGGTGCGGCGGCGAAATCGAGCGCGTAATAGCGCTGCGTTGCCAGCGGCACGAGCTGCACATCCCCCACCATCCGAGCCATGCGCAACATGAGTTCCGCGGCGCCCCCGTCGAGTCGCGGCTGAAACGATTCCGGAACGTCGAACACGAGCAGTGCACCGTCGCGGGCCTCCGCTGCAAGCGCCTGCTGGGCAAGTGCGACGTTCGCCCCGCGTACGTCGCACACCGGATCGACAACGACCCACATGACGTAATGAACGAGCCCCGACGCAAATCGCTGTGCATGGTGGCGCTCGAAATACGCGGGATTCAGCCAGCGAGTCGACGTGATGTCCGTGGCGATGAGCGTCATCACGACCGGCGTGTCTGCGTCCCAGTTCACCCACACACGGTTCGAATCGCTGCGCAGGTGACGATCGAATTCCTCGCGATCAACCGCTTCGCTCGTCGGCAGCCGATCGGGCTGCGAGTATCCGCGCACGTAGAGGCGCCACAACTGCTCACGCAGGTGGGGATCGGTGATGGCGCGATGGCGGGTGATGTACATGGTTCTCCGCGGTGGGACATCCCACCGATCGACGAACTCCGCCGACAACAAAACTACCCCATGCATCGCCAATTCATGCGGATTCATTACGGTGTTAGCGGTGATCACCAAGGTGACACCTCGCTCGGTCGAGGCCCTCGCATGGGGCGGACTCGGCCTCTCCGTACCCCTCGGGGTGATTCACGCCGCCGTGCCACGGGCGAGCACCGCGGTACTCGTCGTCGCCCTGCTCGCGGTCGCCGCCGCAACTCTCGTCTCCATCGTCGTTCACCGACCGGATTCGCGAATGTGGATTCCGCTCGCGGCTCTCGTGGCCTTGACCTCGGTGGCGCAATGGCTGTCGGGCGAGGAATTCGATCGCAACGCGCACCTCGTCGCCGAGATTCTCTTCGTCGCAGCCCAGGCAATCCTCGCGGGCGGAGTGCTGTTCGTGGCACGCCGTCGAATACAACGAGAACCCGTCTCGATCCTCGCCGACGGCTTGATCGTGGCGCTCGGCACGTGGCTCGTTGCGTGGATCACGGTGATTCAGCCGATGCTGCGCGACAGCGGCGAGTACGGCGCGTTGTACGCGGTGAAGGGAATCGGCGTCGCGCTTGCGGCAATCGTCGTCTTTTCAATCGTCATCTTGCTGTACGGGGACACCGAGCGCAGTCCGGCAATGTGGTTTGCGGTCGTTGCCATCGGCTTGTCGCTCGGTGGCGACGTGCTGTGGTCGTTGCGCGAGGCGGCGACTGCAACGCTCTCCGTCGACGTGGCGAATGCTCCCTACGTGGCGGCCATGTGCGCCGCCGCGGCGGCATTCCTTCACCCCAGCATTCGACACCTCGCCTCGCCCACTCCGCTGAACACCACGCACTCCCTCACCCCACCTTCGCTCGCATCGCGACTGGTCGTGACGACCGCCGGTCTCGTCGTGCCGGTCATCGTGTTTGCCATCACCGACGCCCGGGATGGCACCGACCGCATCGTGCGGGTGGCGTCGATTCTCGTGCTGTCCA
The DNA here is from genome assembly GCA_049433365.1 of Ilumatobacteraceae bacterium. GTDB lineage: Bacteria > Actinomycetota > Acidimicrobiia > Acidimicrobiales > Ilumatobacteraceae > F1-60-MAGs027. Next base: position 3,538 of record JBMTET010000009.1, on the reverse strand, counting down.
TTGCGGTAATGGCACGCGTGGTTCATGCGGTGATGCGCGCGGCCGCACTGCAGAACGAGTTGCTGCGCAGCGCACAGACCGATGCGCTCACCGGTCTGGCAAATCGAACGTTGATGTTGCGGTACATCGATTCGGCGGTGCGATCGGCTTGGCGCGACGGACGCCAGCCTGCAGTGATGTTCATCGACGTCGACCGCTTCAAGAACATCAACGACAGTCTCGGACACTCCGCCGGTGACGACGTGCTCATCGCCGTTGCCGAGCGGTTGCAGGTGGTACTTCCGCAACATTGCATCGTCGGTCGCATCTCGGGCGACGAATTCGTGGTGCTCGACCCAGCCTCCTCATCCGCCGGGGATGCGATGGTTCTCGCCGACCGGATCCTGGAATCTTTCCGAGAGCCGCTCGTTTTGCGTCAGGGCGACGTGTTTGCGTCGGCAAGCATCGGCGTAGCCACCTACCGCCCGACGGTTGCGCATTCGGCCGCCGACCTGCTGCGCCAGGCCGACACGGCGATGTACCGGGCCAAGGATTCGGGGCGCAACTGTGTGGCGATCTTCGACGAGTCGATGCTCGAACGTGTCACCCAGCGACTCGCCGTTGAAACGGCTCTGTACCGGGCTCTCGAGCGCAGGGAACTGCGACTCGTGCACCAACCGATCATCGACGTTGCCCTGGGAGAAGTGGTGGGTTTCGAGGCGCTAATGCGCTGGGAACGCGACGACGGCAGCACCACCTCTCCCGCTGAGTTCATTCCCATCGCCGAGGAAACCGGGATCATCGTGCCGATCGGCTCGTGGGCATTGCTCGAGGCGCTCAGCCATTTGCGCGACTGGATTGCGGCCGGAGCCGTTCCACGCGACGCGACGATGGCGGTCAACGTCAGCCCCAGGCAGCTGCACGACCCGAATTTCGTGAACATCGTCAGTGAAGCGCTCATGCGCAGCCACATCCCCGCTCGTCAGCTCTGGCTCGAAGTGACGGAGGGCGTCATGATTGCCCAGCCGGATCAGGCCCACGAGGCCCTGCGGCGCCTGCACGAGCTCGGCGTGCGCATTGCCATCGACGATTTTGGGACGGGCTATTCGTCGCTCTCGTTGCTGCGCAAGTACCCGATCGACCGATTGAAGATCGACCGCAGTTTCGTCAGCGGAGTGGCCGACGACCCGTCCGCCCGGTCGCTCGTTCGCACGATCATTGCCATGTGCGAATCGCTCGGACTCGACGTGGTGGCCGAGGGCGTCGAGAGCGTCCGCCAACTGCAGACCTTGTCGGACTTGCGGTGCGGCAAGGCGCAGGGATATCTCATCAGCCACCCCGTCGAACCTGACGCAATCGCCAGTATCGTTGCTGCGCTGAATGACATCGGCTCGTGGCCCCGAGTGAGGAACCCCCATCTATGACTTTTCGTTTCGCCGTGCGACAAGGTCGCGCGATCATCGTCACCGGTGACGGCTCGACGTACCAGGACCTTGCCGAGGCGAGCAAGGGACAATTCGGACCTGCTCCGTCGTCGGCATTCGCCAACTGGCGTCAGGTTCGCAATCTCGCACAGACGTTGTCCGGCGGCGAACCACTGCGACTCGCCGACCTCGACAATCCCTCACCGCAAGCCGCACAGGTGTTTGCCGTTGGTCTCAACTACCGTCACCATGCCGCCGAGATGAAGAGCGACGTGCCGTCGACCCCCCTGATCTTCAGCAAGTACCGCAGCTGCTTCAATTCTCCGAACGGCGACGTTCCGATCACCACCGCAACCATCGACTGGGAGTGCGAACTCGTGCTCATCGTCGGCTCGGGCGGTCGCGACATCAGTCGCACCCGCGCATGGGACGCCATCGCCGGGGTGTGCATTGGACAGGACGTTTCGGACCGCGCCCTCCAGTACGCGAACAACCCTCCGCAATTCGGGCTCGGAAAGAGTCGCCGGGGCTTCGCTCCGTTCGGACCGTGGATTACCGACGTCAAGGATCTGCCGAATTGCGACGATCTCGAGGTTCGCTGCACCGTGTCGGGTGAAGTGATGCAACACGATCGCACGACGAACTTCGTGTTCGACATCCCGACGATCATCGAGTTTCTCTCGTCGATCGTCGAGCTGTACCCGGGCGACGTCATTTACACCGGCTCTCCGAGCGGCGTTGGCACATCGCGCACGCCGCAGCGGTACCTCAAGCCCGGCGACGTCATCGTCTCGGAGCTGGTGGGACACGCCACGATCACGAATCACTGCGTCGCCGGCTGATCGCCGACTGGCCGATTCCACGCTCACGATTCCCGCTGCTCGTCGCCCGCGACCGACGAGTCGTTTCCCCGGCATCGGCACGTCCTACACGCACCGGATGATTGCAACTACCGCAATGCGCCGCCGAGTCGGCTCAATGCATGAACGAGACCCGCCCCGCCAATGAGCAATGCCGAGAAGAGGATCGCCCGACCGCTGAGCTGTGTCGCAACCGCAACGGTGACGAGGATTACCAACGTCGGAACAACCGCCCAGCGACCGATCGATCCGCGCACCCGAAACGGTCGGTGAGCGTTGGGAACGCGGAATCGCAGCCCGATCACCACGCTGTTCGCGACGACGAAAGTGACGTACACCAATCCGTCGGTGGCCTCCGCAAGCAGTCCGAGATCCCGCACCGCAACGAGCCCGAGGGCTGCAACGGTCGCCGCAATGAGCGCGAATCCCGGCGTGCGCCGACGATGGACGATGCCAAGGACCGACGGAAGGTCTCCCACAACCCCCATGCCGTAGATCATCCGTGACGCCGCCGTGAGCAGCAACAACACGGTTGAGGAAGTGCTCACGAGAGCCGCGCCGGCAACGATTCGACCCGTTGCCTCGCCTGCTACAACGGCGATGACATCGGCCAAGGGGGCCCGCGATTCGGAAAGTCTTTCCGCGCCGAGCACTCCCAAGGCCGATATCGACACCGCCACGTACAGAAGAGTCGCAATTGCCAACGACAACAGGAGTGCCCGCGGAATCGTTCGTGACGGATTGCGCGTTTCTTCGGCAAGTGTGATCACCTCGTCGAAGCCGATGAAAGCAAAGAACACGAGGGCCGCACCGGACACGACGCCGGACACACCAAACCCACCCGACAGATCGGCCGCTTCAACCGAAGGCAAACCGATGATCGCGACGACGACCAAAGTTCCGATTTCCACGATCCCGAGACCTACGACGACCCAGATGGCTCGCTCTACACCGAAGGCCGACAGAGCCGCGCACACGGCCACGAGAGTCGCCGCTGCAGTTCGTTCGTCGACGACGAAGAACTCGTTGAGGTATCTGGCAAATCCCAACGCCACGGTTGCAGCGGCTACGACGAGAGCCAGCGACATCGTCGTACCCACGGTTGCCGACACCGACCGCGGATACATGTGCCGCGAAAATTCGTGCTCGGCACTTGCACGGGGAAACATCGACGCCAGTTCCATGTACGAAAACGCGGTGAGGGCCGAGAGAACCGCGGCAAGAATGAATGCCAGCCACACCAAACCGCCGGCCTTCTGCGTGGCGGGACCGAGC
>JBMTET010000008.1:0-58187 GCA_049433365.1 Ilumatobacteraceae bacterium | reverse complement strand
GTCCGACGACGGCGAGTGCGACGACCCTTCCCAGCCAGCCGTACGACAGGCGTTCGGTGATCACACGACGCGACTCGCTAGCCATTGAGCCTCCGGTTGCGGGTGCGCGGATCGACGAAACCCGCCGCTTCGTCAACGACGAGGTTGAACACCACGTAGAAGATGGCGATGACCGCAACGTAACTTTGCAGGGCAATGAATTGGCGGCCCTGAAGCGCGGTGTAGATCTCGAAGCCCAGACCGTACGTGGCAAACACGGCTTCGACGACGATCGCCCCGCCGATGAGCGCACCCATGTTCAGCGCCGCCGACGTGAAGAGCGTGAGGCTCGACGGCCGGAAAACGTGACGCCACAGTATGCGGGTGTTCGACAACCCTTTCGATGCCGCCATCGTCACGTAGTCCTCGCGCAAGGTGGCAACGACGTCGGCGCGCAGCAGCCGCGTGTACGTGGCGATGAGTCCGAGACTGAGACTGAGTGCCGGCATGATCATTCGTGACAAGTGCTCCCACACACCCGAGGACAGCGGTTCGTAACCGAGCGTCGGGAGCCACTGGAACCGAACCCCGATGACGACGATGAGCGTGAGTCCGATGGCAAAGGACGGAATGGCGGAAAACGAAAACAGAGTCGTGGAGATGACCCGATCGGCGCGACGACCGGCCCGGTATCCCGACCACATCCCGAGCGGAATCGACACGGCGAGGGCGATGACCTGTGCGTACAGCATGAGCAGCAGCGAGCGCGGCACCGCCGATGCGAGGCGCGACCCGACGGAATCGAAGCCGCCCGAGTAGTAGATGTTGCCGAAGTCGCCGCGCACGAAGTCCCACAGCCACGACAGGTAATAGGCGAACGGATTCATGTCGAGTCTGATTTCGGCACGAAGTGCAGCACGCTCGGGTTCCGAGCCGGTTGGCAACAGAACCTGGGCGAGGTCGACCGGCAGGAGTCGCGTGAGCATCGACACCGAGAAGGTGGCGATGAGCAGGACGAGCAAAGAATTGCCGACCCGTTCGAGGATGCGTCGCGTTCGGGAATTCATCGGGATGCCGCCTTCACGGTGAGGCGAACACTAGATGACTGCGGTGCGTGGATGCGAGAAAGGTGCTGCGAAAAAGAAAACGGGGTGGCGGGTCACCCCGCCACCCCGTTCGCATTCGCGACGATGTGTCGCTTACCTCGTCTTGTACACCGCCGTGAGGTCGATGCCGAAGTTGGTCACCTGACGACGCTTGCCACCCGAGGTGAGACCGAGCTGGTTCACACCCTGCACCTTCTTGCTGTACACAAGTCCGTACTGGGTGTATCCCACCGTGGCGACGTAGGCCTCGCTCTGGACGCGCTGCGTGGCCTGCTGGTACAGACGACGCTTGGCGGCCGGCGAGTTCGTGGCACGAGCGTCAACGAGCAGGGTTTCGAGACCCGGGTCGTTGATGTTCGCCAGGTTGAGGATTCGTGGCACGGCGGCGAGCGCAAGGTTGCCTGTCGCGCGAGCGGCAGCGTTGAACGGATTCGCCGCGTTACCGAAGGTGTTGTCGCTCACGAGGAACGGCAGGGTGAACGCCGTGCCCGTGCCCTCGGCGAGGGTGAGCGACATCACTTGGTACGTCTGCGGCAAGGCCTTGGTGATGATCTCTGCCGTCGTTTGCGGCAGCAGGTTCATCTTCATGCCGGCCGCTTCGACCATCTGCTTGATGAGGGTGACATTGGCCAACGAGTCGGTGCTGCCCGCGGTGTACGGGAACGAGAACTCGAGCTCCTTGCCGGGGTTCGCGGCCTTCCATTTCGCGACGTAGTCCTTCGCGCCGTTCAGGTTGAACTTGGCGAAGCCCTTATTCGTGTACATGATGCTGTTCGGACCGACGATGCTGTCGGGCACCACCGCGCCCGCCAGACCGGCCTGGCGCACCTTCACGTATCGCGCATGGTCGAGCGCGTGCGAGAAGGCAAGACGGGCGTTGCGGTCGTTGAACGGCGCGATGCGGTTGTTGAACCAGATGAACGGGTAGTAGTCCGGCTGCGAGATGAGCGACGTCACCTTGCTGTTCTTCTGGAGCGCACCCATGACGCGGGACTCACCGGCCGACGAGAACATCGCCATGTCAAGTGAGCCGTTCTTCACACCCGACTCGCGCGGCTTGGCGTCAACGAGGTACGTAAAGGTGATCTTGTCGAGGTACGGAAGCGCCTGACCGCTCGCGTCCTTGCGCCAGTACGTCGGGTTCTTCTCGACGACGAGCTGGTTCGCATTGAACGACGTGAGCTTGAACGGACCCGTGCCGACGACGGTCGTCGAGCACTTGCCGCCGGTGAGCTGCGCGGCACCACGGGCGACGAAGCGACCCGAGCCGTAGAGGTTCTCCGGGAAGTCCGTGGCCGCCTTCACGAGCGTGACGACGACGGTCATCGGGCCGGTCGCGGTGACGCTGGCGATGTTGCCGGTGAAGGCTCCCGCCGTCGAGGGGCTGGGCGTTGCCGGTGTGCGACCGAGCAGGCCGTTGATGAACAGCGTTCCGCGCAGCGCCTCGAGGTTGAGCACGAGAGCCTGGGCGTTCACCGGGCTGCCGTCGTGGAACGTGATGCCGTCACGAACGGTGAGGGTCCACGTCTTGAAGTCGGCCGACGGAGTCATGTTGCGCAACAGGTAGGGAACGATCTTCCCGTCGGCGCGCTGCTCCACCCACGTCTCGTACATCGAACGCACGGCGAACAACGCCGAGTTGGCGTTGTTGTCGGCCATGCAGAAGCCGATGAACTGGTCGAACACGCCGACCTTCAACTCGCCGCCTCGCACCGGCGCAGATACTTTCGCTGCGCTGCTGGGCGCCACGCTTCCCAACGACGCCACGAGGGCCACTGCGATTGCTGCAGCGACCTTGCGGCGTACGCCTCGGATCGGACTCTTCATGTGCTGAACTCCCCTTGAGGTGATGAGCGCAACTGCTGTTGGCTCGTCTCCCACCGTACCGATCCGTGTGACGAGCGTCAATGAGCGGCGACGGCACGTCTTCACCGCGGGGGATGCCATGTGCACGGGCGCACAACGACTCACCTCAGACGTAATTGATCAACACATCAATATCCGCTCGTTGATGCGTCACGCGCTGCTTGACGGGTGTCGACGGCAACTCGACAGTTGTTCGTCGGACCCTCGGTCACGCGCCCAGGAGCTCCTTGACCCGCGCCGCAACGGCAGCACCGTCAGCAGCGTCGCCGACGCGCGCGCGAACTGCTTTGACGACGACCCCCATCGCTTTGGGTCCCGTCACGCCGGCGGCCTGTGCCAACTCGATTTCCTCGCCGATGACGACGGCAAGTGCGGCATCATCCATGCGTGCCGGCAGGTATCGCTCGATGACGGCAAGTTCCTCGCGTTCGCTCGCTGCGGAATCGGTGCGTCCGGCCTGCGCGTAAATCTCGGCGGCCTCGCTGCGCTTTTTTGCTTCGGCACGCAACACCGCGACCACCTGCTCGTCACCGAGTTGCACCGCTTCGTCGCCGGCGACGGCGGCGTTCTTCAGTGCAGCAATGAGCATCCGCAACGTTGATTTTTCCCGGTCACGCCCCTCTTTCATTGCCGCCGTGAGATCGTCGTGCAGGCGCCGGCCAAGTGCCGACTGGTCGGATGATGCGCTCGTCATGGCATCCATGGTGCCACTTCGCACCCACCGGCCGGCGCCGACCCATCGGTACGCTGACACCGCGTGAACAACGAAGCCGCCGAGCTGTTTTTCGCCCTACTTGCGGTGCTGTGCATCGTGTCGATCGCCGCCGTTGTCGTCACCCGGATTGGCGCACGCACATCGACGGCCGCACGGGACGTTCTCGCTGGTCTCGCGCCGTTTCGGCTCGCGCTCCCGGCACTCGTTACCAGCGTGGCGATGCTCGGGAGTCTCTATTTCTCGAACGTCGTCGGGTACCGCCCGTGCGTCTTGTGCTGGTACCAACGCGCCGCCATGTATCCGCTGGCCGTCATGCTCACGATTGCTGCGATTCGTCGTGACGCGAGCGTGCGGCGCCATGCCATTCCCATTGCCACCATCGGCGCGGGGATCTCGGTGTACCACTGGCTCGTCGAACGCTGGCCCTCGCTCGACTCGGGTTCCTGCTCGGCCGACGCTCCGTGCTCGGTGCCCTTCTTCGAAATCTTCGGCTTCGTCACCTTGGCGTTCATGGCCCTTGCCGCATTCCTCACTACGATCGTGTTCCTCACGTTGCCCGAGCGCACTGTGACGTCACAAGTATCCGAGCCCGCAAGGAGGGACCTCCCGTGAAGCAGCGACTCCCCTGGATCATCGGTGCCGTCGTGGCCGTGCTCGTTGCCGTGTTCGCCATCGTCGCAGTCACCGGTACCAGCGACGAAGATCGCAGCGCCGCCGGCGTCGTCTCCGAATTCCAGGACGTCGACGTGAGCGGCGAGTCACTGGCCGCTTTCACCGGTCAGGGAACCGATCCCGCACTCGGTGTCGTCGCCCCGGTGTTGCGCGGCGCGGGCCCCACCGGCAACGTCGTCACCACCGAACCCGGCGCACCGACGTTGCTCGTGTTCCTCGCCCACTGGTGCCCCGTGTGCCAACGCGAAGTTCCCGTTCTCGTCAACTGGTTCAACGACGGCATGGTGCCCGACAACCTGGATGTCATTGCCGTGACCACGTCGTCGGATCCCGCATCACCGAACTTTCCGCCGTCGGCGTGGCTGGCCAACGAGAAGTGGCCGGCCGTGTGGCCGATCATGGCCGACTCGGGTGCCAACGATGCGGCGAATGCATTTGGCTTGAATGCCTTCCCGTATTTCACCCTGGTTGGTAGTGACGGCCGGGTGCTGTGGCGCCACAGTGGCGAAATCGACTCCACCACGCTCACTCTCGCACTGACCACCGCCCTCGCCGGCAACTGACCCACCGGCACGCGACCCATCCCCACCGACGGAGTGGGCCGGGCTCTCCAAATGAGAATGATTCTCATTACTGATAGGGTGCGACCATGGCCACTGCGCATCCGGTCGGTGTCAGACGACGGGGCGAATTCGCTCGCAGGCAACTTCGATCCACGGCGACCCCCACGACCCCACTCATCGCCCGCATGCGTCTCCTGCGCTGGACCATGCAGGTGCTCGCACTTGTCGGCACGCTCGCCCTCGCGGCGTGCGGCGGTACACCGCCTGCATCCACTCCGACCGCCACCGCCGGCGCCGTCACGTCGACGACGACTGCGGTCGAACTGCCGAACATCGTCGTCACGTATTCGGTGCTCGCGTCGGTCGTGAGAGAGCTGGTGGACGGAGTTGCCGTCGTGCAGACACTCATCCCCGACGGCCAGGATCCGCACGACTACGAGCCGTCGGCACGCGATATCGAAACCCTCAATCGCGCCGACTTCGTGGTCGCCAACGGGTTGCACTTCGAAGCGGGACTCGATGCCGCACTCGAGCGACTGGGCAGCAATGGCCGACCAATTTTCTACGTCATCGAGCACGTCACTGCACGGTTGATGGATGATGCCGACGACGGTCATGACCACGGTCATGACCACGGCGACACAACAGACGGCGACGGGCACGACCACGGTTCGATCGACGTCCACGTATGGACGAGTCCCGCCACGCTCGTCGACATGATCCGCCCGCTCGCCGCCGACATCGGCGCGGTACTCGGCGTCGATCTCACTTCGGCAGCCGACGACCTCGTCACTTCGTTGAACGCGCTCGACTCCGAGATCATCGACGTCATCGCCACGATTCCGCGCTGCGAACTCGTCACCGGCCACAACGAGCTCGGCTATTTCGCCGATCGCTACGGTTGCGATCTCATCGGTACCGTCATCCCCTCGTCGACCACTTCGGCCGAGGCGTCCGCAGGGCAGCTGGCAAACCTGAAGAAGACCATCTCTGAGCATCGGGCGTCGGTGATTTTCACCAGCCTGGGCACTCCACAGGCAGTTGCCGAACAAATCGCCCGCGAGTCGGGGGCGCGAGTCGTCGTATTGTCGACGCACGTCATGGGTGATGCCGACTCGTACGCGACGTTCATGCGCCGGCTCGCCGGCGACATTGCGGACGCACTCGCATGACGTATCTCGTCGAGCCGTTCACGGCAAACGAGTTCATGCGCCATGCCCTGTACGCGAGCATCCTCGTTGCACTCGTCTGTGCAATCAGCGGTACGTACGTCGTTCTGCGGGGACTTGCGTTCATTGGTGACGCTCTCGCCCACGGTGTGATCCCCGGAATCGCCCTTGCGCTCATCCTCGGCGTCTCCGGGGTGCTCGGTGCCGCAGCGAGCGCGGTGGTGATGATGGGCGGTGTGAGCATCATCACCCGCCGCTCGAGGCTCTCGAGCGACACGGCGATCGGATTGCTCTTCGTCGGCATGCTCGCTCTCGGTGTGATCATCACTTCGCGGTCGGCGTCTTTCGTGGGCGACATCACCCGCATTTTGTTCGGCGAATTGCTCGGGGTGACGCCACGCGACTTGTGGTGGCAAGTCGGCGCCTTGCTGGTCGTCGCGACAGTGGCACGGATTGCCCATCGACCCTTCGTTCTCATGTCGATCGACGACGGCCTCGCGCGCACGTCGGGATTCTCGGTACCGCTGTTCCACGGGTTGCTGCTCGGGATCGTCGCCGTGACGATCGTTGCCAGCTTTCGCACCGTCGGAACCCTGCTCGTGCTCGGAATGCTCGTTGCCCCCGCTGCGAGCGGAGCATTGCTCGCGCGCCGCGTTTCGACGATGATCGGCATTGCTGCCGCATATGGCATCGCATCCGGATACTTGGGCTTGCTCGCGAGTTACCACTTCGACCTTGCCTCCGGGGCGAGCATCGTGCTCACGGCTGTAGCACTCTTTGGCGCAACAGCAGCCGTGAAAGCGATCGTTTCCCGACGTGGCAACGACGAGATCCCCCACCAGCACGTGCACGTGCACGCCCACTGACGCCGTGACTTCGTCGACGTGCACGATCCGCACCGAGGCACTCGCCGTCGGCTTCGGCCACCATCGCATTCTCGACGACGTGAACATTCACACCCACGCGGGTGACCTCGTCACGCTCGTCGGCACGAACGGCTCGGGGAAATCCACGCTGTTGAAAACGCTCGCCGGAATGATCCCGGCTCTCGATGGCAACGTGGAAGTCCTCGGTGAACGACCCGGCGCGACTCCGACGCGAGTGGCCTACCTGCCGCAACACCCGGTGTCGTCGCACACCTTGCCGCTGCGCGCACGCGACGTCGTGGCGATGGGTCGATTTGCCCACCTCGGTTTGTTCGGACGCGAATCAGCTCACGATCGTGGCGTCGTGCGCGCGGCGATGATGCGTACCGGGGTCGACGACTTTGCCGATCGACCGCTACGTGCGCTCTCCGGTGGCCAGCAGCAACGCACCCATCTCGCCCAGGTGCTCGCCCGCGACGCCGAGGTGTTGCTGCTCGACGAACCGACGGCGGGACTCGACATCGCGGGCAAACGTGCCGTGGCCGACATCATTGCCGCCGAACGCGCCCGCGGGGTCACCGTCGTCATGGCGACGCACGACCTCGGCGATGCCGAATCCGCAACGGCGGTGTTGTTGCTCGCACAGCGTGTCGTTGCATTCGGCCCTCCCGACGTGGCCCTGCGCGACGACAACTTGCGCGAGTGTTTCGGCTTCACCCAGCCGCACTGAGGGCCGTCTCGTGCGCGAGCAACGCACGCTTCATCGTGATCCCCAGCGAGTAGCCGCCTTCACCGTTGCTCGCCACGACGCGGTGGCACGGCACGATGATCGGCACGGGATTGGCTCCGTTGGCACCGCCAATCGCGCGCACGGCACGCGGCCGTCCGACGCGGTGCGCTTGTTCGCCGTAAGTGATCGTCGTCCCGAACGGAATCCTGCGCAGGTCGTTCCATGCGGCGAGCTGAAACTCGGTGCCGTCGAGATCGAGCGGCACCGTGAAGCGCCGCCGCCCACCGGCGAAATATTCGCGCAACTCACGCGCGGCGCGGGTCACGTGACGCGCCGCCACCACGTCACCGACGATTCCCCGACCGGCGCCCCGCTTGATGCCGCGTACCGACGATCGCCTCGCGATCGAAGTCACCCCCCGGCGTGACGCGGTGATGACGAGCGCACCGAATGGCGAGCCGAACGTGCCGAGCGCACGCTGCTCGCTGGCGTTGCTCACTGATCGGTGCGCAGCGTTGCCGCCATCACTGATTGCGGATCGGGCAGAACCGGGCTTCCCACACCTGTGCGGTGGTACACCACCGCCTCGGCGTGATAGTCCTCGATGGCTCGTCGCACGACGTCGTCGGAATAGACGGATCCGTCGACAATCGGACCGCGTCGTTTGTCGATGATCGCTTCGACATCGGCACCGTTCAGGGTGCGGTGCGTTTCAAGCGCATGCGCGAGGGCGAGCACTTCGTAACGATTGTCGCCGATGAGCCGCTCGGTTCGCTCGTACAACTCGCGCAAGCGTTCCTCCACGCGTTCACCGAGCACCGGAGACATCGCCGCCGACGGCTCCTGCTCCCCGGTGCGACGTCCCCCACCGGCGCCACCGGCCGAACCGGCCATCAGAACGGAGTGTGATGCGAGCGTCGTGCCCATTCCCCAGCGCGACTCCATGACGAGTGCGAGTCGGGTTGCACTGTCGAGGTCGCTCGACACACCGTTCGTGCTGTCACCGTCGAAGAACATCCGCTCACCGACGAGGCTGGCAATGGAGATCTGGATGTCGTGTTCGACTTCCGTGCGCCACTCGAACATCCTTTCGACGACCGGCACGCGTGACACGAAACCACCGACGTCGCCGCGACGCTCGATCGTCGCCACGTCGATTTGGAAGTCCTTCTTCAACCGGTACGCCGCAACCGCGTGGCATGCCTCGTGCACGGCCACCGCGTGACGCTCACGGTCGACGTACTCGAAGCCGTCGGTGACACCGTGTTCCTTCAGGCTCTTCGCCGACACGACGTCGCGCCACTCGATGACTTCGCGCCCGTCGCGCAAACACGCCATCAGTGCCTCGTTGACGACGTCCTTGATCACGGCCCCCGAGGCGTACGGACTCGCCGTCGACAACCGCACGACGTCGTCGCGGGAGAGCGCGTGCTTCACCTTCGACAGGTACCCCTCGAAGGTGCGGATGCGACCTTCGCGGGACGGATATCCGACGCGGAACTGACGATCGATTCGCCCGGGACGCAACAACGCCTCGTCGAGGGAGTCGGGCATGTTCGTCGCCATGACGTGCAAAATCCGGTACTTGGGTGGACTCGACGGCTTCATTCCGACGAGGCGCTTCAATCGGTTGACGAGACCGCGCGGCTTCTTCAATCCCTGCATCGAGGCGAGGATGGCGTTGAGCGTGCCGAGATCGCCGCCACCACCGCCGCCGGGCACGACGAGGCCGTTGAGTTTCGGACCGACACCGAACGAGTCTGTGCCTTGTCGCACGTCGTAGCGCCCTGCGGCAACGAGTTGGCCGGCGCTGCTCAGCATCGTCGTCGCACCGCAACACGGATCGTGACCGAATGCGGCGGCACCCGAGCCGCGCGGTTGCACACCCGACAACGCGCGCCGACCCAGCACGTCTGCTTCGTCGAAGAAGGCGACGACACCGCCGTATCGCAACGCAAGTTTGCGCAAACGTCGGTACAACGACTTCACCTTGAGGATGTTCACACCGATGAACATGGCCTGAAACGCACCGGGCTCGACGAGCACGAAAGGTTTGCCGGTTTCACCGGCAAGGGCCTCGGCGATGAGCGTCTTGCCGGTTCCCGGCGGGCCCCACAGCAGGATGCCTCCGGGCACGTAGCCACCCTTTGCCTCGATCGTGTCGGGGTCCTCGAGCAGGCTCAACGTCTCCTTGACGCGGGCGACGACCTGGTCCTGACCCCATACGTCGTCGAAACTCGTCTTGATGTCCTCGGGCATGAGCACTTCGACGCCGCCGCGCGACAAGAACCAGAAGATGGCCACGAACTGCCCGACGGCGAGCAGCATGTACGCCGCGAACTGCAGAATCGTCGGCAACGCCTGCCACAGGCGCACGAGCGCCTCGAGCCACGCCCGGATCGGCTCGGTGTCGAACGCCGCAGAGAACAGGTACGCACCGAGGACGAGAACTCCGGTCCACCAGGTGATGCGCGAGATGCGGTGCTGGGCGAATGCACTGAGTCGGTTCCACGGGGCCTTCACGAGTGCTTCGATCCGACCCGCGAGACGCCAGTAGCGGGCCCACCGCTCGGCCGTGAAGTAGTGCACCTGGCGCACGAGTTCGAGGGCCAGCACGACGAACAACCACCGCCGCGTGTTGAACGTCATCCGCGATGCGTCGGCAACGCTGACCAGCGGGTTGTCGGCGAGTTTGAACAGCGTCAGCACGCCGACCACGACGACGATCGCAATCGACACCTTCAATCGATCGAACACGAGAATCGGTCGCCTGCATCCGGCACGGGCCACGCGTCGGCGCCGCTTAATGCGCCGCGCCTTGCGCGCATCGCGCTTCAGTCGCCGGCGCACCTCGCGGGCATCCACCTCGGCACCGAGACCACCTCCCACCACCGCTCCGAGTCCGCTACCTGCCGGAGCCGGCCAGATCGTCGAACGATCGTCGCGGCGGCCCGTCGAGTTGCCGTCAGCAGCCATGATTTCCCCCCTATTTGTCAATCCGGAAGTTGCCCACAATCCGTTCGATCGTGGTGCGATTCGAGTCGAAGCATGCCGTGTTGCAGCCGACGACGACGCCGTACACCTCGTTTTGGCGCACGTCCGCCACGGTGAGTTGCATCACCTTGATCGTGCCGTTCGGCAAGACGAGGTCGTAGACGATTTGCTCCCCGTCGAGTGATGAGAGCCGACGGTCGGTCGGACCCTCGAGCAGCGAGGCGAATCCCTGCTCGAGCGCGGACTCGAGCTCGACGAACACCACTTGACGACTGAGGACGTCGAGATCGAGTTCGTCCTCGGACGTGGGCATGCGGCGCACGACGACGCCGGACGGCACCACTCCGGCCGACAACAAGTTCTTCTGCGAACCACCCGGTGCCCAGAATCCGCGCACGGACAACGCCGGTTGCTCCTGTACGTCGATGACGGTCCACGGCTCGGGCGCCTTGGTGAACGCCTTGCTGCGTGCATCACCGACATAGGTCGAATCGAGCTTCACGGGTGCGCAGCCGACCGCAACGAGCACGCCGACGACGACGGCGACGACGACCCGACGACGGTGGCGCGACGCACCGCGACCCGTGTCGTCGGCGTCGTAGCGGGTGCCCATGTCGTTACGCCCGTGGCGGCGGGGGTGGTCCGAACCGGTTCTGCACCGGGTCGCTCTTGGTGAGCGCAAAGACGAGGTTGACGGTCGGCACGAGCATCCACCAACCGCGCCGGTTCGTATCGTGCATTCGTCGCACGGCAACGGCAACGGACGGCAACAGGAGTGCGAGGGATGCGACGTTGCCGAGGTCGTCGTCGATCGTCGACACGATGGCCTGCACGAGAACCGTGAACAGTGCCCACCACCAGTATTCGCGACGCGACGCGCGGCCCTTGAAGTTCGCATAGTTCGCGAACCCGCTGCGAATCGCCGATGCGAACGACACCTATTCCCCTCCCTGCGGCTTGGGTTCCTTGGGCAGGCCCAACACCCTCTCCCCGACGATATTGCGCTGGATCTGACTTGTCCCACCCCAGATCGTTTCCGAGCGGGAAAAGAAGAAGGCCGACATCATCGAACTCGTCGGATACCCCTCACGGCGCTTGTCGCGCATCGCCCCGGGCCACGTGCCGGAGGCCGGACCGGTGTCGACGAGCACCGAGCTCGTTCCGTAAATGTCGAGTGCAAGCTCCATTGCCCGTTGGTGCATCTCGGACCAGAACATCTTGTTCGTTGCGCCGAGAGCCGCCACACCGAAGTCCTTGCGCGACGCCAGCGTCGCACCGAGCGAACGCAATCCGTTGAATCGAAGAATCTGGATCTTCGTCCAGAACTGCATGAGCCGTTGCCGGATGAGCGGCGATGCAACGGCACCGTTGCGCCGCGCCTCGGCAAGCATGAGGTTGAACTCCTCCTCGAAGCGCCGAAAACCGGTCGTTGCACTCATGCCCCGCTCGAATGCGAGTGTCGAGTTGGCAACCTGCCACCCGTTGTTCACTCCGCCGACCACGTTGTCCTTCGGGCAGCGCGCATCGGTGAAGAACACCTCACAAAACTCCGCGGTTCCGTCGGGCTGGACGATGCCCCGCACTTCGACGCCCGGTTGGCGCATCGGCACCAGCAAATAGGAGATGCCCTTGTGCTTCGCCGCCTCCTGATCGGTGCGCACGAGCAGGAAGCAGTAATCGGCGTGGTGCCCACCGGTGGTCCACACCTTTTGCCCGTTGATCACCCACTCGTCACCGTCGAGTACGGCGGTCGTCTTCAGGCTGGCAAGGTCGCTGCCGCTGTTCGGTTCGCTGAATCCCTGACACCAGCGAATTTTTCCCGAGAGAATTGGCGGGAGAAACTCCTTTTTCTGCTCCTCGGTACCCCACTGCAGCAACGTCGGACCGACGAGCGTGTCGCCGAAGAAATCGGCGCGCATCGGGGCGCGCGCGCGAGCAAACTCCTCGGTGAGCACGACTCCTTCGAGGATGCTCAGACCCTTGCCGCCGTACTCCTTCGGCCACGTCGCACAGATCCATCCGCCCTCGTGCAACTTGTCCGGCCACGTTGCGTTGAATCGTTCGCGCTCGTCGTTCGACATTGCGAAGTCGTCGTCGAACCAACCTGCGGGAAGATTGTCCTCGAGCCATGCACGCACGGTCGCGCGGAACTCTTCCACTTCAGGTGGATAGTGAATGATCGACGCTGTTGTCCCCGACATAGTGCCATTGTGTCAATAAGGGTGGTCGAAGCGCCATTCCTCTAGCATCCTCGTCATGACGCTGACCGAGTCCGCCCCCACGACCACCCGCTGGACCGCACAGTGGAAGGAACTCCACGAAGAAGTGATCAATACGGGCCTGTGCACGGGGTGCGCCGGGTGTGTCATCTCCTGCCCCCACGACGTCATCGGCTACGAGCATGCCGAGGGCAAATACAAGCCGTTCCACCTCGAAGAGGAACTCGGACCTTCGAACTGTTTGCACGGGGAAAAGGGCTGCACCACCTGCACCAGGGCATGTCCGCGATTCCGCCAGTGGGAACAGGAAGCCGACACCCACTTGTTCGGCCGTCCCCGCAAGGACGACGAAATGTACGGCCAGTACCGCCAGTTGCTTCTCGTGCGCGCCGCCGACGACGAAACCCACACCAAGGGCCAGGACGGAGGGTTCGTCTCGGCAATGCTCATTTGGCTGCTCGAGAACGACTACATCGATGTAGCGCTGACCAGCTTCCTCGAAGGTGACGGCACGTCGTGGAAGGCAAAGCCCGGTCTCGCCCGCAACCGAGACGAGGTGCTCGCCTCCGCAGGAAGTCGCTACACGTACTCGGCGAACACCCTTGCGTTGAAGGATGCCGAAGCCGAGGGTTTGCAACGCATCGCCCTCGTTGGAATGAGCTGCCAGTCGTCGGTGCTCCCGGTGATGTGGAAACGCAAGGCGGGAAAAATCGGCAAGCCGTTCCTCTTCAACATCGGACTGTTGTGCTCGAAAACCTTCGATGATGCCATTTTCGAGGAACTCTTCCTCGCCAAGTACGGCTTGAAGAAGGAAGAGATGGTGAAGATGAACATCAAGGGCGTCTTCCAGATCTGGATGAAGGACGGCTCGTACCACGAGATCGACCTGAAGGAATGCCACAAGTGGACCCGCGAGGGTTGCAAGATGTGCCCCGACTTCTCCGCCGAACATGCCGACATCTCCACCGGCGGCATCGGTGAGTCGAACGACTGGACGCTGTGCGTCGTGCGCACCCCGCTGGGCGAAGAGGTGATGAACCGAATGATCGCCAGTGGCGTCGTTGTCGCCCGTCCGGCTCAGGACGATGCAACGGCGATGAAGCTGCTGAAGACGCTGAGCATCGTCAGCCGTCGTCGCTGGCCCGATTTCGCCGAGACGAGCGTGAAGATCGGCGTACCTCCGCCGAAGAAGAAGGCCGACGGCGCTCCCGCCGCGGCGCACTGAGTTTCTTCTCGGTACCGGCTTTCTTCGCCGCACGGGGTGCGTTCGCAGCCCCGAACCCCGACGGCTTCGCCCGCTGCACGGCGACGCGGAACACGTTGTCGAGCATCTTTTCGGTCAGTCGCCCGGTGAACGTGTTCTGCTGACTCGGGTGGTACGAGCACACGATCGTCAAGCCGTTCGGTGCATCAACGACGACTCCGTGACCGAACTTCGGACGCCTCACGACACCGAGTGATTCGGCGATCGCCGCATACGCAATTGCACCGAGGCACACGACGACTCGCGCGTCGCGCAACGCCTCGAGCTCGCGTTGCATGAACGGCAGGCAACGAGTCTTTTCCGCGGGAGTTGGTGCATTGTCCGGCGGCACGCAGCGAACGGCGAGAGTCACCCATGCTCCGCTGAGTTGCAGTCCGTCGTCGCGATGCGTCGAAGTCGCTTGGTTTGCGAGCCCCGCACGGTGCATCGCGCGGTACAACCAGTCGCCACTGCGGTCACCCGTGAACACCCGACCGGTTCGATTCGCTCCGTGGGCCCCGGGCGCGAGTCCGACGACGACGATTCGCGCCGCCGAATCCCCGAATCCCGGCACGGCTTTGCCCCAATACGTCTCGTCGGCGTACGCGGCGCGCTTCGTGCGCGCAACGTCGGCACGCCACTTCACGAGTCGGGGACACTGCGTGCACGCCACGACTTCGCGCTGCACCGCGCGCAAGTCACGCGGCACGTTGACTTTCGACACGGCGAGACCCTAGAACCTCGGCAGTAGTTTGAGGAACCATGGCCAAGCGTCCGACGTTGCTCCTCCTCGTGCGCCACGGCCTCACCCCGACCACCGGCAAGGTGTTGCCGGGTCGCGCCAAGGGTCTGCACCTCTCCGCTGAGGGTGTTGCACAGGCCGAGCGGGCCGCCGAGCGACTCGCCGAACTCGGCAAGGTGTCGGGCGTGTATTGCTCACCTCTCGAGCGCACCCGTGAGACGGCCGCCCCGATTGGGCGTGCCCTGAAACACCGTGTGCGCACCGATGCGGGATTGCTCGAGTGCGATTTCGGACGCTGGACCGGGGCGCGACTCGACCGATTGATGAAGCGTCCGGAGTGGAGCGCGGTGCAACGCACGCCGAGCACGTTTCGCTTCCCGGGCGGCGAAAGCTTCACCGAGATGCAGACACGAATCGTGTCGACTCTCGACGCGTTGCGGGAACGGCACCCGGGCGGCGTCGTCGTCTGCGTGTCGCACGCCGACCCGATCAAAGCCGCAGTCGCACATGCCATGGGCACGCACCTCGACTTGTTTCAACGCATCGTCATCGGTCCTTGCTCGGTGACCGCGTTGTCGTACCACGGCCACACTCCGGTGGTTCTCACGGTGAACTCGATCGGAGGCTCGCTGCGCGAGTTGCGTCCGTCATGAGCGGCTACTGGGACTTCGAGTCGACGGACTCGTTCACGGCCGGTGCGATCGGCACACCGGGATCGCGCACCTTCTTTCTCCAGGTGCGCGTCGAGGATCGCTACTACACCGTGAAGTGCGAAAAGGAACAGGTGGCGGCTCTTTCCACGTACCTGCGCAAACTTCTCGAGGATGCCCCCGCAGTCACCGAACGTCCGCTGCCCGGAACGCTCGAGTTGCGCGAACCCGTCGATGCCGAGTTCGTGCTCGGCAGCATCGGCCTCGGCTACGACCAGAAAGCCGACCGACTCATCCTCCAACTCGAAGAGATGCCGCCGCGCGAATCCGCCGACGACGACACCGGCAAGATCCGGCTGCGCATCACTCGCGGACAGGCTGCGGCTTTTTGCGAGCATGCCGACGACGTCGTTGCCGCCGGTCGGCCGAGTTGCGTCTTTTGCGGTTTGCCCCGCAACCCCGATCGGCATGCATGTCCGCGGATGAACTGAGCCCCGTCGATCTGCTGACGCACGGGGAGATGCGCATGGAGATGCGCATGCCCGACAGCAGCAACGCAACATTCCTCGTAACGATCGGTGACGGGAGCGGGCAGTTGCGGGCGATCTACAAGCCGCTGCGCGGCGAACGACCGTTGTGGGATTTTGCCCCGGGTCTGCATCGCCGCGAGGTCGCCGCGTACAGGCTGGCACGCGCAATGAGTTGGGACATCGTGCCCGTCACCGTCGTGCGCGACGGTCCGCTCGGTGAGGGTTCGGTGCAGTTGCTCGTCGACGCCGACTTCGAGCAGCACTACTTCACCCTTCACGAACGCCGTCCCGACACCCACGACGCGCTGCGCAGGATTGCGCTGTTCGACATCGTCGTGAACAACACCGATCGAAAGTCGGGCCACGTGCTCATCGACGCCACCGACCACGTATGGGCGATCGACCACGGGTTGTGCTTCGCTGCGGATTTCAAGTTGCGCACGGTGATCTGGGACTTCGCCGGATTCGACGTCACCGAGGACGAGATCGCACCGATCGCTCCTCTTGCCCGTTCGGTTCCGCTCGAAGTTGCGTCACTGCTCGACGACGCCGAGGTCACCGCCCTCACGCAACGAGCCGCTTGGCTCGTCGAGCACCGCGTGTTTCCCCACGACCCGACGGGCCGTGCATGGCCCTGGCCGCTCGTTTGACCGTCGCCCGCGGGCGAAGCGCTACTTGCGGCCCTTCAGCGCCTCGATCAACTTTGGCAGAACCTTGTGCACGTCCCCGACGATGCCGAGGTCGGCAACGCCGAAGATCGGCGCTTCTTTGTCCTTGTTGATGGCGATGATGTTCTTCGAGCCCTTCATGCCGACCATGTGCTGCGTCGCACCGGAGATCCCGGCGGCGATGTACACGCTCGGCTTCACGACCTTGCCCGTCTGACCGACCTGGTACGAGTACGGCACCCAACCGGCGTCGACGATCGCACGAGACGCTCCGGGAGCACCGTTGAGCAGCTTGGCCAGCTCTTCGACGAGCGCAAAGTTCGTCGACTCACCGAGACCGCGACCTCCGGCAACGACGACGTTTGCTTCGTCGAGCTTCGGACCGCTCGTCTCTTCGAGGTGAACGGCTGTGATTCGTGCCGCACCGGCCGCCCCGGAATCGGGCACCGACACGGTCGTCACCGCAGCAGCGGAACCGCCACTGGCTTCGGCGGCAAAGCTCTTCGGGCGGAACGACACGAGGTGCGGCGCCGCACCCGAGAATGCGGTCGTGACGAGGACGTTGCCACCGAAGATCGGGGTCGTTGCCGCCACCCCGTCGGACGTCACCGCGACATCGACGTTGTTGGTGAGCACGGGACGATCGAGTTTCACCGACAGTCGCGACAGCACGTCACGACCCTCGTAGTTCTGCGGGAACATCACGATGTCGGGAGTTTCCCCGCCGTCGATGACCGCCTTCATGGCACTTGCGACTGCGACTCCGACCATGCGACCGGCAAGGTCGCCCGTGGCGTATACCTTCGTCGCTCCGTGGTTGCCGAGTTCCGCGGCAGCAGCCGCACCGTCGCCGGCGACGAATGCGACGACGTTCGACGTGAGCGAGCGGGCCTTGGCCAGCAGCTCGAGCGTGAACGTCGTGGGGGTTCCGTTTGCGAGCTGGGCGAACACCCAGACGTTGTTGACGTTGTTCGACATGGTGCTGCTACCTCAGATCACTTTCAGGTTTTCCAGGAATGACACGATCTTGTTGAACGACTCGCCGTCATCCTCGACGACTTCGCCGGCCTTGCGCTCTTCGGCTTGTGCAACGGACACGATCTTCTGTCCTGCGCCGGCCCAGCCGACGGGAGAGATTCCGAGATCGGCGGCGGTGAAAGTGACGATCTCCTTCTTCTTGGCGTCCATGATGCCCTTGAAACTCGGGTAGCGCGGTTCAACGACACCGGCGGTGACGCTGATGAGCGCCGGCAACGGACACTCGACTTCGTCGTAGCCACCTTCGCTCTGTCGATCCACCTTCAGCGACGAGCCCTCGACCTTCACCTTCTTCGCAAAAGTCACCGACGGAAGTCCGAGCACCTCGGCCATCTGCTCGGGCACGGTTCCGGTGTAGCCGTCGGTCGACTCGGTTGCAGCGATGACGAGGTCCGGCATTCCCGCCTTCGCGATCGCCGCGGCAAGGATCTTTGCGGTCGTCAACGCATCGGATCCGGCAAGCGCGGGATCGGAGACGAGAACACCCTTTGCCGCGCCCATCGCGAGTGCCGTGCGCATGCCGGCGGTTTCACCGTTGGGCGCCATCGACACGATGCTCACTTCGCCGGCACCCGCGGCAGCCACCAACTGCAACGCCATTTCGACGCCGTACGCGTCGGAGTCGTCGAGGATCAGCTTGCCGTCACGCTTCAACGTGTTCGACGAGGGATCCAGGGCCCCGGGGCTTGCCGGATCGGGAATTTGCTTGACGCAGACGACGATCTTCATGGCGTCCATTGTGGCCCCTCGCACAACGAAGGGCCCAATCGGACGGCGCTTTCGCCACGGCAACCCGCTCGCCGTGTGTGACGGGTGCCGCTCAACGCCGATTGGTACCGTGAAGGGCCTTGCGAATCCTGCTCATTGTCAACGCGTTCGCCACGTCGGTCACCCCGCGCAACACGGTCCAGGTCCACCAGTACCTCGCCCGCCACCACGACGTGCAGGTGGTCGAAACGAGCGAGCGGGGTCACGCCACGCGATTCGCCCGTGACGCCGTCGAACGCGGTCTCGACGCCGTCATCGCCTTCGGCGGCGACGGCACGCTCAACGAAGTCGCCACCGGACTCGCCGGCTCCACCACCGCGCTCGGCGTTCTGCCGGGTGGATCGACGAACGTCTTCGCCCGGTCGATCGGTCTCGCCAACGATCCGCTCGTCGCAATCACGCAGCTTGCCGCCGGACTCGACGCCGGCGCATTGGCCTCGATCAGCATGGGCATGGCCAACGACCGCTACTTCACTTTTCACTGCGGCGTCGGCTACGACGCCGCGGTCGTGCGAGCCGTCGAACGTACGGCGACGTTCAAGAGGTTCGTCGGTCAACCGCTGTTTGCTTTTCACGCGTTGTCCGGATGGTTCCGCACCTACGACCGCAAGCATCCGCATTTCACATTGTCCGTCGACGGTCGCCACATTCCGAACGGCTACTTCACCGTCGTCATGAACACCAGTCCATACACCTACGTCGGCAAGCGGGCGATCCGCCTGTCGGCCGACGCGTCTCTCGACGCCCAACTCGCCGTCGTCACCTTCAGGCGACTGCGCACCACGCAGATGTTGCGCGCACTGCTGCGCTCCGTGCGCGGATACACACTCACCGCACAACGCGGAATCGACATCGCCGGCAACGCATCGGAGATCGTCTTCGATTTCCCGGCGCCGTTCGACTACCAACTCGACGGCGACTGGGTCGGCGAAACGACGCGGCTCGTCGTTCGACACTGCCCCGACGCACTGCGACTCGTGCAGCCGCGGCACGTCGACTACTGAGCGGTCGAATCGTTCCGGCGCGCGACGCGAACTGAGGTCCGCACGTCGATTGCCGCATCAGGGACGTTCGTGCAGATTCCGTCGACGTCCCATTCGATGAGTTCCGCCAACCGGCCCACGTCGTCGCAGGTCCACACGTTCACCCGCAGACCGGCGCGATGCGCCGCATCGATGTCCTCGCGTGTCACGAATGCATGGTGCGGATGCAACGCCGAATGACCGTCGGCCGCCAGGTCGTTAGCGAGAGCCGCAACGTCCCCCGGATCGACGACGAGCAACGCCGTCGGAATGTCGGGACGCGTCCGGCGAACCATGTCGATTGCGTCCCGGTCGAAAGACGACACGATGAAACGATCGGGCGGCACGCCGTCGGCAATTCGATGCGCGAGCAGATCCGCCGTCGCCCGCGCTGCGGCACGGTTCACGTCGAAGTCGATCTCGGTCGGATCGTTTTTCACCTCGACGTTGACGACGAGACCTCCGCACGCATCGAGCGCTGCATCGAGCGTGGGCACGCTCGGGGGAAGATCACCGGACCGGGTCTCGATGATCACCCGGCCGTCGACAAGGTGGGGATCGTGGTGCACGACCAGGACTCCGTCGGCGCTCGAACGCACGTCAAGTTCGACGGCATCGGCACCGAGCTTCAGCGCAAGATTGAACGCCGCGATCGTGTTCTCGGGGGCACGCCGCGAGGCACCGCGATGGGCGATGATCATCGTCATGGGGCCACTCCGTGCGATTCGGGCGAATTACGACGACGAAATTCTCGCATACCCCTTGCACATTGGCTGCGACGTTCGTAGCGTCGGAGGCGATGTCGCTGTATGCCCAGAGCCTCGCCCTCGGGGCAGCCGACTACTCGTGGCGCAACGACGCCAACTGTCGCGACACCGATCCGGAACTTTTCTTCCCCGTCGGCAACACCGGCGATGCAGTCGACCAGCTGGAAGTGGCTCGAACGGTGTGCACCGAATGCACCGTGCGTCAACAGTGCCTTGAGTTCGCCCTCGCAACCAACCAGGACTGCGGCATCTGGGGCGGCACCAGCGAGGACGAGCGTCGTCGCATTCGCCGCGAGCGCGCTTCGATGCGCCGTATGGCGCATCCCGCCGGCGCCTGATCCTGCACCGACATCGATGTCGGTATCAATCCGACAGTGATGTCGGTATCAATCCCTCTCGTGAGCCGGAACGACGAGGTCGATGATCGTCCCGCTACCGGCGGCATCGAAACCCGCCGCCGCTAGTTCGTCGGCTGTTGCCCGACGCATTGCGATGTGACCGCCGAGTTCGGTGGTGACGAGCGTGCGCACGATCGACAAGCCCAGACCGTTGGCTTTCGCCAGGTTGAAGTCGGCGGGAACCCCGCGACCGTCGTCAATGACCCGAACGTGCAGGTTGTCGTCGTTATCGTCGTCACGGTGCAGCTCGACGAGCACGCGACCGCCACCGGAGCCTTCGGCGAATGCATGGTCGACTCCGTTCTGCAGCAACTCGAGAATGACGACCGACAACGGGGTGGCGATCGTTGCCGGCAAACGCCCGCCGTCGCCGCGCACCGCGAACGAAACCGGGCGGTCGGTCGACTGCAGGCTCTCCTGCGTGAGTTGCAGCAACGGTCGAACTATCTCCGTGAAACTCACGTCCTCACCGGGCTCGCGCGACAACGTTTCGTGCACGAGGGCGATGGTGCGGATGCGGCGCACCGAGTCGGCGAGAGCCGCCTTCGCCTCGTCTGATTCGAGACGCCGGGCCTGGAGACGCAGCAGTGACGAGATGGTCTGCAGGTTGTTCTTCACGCGGTGATGGATTTCGCGGATCGTTGCGTCTTTGGTGAGGATGAGACGGTCGCGGCGGCGAAGTTCGGAGACGTCGCGCAGCAGCAGTACCCCACCCGTCACCTCGCTGCCGCCGTTCGCATGACGCAAAATGGGGATGCTGCGCACGAGCAGAGTGACGTCATGGCGTTCGTCGAGCTCCTCGACGACGGGTTCGCGACGCTCGAACGAGTTGCGCACCGGCGAGTCGGCGAAACCGAGTTCGGCGAGGCTCTGGCCGATGGCGTTGGCCCTGATGCCGACACGGTGTACCGCCGAGACTGCATTCGGTGACGCATACGACACCCGCGCCTGTGCATCGAGCAACAGCACGCCGTCACCAACGCGCGGCGCCACGCTCGCATCGGCAACGCGACCGTGGAACGGGAACAAACCCGCGGCAATCATCCGGGCGAATTCGTCGAAGATCTCGAGGTACGCCCGCTCGAGTTGCCCCGGGCGCCGACTCGTCACGGTGCTCGTCTCACGGGTGAGAACCGCAACGACGCGATCGTCGAAGCGCACCGGAATCGCCGTCATGCTCGCCGGATCCGAGAGTCCGGAGATGTGGATTTCGCCTTTGTGGATCTGCCCGTCGGCGAGCGCGGCGGCGAGCAACGGTCGCTCGTCATCGTCGGCTTTTTCGCCGACGAGGTCGAGGTGATGCAACGTCTGCCCGGTGGCGGCGCGAACCTGTGCTGCAATCACCCAGTTCGTCGCCGATTCACCACGTATGGGCAGGTACAACAGAAGATCGGCGAACGAGAAGTCGGCGAGCATTCCCCACTCGGAGAGGAGTGCCCCGAGATGCTCGACGGTGTCGTCGTCGAGGTGTGCCTGCGTTTCGGCAATTTCGGCCATCGTCGGCATGCTGAGTGCCTAGTCTGCCCGCTGCATCGAGCCCGCGAGGTGCATCAACTCGTCGACCCCGATCGGATCGCTGCTGCGCATCTCGACCCGGGCGACGATGTCGCTCCAGGTGCGCGCCGTGTCAACTGCATCCGCTTCGCGGCGCGCGGCGGCGAGCACTCGATCGGCGGCGTCGAGGGCCCGAGCAAGCACGGCGGCACCGCTCTCGTCGCCGGCAGTGCGCAAGGAGTCGACTCCGTTCGTCAGCGCCGCCATCGACTCGGCGAGCCCGGCGACCAACGACCGTGGTGTCAGACGGTTGAGCACGACCGCCGAACGGCGCATGCCGCGTGCGTCGAGCGCACCGACGAGGTGGCGAGCCTCGCGCAGTGCCACAGGTTCGCCGCTCGCCACGATGACGTACCGCGCCCGTGGCGAGGCGAGGAGTGCGTCGATACCCCGGGCGTGACCTACAACTCCGGCTTCGAGCGAGCGAAACAGGGTGAAGAATTCGGAGATGTCCTGCAGGAAGCGCGCACCGAGAATTCGGTCGGCGACGAGAAAGAAGGGTCGCGCAGCGACGTTGAGCAGGCTCGCCTGCCCTCCCCCGGTGAGCAACCGCAACAGGCGGCTGCCGAAGAATTGCTGCATTCGTTTCGGTGCATCGAGGATGGACAGTGCGTTGCGCGACGGGGGTGTGTCGACGACGATGAGGTCGTAGTTGCCCGAGACGTGCGCCTCGTACAGCCGGTCGGCAACGACGTAGTCGTGGCTGTGCACGAATCGCGACGTGAGTGTGGCGTACAGATCGTTGGCAAGAACGCGATCCTTCGTTGCCGCATCGGGGGCATGGCGGGCGATCATGTCGTTCCAACTGGCATGGGTGTCGATCATCGCCATCGTCAGGGCGCCGGCTGCTTCGGGTACCTCGACGGCGACTTCGACGTTGCCCGTGTCGGCGAGGCCGAGCGCCGCGGCGAGTCGCCGCGCAGGGTCAACGGTGAGAACGAGAACGCGCCGACCGCGCATCGCCATGGCGACACCCGTCGCCGCAGCCAGAGTCGTTTTTCCGACACCACCGGGACCGCACAACACGACGAGTTCGGCATCACCGCACATTGCGTCGACGACGCCGGGATCATCCTGCGTCATGACCGTCGCCCCCCAACTCTTCGGCAATCCACCCGCTCACCTGCGGAGGCGACACGCACAGGCTCCCCGCTTCGGCCACGGTCACGACGTCGACGTCCGGTGCGAATGCGGCGCGCAATTCGGCGACCCGGACGAGTTGGTGACCGGCGCGGTCGGACGTCATGCGCAGCGCGCCGAGAACACGCGCCACCGACGCCGCGTCACCGGTCGCGCCGGCAATGCGGGACTCGACCTGCGGGTCGGTGACGGCCGATATCTCGTCGGGCGTCATGGTGATCGCCGATTCGACCCTGTTCACGACGACGGCGGCGATGGGTGTCGGGGTTGCGGCGGCGAGCCGCTCGCGCAACTCGATCGTCTCGGTCACCGGCAGCTCCTCGGCGGTCGTCACCGCGACGACGGCCGTACGAATCGGATCATGAAGGATGTCGCGCATCCATGCGGTCTGGTCGGCGATGACACCGAGCTGAACGACGCGCATCAACGCATCGGGCGCGGATATCTGGGCGACGAAGTGGCCCGTCGCTTCGGCATCGACGACGACGAGGTCGTAGGAATCTTCCCGCACTTCGTGACAGATCTTGCCGATTGCGAGAATCTCCTTGACTGCCGGTGCAGCATTGGCAACGAACTCGAAAATCTTCGCCAGTGGAGCGAGGCTGCCGATGACGGGAACCCGCACGAAGAGTCGCAGGTATTCGCGCAGCGAATCTTCGGTGTTCATCGCCATCACGAAAACGTTCGGCTCGACCTCGACCGGATCGAAACCGACGTGGTCACGCCCGAGGAATCCCGCAAGGGATCCCTTGTCGTCCATCTCGCACACGAGGACGCGCTTGCCGCGCCGCGCCGCAAGTCGTGCGATGCCCGCCGCAACGGCGGATTTTCCCACCCCACCCTTGCCGGTGACGAAGATCAGCCGGCGGGAAAGAACGTCAGAAAATGTCAGGCTCCGAACCCCAACCGACGATCGCCCTCTGCCGAGCCGATTTCGACGTACGCGACCTTCTCCGCGGGAACGACGATTTCACGACCCTTGCGGTCGACAAGTCGCAAAATTGCACTCTTTCCCGACAATGCCTCCTCGACGGCGGTACGTGTCGCCTTTCGGGTGGCCTCGTCGTTGTCGACCTCGATGGTGAGCTCCTTCGCAGTCTGCGTCACGCCGATCTTCACGTCCATGTTTCGATTCCTTCCGTGGTGGAGAACTAGTTGACCTTGAGCGCGGAGCTGAACACCTTTTTCGGGCGCAGATCCTCGGCGATGCGACGGGCAAGTTCGGCAAAAATGCGACCCGACTCGCTGTCGGGCGCAACGGCGGCAATCGGGCGACCAACGTCGCCGCCTTCGCGCAGCTGGTTGGTCAGCGGAATCTTCGCGAGAAGCGGAACGTTGAGCTCGTCGGCGAGCATCTGGCCACCGCCCGATCCGAACAGTTCGTACCGCTTGCCGTCGTCACCCGTGAACCAGGACATGTTTTCGATGACGCCGCGCACCGTCATGTTCACCTTCGCCGCCATCGCCGCCGAGAGGCGTGCAACCTTCTGTGCCGCTTCCTGCGGGGTGGTCACCACGTACACCTCGGCTCGCGGGAGGTACTGGCTGAGGCTGAGTGCGATGTCACCGGTTCCCGGCGGCATGTCGATGAGCAGAAAGTCCGGCTCGTCCCAGAACACGTCGGTGAGGAACTGCTCGAGCGCCTTGTGCAACATCGGGCCGCGCCACACAACCGCCTGCCCTTCGGGCACGAAGTAGCCGATCGAAATGCAGCGAACGCCGTACGACTCGGGTGGCAGCAGCATCTGGTCGATGACCGTCGGCTCTCGATCGGCACCGAGCATGCGCGGAATCGAATAACCGTAGATGTCGGCATCAACGACACCGACGGTGTGTCCGGCTGCCGCCAGTGCAACCGCGAGGTTCGTCGTGACGCTGCTCTTGCCGACACCGCCCTTGCCGGACGAGATGAGCAGCGGTCGGGTACGCGAGCCCGGTTGAGCGAACGGAATGGCCCGACCCTGGGCATGACCCTGTGCCGGCGAGGAGCCTGCCGTCGCCGCGGGCGAACCGTGCAACTTCTCGCGCAAGGCCGCCCGTTGCTCGTCGGTCATCACCCCGAAGTTGAGTGCCACCGATTCGACACCGGGCAACTTGACGAGCGCATCGTCGACCCGTTTCTGGATCTCGTTGCGCAAGGGACAACCGGCGATCGTCAACGTGACGGTGAGCGACACCGTCGATCCGTTGATGGCGACGTCGCGCACCATGTCGAGATCGACGATCGAGCGGTGCAGCTCGGGATCCTGGACGGGACGCAGTGCGTCAATGATGAGTTCGGGGGTCAAGGTGCTCATGGGTCGTTTCGGTAGGCTAACGCTGTGGTCTCTGCACAGAGTCTGCAAGGCGCAAACAAGCCCGTGCCCAACGGAGCCTTCACGGCGACCGTGTCGGCGATCACGTCCGCGTTCGGGGATCCCACCCGCCGGGCGGTGTATCTGTTCGTGCGCGACAACAACGAGGGTGTGACGGCTTCCCGAGTTGCCGATCATTTCGCCCTCCACCCGAACGTCGCTCGCCACCACCTCGACAAACTCGCTGCCGGTGGCTACGTCGAGGTATCGATCGAGCGCAGCGGCAAATCGGGCGCAGGACGTCCGTCGAAGCGGTACCGCATCGCCGAACGCACCGCCGACATGGCGTTTCCCGTGCGCAGCGACGATCTCATCTTGTCCCTGCTCGGACGGGCACTCGATTTGTTGCCCCGCGAACAAGCCGAGGCAATGGCCGAAGAGATCGGCCGACAGTACGGCGAGGCAATGGCCAGCGGCCTCACCGGTGACGACGTCGCCGCCGGCCATCGTTCGCTGCGCAGCGCCCTCACCGCGGTTGCCGATGCGCTCACCGCACACGGCTTTGCAGCCCATGCCGAACAGCGACACAACGAACTACGGATCATCAACAACCACTGCCCCTTCGGCGACGTGGCCCTCGAGCATCCCGTTATCTGCGCCGTTGACCGCGGAATGGTGAAGGGAATGCTGTCGGCGCTCTACGGGGAAACGTCGCCCGAAATTTCGGCATCACTTCCACGCGGCGACGGATTCTGCGCCACGACGTTCTGAGCCGCGGCGAAAGCACGGCGCAACGAACACGACGTTCTGAGCCGCGGCGAAAGCACGGCGCAACGAACACGACGTTCAGGGCCACGTGTCCGGATACGGATCCCGACTCGGTGATCAATCGTCGGTGAAGCGCTGCTCTCTGAACGGATCGCCGTACATGTGGTATCCGTTGCGTTCCCAAAATCCGGCGACGTCGTAGCGCAGCAACTCGATACCGCGCAACCACTTGGCCGACTTCCAGAAGTACAGCTGCGGCAGAACCATTCGCACCGGCCCGCCGTGGATCGCATCGAGATCCTCCCCGTCGTATGCGTACGCCACGAGCGAATCGTCGCGCATCACGTCGGCGAGCGGCACGTTGGTGGTGTACCCGTACTCGGCATGTTCGAGCACGTGCGTCGCCGAGCTGCGCACACCGGCTCGCGCAAGGATGTCCCGCACGCGAACGCCGGTCCACTGCATGTCGAATTTCGACCACTTCGTCACGCAGTGAATGTCCACCGTCATCGTGGTTGCCGGCATCGCACGCAACTCGTCGTATGTCAGCGTGTACGGACTGTCGACATCTCCGCCGATCGCCAGCGACCACTCGCCGGGCGCGTAACTCGGCACGTCACCGACGTGGAGCACCGGGTAACGATCGGTGAGGTATTGCCCCGGAGGAAGGCGCGACGGATCGAAACCACGCCTGCCGACTTCCTCACGATTGCGCTCGAAGAACCCCACGCCCCAAGTGTGCCATCGCTCCCCCGGACACGCATTCACGAGCGGAGATTGTTCACCTTCGTCTCGTAACATCCCGCGGTGCCTCTCGTTGTCATTCGCCACGCCCACGCCGGCAGCCGCGGCGAATGGAACCACGACGACTCGCTGCGCCCGCTCTCCAAGCGCGGCGTCGCGCAGTCGTTGCTCATAGCGCGGAGGTTCGCCGACGTACCCGTGCAACGTCTCGTGTCGAGTCCCGCGGTGCGCTGCATCCAAACTCTCGCCCCGCTCGCCGAGGGGCGGGGGCTCGTCGTCGACGTCGATCAGCGCCTCGCCGAGTTCGAGGCGTCACCGCTGATCGAACCCGTGCTCCAACTCGTCGATGAACTGCCCGGCGATGCGGCAATTTGCACCCACGGTGACGTCATCCCGGAACTCATCGGTGCGCTCGCGCGCCGCGGCATGGTCATCGCCTCCGAGCCGTGCTGGCGAAAAGGGTCGGCGTGGGTGCTCGACCGCATCGACGGCGCGTGGGCGCGCGGCATCGCCGTACCCCCACCCGACGCCGAGTGACTTCGGCGCGTCGCTACGCGCCGAACTTCATTCGCCGACGACGCCCGCCACTTCGTCGCGCAACGACGCAACGAGCGTGCGCACCTCGGCCGGTGGGTCGTTGGCGAGACATCGGTCGATGAACTCGAGCGCCGACCGGGCGTCGTCACCGTCGCGGTAGACGACGATGCCGAGGAAACACACCGGATCGGCGTACGTCGGATCGAGTTCGATCGCCCGGCCGAACGCGGCAACCGCCGCGGCGTACGCCTGTTGACGCAACGCCGCGTCGAAGTTGCGCGCAGAGAGGCTGACGAGCCACGCCCTGTACGTCAGTGCCTCGACGTTGTCGGGATCGATCTCGAGCACGCGGCCGTACAACTCGATTGCCGCCGTGACGTCGCTCGTTCCGAGCGCACGCGCCTGCGACAGCAACGTCGCGGTGCTGTCTGCGATTCCGCCGGTGATCGTCTCACCCGGCAGGCGCTGACCGGATTCACGCGCCACCCACCAACCCGATGCAGATGCGACGGCGACGACACCGGCGACGACGACACCCGTCACCCACCGCGGCACGCGTCGTATCGCCTCCGCTTGCTCGGCCGAGCGCCGCCAGCGCATGAACGTGAGCACCAACCCGGCAGCGAGAACGACAGCAACGGCAACGGGCAGGGCCCATACCAACGCATCGACACCGCTGGCACGCGGTACGAGCAGTACCTCACCGCCGAATCGCGACACGATGAACGCGACGATCTCGTCGTCGCTGCGTTGGCCTTCAATGACTTGGCGGGCGATCTCCGAACGAATCGACTGCGCCGCCGTTGCCCGCGAGGCCGAGATACTCTCGCCGGCGCACGTCGGACACGCAATTCGCCGTCCGATTTCTTCGATGCGTTCCTGTTGCGACAACGGACCGCGGTCGCGGGTTCCGCCGACGACGATCATGAGAAATGCGGCAACGAGCACGAGCGTCCACGCCGGCCATGATGCGAGCGGTCGGCGCCGCGTCGAGCGCGACCGGGTCGACGTCACGACGCACCGCGCAGTGAGTCGAGACGCATTTCGAGGTCACCCGACGTCACTGCACCGAGGATTCTCAGCCGAACGAAGCCGTTCGGATCGATTACCCACGTTTCGGGCACCTTCGCAACGCCGAATGCGACGGCGATCGCGCCGTCGTCGTCGCGCAACCGCGGCCACTCGCCGCCCCGCCGGGCAAAGAAATCGTCGACGGCGGCAGTCGAATCGTCGTTGATCACCGAATAGAACTCGGCACCGTCGGTGCGACCCGACTCGCGCTCGACGAACGACACCAGGGCCGGGTGCTCGGCGATGCACGGTACGCACGTCGAGTTGAAGAAGTTGAACACCACCCACGAACCCTTGCGACGGGCGAGATCGAACTTGTCGCCCTGGGTCGTCGTCGTGACCACGGCCGGTGCGGGCTGACCGAGAAGCGGTGACCGGGCAGTGGAATCATTGCGTCCGGCGCTGCCGAGCACCCACATCACCGCCGCAACGGCACCGAGCGCAACCGCAATCGAAATGATCCGTCGCCAACGCTTGCCCACACCCATGCGGTCGTCAATGGAACGCGTTTCGTCTGACACTGGTTCGTTGGACCCCTCTGTGTTGACGCGCATGTTGCTCGTCATTGCGCCACCTCGGTCGAGCTGCGCTCGCGACTCGGGTCGGCGTCGATGGCAACGATCGAGTCGCGCACCCGGTTGGCATCGCGACGCCGGGTGGGAAACGCCGCCAACGCGGTTCCCGCCGCCATGACGAACGTGCCGATCCACAGCCACATGATGAGTGGCTTGACGAATACCTTGATTCGTGCCGCACCCGCATCGGGGCGCACCGGCGGCTCGACGGTGAGATAGATGTCGTGGGTGAGCGTCGAGCGCACCGACGGCGTACCGACGTTCATTCCGATGTTCGTGAACCGGGTGATCGACGGCTCGTACGCCTGGCCACCGTCGATGCTCACCGCGGCGCGCACCGAAATGCTGCGAGCGTCACGCACCTCGTAGATGTCGACGAGCTCGAAGGTGTGTCCGGCGAACTCGACGGGTCGGTTCAGGGTGAGGTCAAACTCCTGGCTGCGGGTGAAGCCGTTCGATCCGGCGAGTGCAACGCAGATGAAGATCACTCCGAGGTGCACGATCATTCCGCCGTTGGCACGTCCGACGAACCCGCGCACCCTTTGCGTACGCACCGCGAGGACGAGGTGGCGAACCGTCGTTGCGGCGGCGAATCCGCCGAGCCCGAAGGCGAGCATCGGAGCCCATCCGGATGCGCCGAGAACGAGCGCCAACGCGAGTGACCCGACGCCGGCCCACGCCGGCACCGCGAGGCGCGTTGCAAGCACCGATGCCCCGCTTTGGCGCCACGGCAACACGGGCGCCACGGCCATGAGAAACAGCATGACGAGACCGATCGGCACGCTGAGGCGATCGAAGAACGGCTCACCCACGACGATCTGACGCGACTGCAGCGCTTCAACGACGAGCGGAAACACGGTGCCGAGCAGGACGACGAATGCGAACACCGCGAACAGGACGTTGTTGACGAGGAATGCACCCTCGCGGGACAACGGTGATTCGATCGGCCCGTTGGACCGCAACGCATCGGCCCGCAGGAACACGAGCACAACCGACCCGACGACGATGACACCGAACATCGCCAGCAACCATCCTCCGATGTCGCTCTCGGAAAACGCGTGCACGCTGTTCAACACGCCCGACCGCGTGAGGAACGTACCGAGAATCGTCAGGCTGAACGTGGCGATGAGCAACGAGACGTTCCACACGCGGAGAATGCCGCGACGCTCCTGCACCATCACCGAGTGCAGATACGCGGTGCCCGTGATCCACGGCAACAGCGAGGCATTCTCGACCGGGTCCCATGCCCACACGCCGCTCCAACCGAGAACTTCGTAGCTCCACCAACCACCGAGCGCGATACCGAAGGTGAGGAATCCCCAGGCGCTCAGCGTCCAGCGGCGCGTCGCGGCGAGCCATCCGTCGCCCACACGACCGACGATGAGCGCGGCGATGGCAAATGCAAACGGAACGGTCATACCGACGTACCCGAGATACAGGATCGGCGGATGGAACATGACGAGGATGTGGTTTTGCAGCAACGGATTCGGTCCCGGTCCGTCGGTCACTCCGGGCGCGCCGAGAGCAAACGGGTTGGCAGGACCGAACGACAGGACGAAAAAGAATGCGAGCGTGGCGAACATGATCGCCATTGCCCACCCGACGAGCGGATCGGTCATCTTGTTGCGCATCCACCACCCCGCGCCGGCGACGTAGCCGGCGAGGATGAGCAACCACATGAGGATCGACCCCTCGAGGGCGCTCCACGCCGCGGCGAAGTTGTACAGCGCCGGCGTCGCCGTGGAACCGACCTGCTGCACGTAGGCCAGTGAGAAGTCGCGCGTGATCATCGCGTACTCCATGACGACGAATGCCCCCACCGCGCAGGCCACCGACACGATGGCAAATCGCGGCACCAGACGCAGGGTCTTCTCGTCGGATCTGCGCGCTCCGACGGCGGCGGCAAACGCACCGAAGAACGCGGCGACAAAGCCGACGAGCAACAGCCCGCGACCGATGGGTGACGTCAGCCCTGCTGCGAGCACGCGGCCGACTCCATGTCGGACGAGGCGATGCGATCTGCGTTTTGTGCCTCGTATTCGTTGGAATGGCGTACTTCTATGCGGGTTGCGAGAAAATCACCGTCGACGATCCGGCCGTGGGCCACGACCGGAATGCACTCCTGAAACACGCCGCCCGGGTCACCTTCGTAATCCACCGCCAAGCGAGTGCCGTTGAACTCGAGCACGAACGTGGTGAAGCCCGCCCGTTTGTCGAGAGAGCCCTGTTCGACGTTGCCCTGAACGCGCAATCGACGCGACTCGTCGCATCCCTCGCGCACGCCGATCTCGTCGACGTTGCAGTAGTAGTCGATTGCCGAACCGAGGAACTGGGCGACGACGATGCCACCTCCGACGATTGCCGCACCGAGCACGAGCATCGGCAGGAGTCGGCGTCGCCGGCGACGCGGTGCCGCATCGGGGCGCGGAGCGAGGTCGAGCGGTTCCTCTACAGCCACGGCTTGTCCTCGTCGGGAATGATGCGTGCCAGCGAACGAGCCCGCCGAACGGTGACCAGTGCCAGCACAATCATCGAGCCGAGCGTGAGCGCATAACTCAGGGCGATGAATCCGACGTCCTTCACGAAATGCCCCATCGACCGTTCATTGAGCAATCGCCTCTGCACGTCGCTCGGCGAGAGCCGCGTCGAGCCCCGACCCCAGGCGCATGTCCTCCATTGCCGCAACGCGCTGACGGTGCACGACGAACCAGGCGAAGGCGGTACTGAACGCCACCACGCTGCTGAAGAGCGTGAACAACATCAGTCCGTCGAGTCGTACGTCACCGTCGGTGTTGAGCACGCTCGCCTCCTGGTGCAAAGAGCGCCACAGCACGACGCTGAAGTGCACGAGCGGAATCTCGAGCACTGCGAGCAGGGCGAGAATTGCCGACCGGCGCGCCCGTTGCCGCGGTGTGCCGTCGAGTCGACGAATCGCCAGGTAGCCGACGTAGGTGACGAAGAGGAACGCGGTCGTGGTGAGACGCGGATCCCACTGCCAGAAAGTTCCCCATGTGAGGCGCCCCCACAGACTTCCGGTGACGAGCGTGATCGCCATGAACAACACGCCGACTTCGGCCGATGCACCGGCAACCCGGTCGAACCCGAGCGAACGGTGACGGCCGGCAAGGGAAAAGCCCGATGCGATCGCCGTCGTGATGAATGCGAGGTACGCGATCCACGCACTCGGTACGTGCACGTACATGATGCGCACCGACTCGAGCTGCACGGCGTCGGGCGGAGTGACGAACAGGCCGCTGACGACGACCCACGCCATGAGCGCAAGGGTGATGCCGCCGAGGATGCGCGTCGCCGTCGTGCCGGTCGAACGAACGAAGGTCGGCGAGGTGGAGGGTGGGGTCGTCATCATGCGTCGTTGTCGATCAGTGGACCGAAACTCACGGCACCGGCAGCGGCGAAAACCGCGGTGAACACGGCCAGTAAACCGACCCATGCCCATGCAGTTGACGCATCGATGGCATCACCACCGAATGCGAATTCGGTGGCTCGCGATGCCCCGATGAGCACCGGAGCCGTCACCGGCATGAGCAACAGCGGCAACAGAGTGTCGCGGCCGCTCGCACCGGAAACGAGTCCGCCATAGAGAGTACCGACGAGGCCGACACCGCACGAACCGAGCACCGCGGTGGTGACCAAGAGCACCAGCGCCGACGTCTCGACATCCACCCCGTACAGCACGATCGCGCCACCGATGAGGATGACGACCAGGGCGATCAACTGCACAATCACCGCGACCGCCTTGCCGAAAAAGAGTGCCGCACCGTCGATTCCCAGTGTCTTCAGCACGTCGAGCGCTCCGTCGCGGCGCTCGAGTTCGAAGGTTCGCTGCACGACGACGAGTGCGGAAAACAGTGTGGTCATCCACACCAATCCCGAACCGGCGCGCAACACGAGAGGTTCGCTGTCGAGGGCGATGGCAAACAGAACGAGCACGAGAACTGCGAACGGCACGACCCGCGTGATCAACGCCCGACTGCGCCACTCGATGAGCAGGTCCTTGCGGAACACGGCGAACCCGGCGCGCAGCATCATCGTTCGACGCCGTTCGGAGCCTTGCGCGCGACACCGGTCGACGTTTCTGCGTCGAATCCGTTCGCGACACCGGTGACACAACCGGCTTCGATTCGCACGATGCGTGGCCGCAAACCGCCGAGTCGATCGAGGTCGTGCGATGCGAGAACGATCGTCGCCCCGCTGCTGCTTGCGGCGCGCAGCATGACGTCGAACTCGGCCCGCGCATCGGCATCGAGACCGGCATGGGGTTCGTCGAGCAGCCACAAGCCGGCGCGTCGCACGACGATGTTTGCGATTGCGCATCGACGCCGCTGCCCCGCCGACAGTCGCGCGACGGCAACGTCGGCAAGGCGACCGTCGAGACCGAGCCGTCGCAGTGCGACGTCGACATCACTGCGCGTCGCTCCGACGAGTGCGGCATGGAAAGCAACGTTCTCGCGCGTCGTCAACTCGGAGTACAAGCCGTTCGCGTGTCCGAGAAATGCGACCCGCGACCGCACCGCATCACGATCGTCGGTGACGTCGAGGCCGAAGACCCGCGCAGTTCCGCGGGTGAGCGGAACGAGTCCGGCACACAGGCGCAGCAACGTCGTCTTGCCGGCGCCGTTGGGGCCGGCGAGCACGACGATGTCACCACGCTCGACCGACAGTGACGCTCCGGCGAGTGCCGGGAAACCATCCATTGCAACGACGGCGTCCCGCACGTCCACAACTTGGTCGGGCACCTTGTCAGCCTACGGATGCATCCCGACTCGGAATCACCGTGCGGGTCTCCTGCGTCTCGCACGCGCATCACGGCACTCGTAGAGTCGTGCCACCGTCATGAATGCACACGACCCCGTCCTTGCGCGCCGCGCGGTGATCGCCCGCTGGAATCGCCTCGCCCAACGCGCCGGTTACGGCGCGTACTCGGTGTCGTGCATCGCCTTCGGCATCGGATTCGCCTCCGATGATCCGTCACTGGCGCACGGCATCAGCGGTGCGACGCTCATCATCGGCTCGGTCATCCTGGCGCCGGCCATCGTCATCGGGTATGGAATCAAGGCTGCGGATCGCCACGACCGCGAGCTTGCGGCTCAGTCGCGCAGCGACAATCCGCGATAGCCGTCGACGAAACCCCGGGCCAGCAGCGCGTCAACGACCCAGGCCACTTCGGACGGTCGCGCCGCGACATCGAGTGCCGCCGAGTTGATCCGACGCAACGTCAGTCGCGCAACGCGACCCCGCTTCGGCAACTCGCACAGCGCATCGATCCACGATGCGTCGGTGACGGCTCGCGGAAAGGTGACGAGGTGTCCGCTGCGCACGTCGCACCACACGAGTGGCTCGCCGTCGGCGATGACGACGATGGCGTCGGCTTGACGTTGCGCCCGACCCGCGGATTCGGGCCAATCAATTGCCGCACCGTACGGCTGGGCGGGATCGGTGGCGGCAAGCGTCACCACTCCCGTACCGGTGTCGGTGGCCCGCAACCGATCGACGGCTCCGGGCACGGCGAATTGTGCGGCACCGAGTCCGTCAACGAAGTAACCGCGACGCACCGTGCCGCGCTCTTCGAGTCGGCGCATGACGCCGTACACACCGGCGAATCCGCTGCGCACCCCCTCGGCGAGCACCGCTTCGCGGGTGACAACACCGTGGCGCTCGAGCAGCTGCATGGCGACGGCGTGCAGCGCCTCAGTCGACACAGTTGACACGGTTGATGCAGTTGACACAGTTGACACTTGTGAATCGTCGGCGCCAACCGGCGCATCACCGGCGACGAGACTCCAGCGTCCGCTCGCCGTCGGCGGAGTATGCGCAGCAACCACACCGCGTCGCGGGCGAAGAACGTGCGCACCGCGCCGCGACGATCCATGGCGACCGGCCCGCTGCTCTCGGGTGCGTGCGGTCCCCGCGCCCGCCAACGTCGCGCGCAACGGCGCCAGCGAATCGTTGGTCACTTCGCCTGCCCACACGAGATCCCACAACGCGGCGAGCACTTCGGAATCACTGAATCCCGCGACCCGCGAGCGCAACGCCTGCCAGAAACTCGCCCCGTGTCCGCGCAACGCGACGCGCAACGCATCGTGCACCGCTCCTTGCGGCGATTCGGGGGTGTCGTATGCGGCGAGCAACGTTGCCGCCTGGTCTGCCCATACGAGGCGCACGCGACCGTCGCGCGCACCGATCGAGCCGGCACCGACCCACATCAACTCACCTGCGGTACACAACTCGTCGATCATCGTCGGCCGGTAGCCGCGCACCCTCGCCGGCAGGATGTCAGCGTCGAGTGCCGATGCCACGAGCGCAACGCCCTGGAGTCGCCCGATTGCGTCGACGAGCGCATCCATCCCGGCGTGCTCAGCGTCGATGCCGTGCCACGCAACGGTGAACCGGGCAAAGAGCGAGCGGTCGACGGGCTCGATTTCCTTGCGCAGCAGTGCCAGGGATCGGCGGCGCACCGATCGCAGCACGTCGACGTCGCACCACTCGCGGTCGGTGCCGAACGGGCGGAACTCGCCGCGCACGACCCGACTTGCCGACTCGAGTGCACCGAGTGCGTCGGTGATTCGTGATGTCGTGGCGCCCCAACGTCGGGCAACATCGGCCGTGGTGAACGGTCCGTGCGTGCGCGCGAAACGCGCCACCAATTCGGTGAGGGCGTCGGGCACCGGTGCGGTGAAGGCTTGCGGCAGTCCGAGTGGCAACGCGCATCCGAGGGCGTCGCGGTACCGCCCGGCGTCCTCGGCGATGATCAAACGCGACTCACCTCCGACGGCGACAGTCACCAATCGCCGCGCAGCAACGAGTTCGTCGACGAACGCCCGCGGATCGCCCGCGCATCGTGATTCGAGCTCAGCGAAAGTGACGTCACCGACGCGCCGTACGACATCGTGTACTTCGTCGGCCGTGCGCGCCCGACGAGATGCCACGACGCACTGCAACTCGGCCTCGATCGCCGCAATTGCGTCGGCGCTGAGCAGCTCGCGCAACTCCTCGGCGCCGAGCAAGTCGTCGAGCAGGTCGCGGTCGAGTGCGAGCGCGGCGGCCCGGCGTTCGGCGAGCGGTGCATCCCCTTCGTACATGTACGACGCGATCCACGAGAACGTGAGGTTCTGGGCGAACGGTGACGCCTTCGGTGTGTCGATGGCAACGGTGCGGATGGCGCGGCTGCGCACGCGGGTGAGCACGTCACGCAGGGCGGGAAGGTTGTACACGTCCTGGAGACATTCACGACTCGTCTCGAGCAACATCGGAAAGGTTGGGTACTTCGCCGCAACGGCCAACAGGTCGGCCGCACGCTGTCGCTGCTGCCACAGCGGCGTGCGCCGGTCAGGACGGCGCCGCGGCAGCAACAACGCCCGGGCCGCGCATTCGCGGAATCGCGCCGCGAACAACGCCGTTGACGGCACGGCATCGATCACCCGTTGCGCAACGTCGTCGGGATCGGGGAACAACTCGTCGATCGGCACCTGGTCGATCGCCTCGGGCAGCCGCAACACGATTCCGTCGTCACTCCACATCGTTTCGACTCCGATACCGAGTCGCTCGTCGAGGCGACGCTCGATGGCCAGGGCCCACGGTGCGTGCACCGCACCGCCGTACGGCGAGTGGATGCACACCCGCCAGTCACCTATGTCGTCACGAAAACGCTCGACCACGATCGTGGTGTCGTCGGGCACGACACCGGTG
Organism: Ilumatobacteraceae bacterium; assembly: GCA_049433365.1. Classification (GTDB taxonomy): domain Bacteria; phylum Actinomycetota; class Acidimicrobiia; order Acidimicrobiales; family Ilumatobacteraceae; genus F1-60-MAGs027. Next base: position 21,092 of record JBMTET010000008.1, on the reverse strand, counting down.
GCCTCGAGCTGTTCGTTGACGTACTCGAGCAGGTTCCGCGCCGCACGATCGTCGAGGCGGTGGTGCTCGCGCAGATGCGCAACCGCCGCTTCGGGATCCCGCACGGTACGCGCCCGTACGTCACGCAGAAACTCACCCATCGCCGCGGCGAGTTCGACCGACCGACCCATCTGATCGCCGTGCCAGAACGGCATCTTCCCCGGTTGGCCGGGTGCCGGTGTGACGACGACACGATCGAAGGTCACGTCCTCGATGCGCCACGTCGAAGCTCCGAGAACGAAGGTTTCGCCGACGCGCGACTCGTACACCATTTCTTCGTCGAGTTCGCCCACGCGCGAGCCGTCGGGCAAGAACACTCCGAACAATCCGCGATCGGGAATGGTGCCCCCGTTCGTCACTGCGAGTCGTTGCGCGCCATCGCGTGCCCGCAACGAGTCGGTGACCCGGTCCCACACGATGCGCGGTTTGAGTTCGGAGAACTCCTCGCTCGGATACCTGCCGGCGAGAAGGTCGAGCACCGCAGCGAGCAGTTCGTCGCTGAGTTCGGCGAAGTTGGCGCAGCGGCGCACCATGGTCGCCACGTCGGAAACGGACATCCCCGGGTTCATCGACACCTCGGCGACGATCTGCTGGGCCAGCACGTCAAGTGGGTTGCGCAGGTAGCGGGATGCCTCGATGCGCGCGTCGAGCATGGCTCGCACGACGACCGCCGACTCGACGAGATCATGACGATGTTTCGGAAACACCTTGCCCCGGCTCGGTGCACCGACCGAATGACCCGCTCGACCGATGCGCTGCAAGCCGCGGCTCACCGCGCCGGGTGACTCGACTTGTACGACCAAGTCGACGGCACCCATGTCGATACCCAACTCAAGACTGCTCGTGGCAACGATCGCCTTGAGCTCGCCTCGCTTCAGTTGGTCCTCGATGTGGACGCGCTGCTCCCTGGCGAGCGATCCGTGGTGAGCGCGCACGAGTTCGTGGTCGCCGCCGGCCAACTCGTTGAGTTGCGCCGCGAGCCGCTCGGCCTGGCGGCGGGCGTTGCAAAAAATGATCGTGCTCGTGTGTTCGTTGATGAGTTCGAGCAACCGCGGATACACGCTCGGCCAGATGCTCACCCGTCGCGGTGACATTGCGGCGGTGGCCGGTCCGCTCCGCAACTCGTCGGTGACCGTGCCGATTGCTGCCATGTCGTCGACGGGCACCACCACCTCGACATCGAGCGTCTTGCCCGCACCGGCGTCGACGATCGCCACCGGTCGGGCGACGCCGTCACTGCACCCGCCGAGGAACCGGGCGACTTCGGAGAGCGGACGCTGCGTTGCCGAGAGTCCGATGCGTTGCGGAGGGGACGTCGTCACGCGTTCGAGACGCTCGAGCGACAACATGAGATGGGCGCCGCGCTTGCTTCCGGCAATGGCGTGAATCTCGTCGATGATCACCGTGTCGACGTTGGCGAGGGTCGCGCGCGCCGACGACGTGAGCATGAGGTACAAACTTTCCGGTGTCGTGATGAGCACGTCCGGCGGGTTGCGGATGAGCCGCTGACGCTCCTTGGACGAAGTGTCACCGGTGCGCACACCGACCGTAGGTTCGTGCACCGGGATTCCCAGTCGCTCGGCAGCGAGCCGACTGCCGACGAGCGGCGCGCGCAGATTTTTCTCGACGTCGAAAGCAAGTGCACGCAGCGGCGACACGTACACGACCCTCGTGCGAGCGGCGTCCGCCGGAACCGGCTCGGTCATCATTCGGTCGATTGCGACGAGGAACGCAGCGAGTGTCTTGCCGCTTCCCGTCGGTGCGCTGATGAGCGTGTGGTGCCGGTCGAGAATGCGGGCGAATCCGTCGCTCTGCGCCGGCGTGGGGGACGTGAAAGTTGTCGCAAACCACTCGCGGACCGCCGGGGACATGCGATCAAGCACCGACGTCGTGGTCATGGGCGAACAGTATCCGTCACCTGTGCGACGGGTACGAAGCGTGCGCAGCACCGCAGGTACCCTGATCGCCATGGCTCACCCCGGCGAGCATCATCCGGCATTCGAGGAGTACTGCGAGTGCATGTTCGAGATGCGCGAGGAGAACGCCGACATCATTCAGGTTCGCCTGGCCGAGCGACTCGGCGTGTCCCGCGCATCGGTGTCCGAAATGGTGAAGCGGATGGAAGCCGAGGGTCTCGTGCGCAACGACGGCACCAACCTGTTGCTCACTGCCGACGGCGAGGCGCTCGCCCAGCGAGTCGTGCGCCGGCACCGGCTTGCCGAGCGATTCCTCACCGACATGCTCGGCCTCGACTGGGGTCGCGCCCATCACGAAGCGTGCAAGTGGGAACACATCATCAGCGACGACGTCGAAACCGCCCTGGCCCGCGTACTCGGCAACCCCGACACATGTCCCCACGGCAATCCGATTCCCGGCACCGGCCACGCGTCGGTTCCGCTCACCCCACTCGGTGCGGTCGAGGTTGGTGCCGCGTTCACGGTGCAGCGCATTCCCGAGGTACTCGAAGAAGCCGAGGGTTTGCTCGACTTCCTGCAGCGCAGCGACATCGTTCCGGGTCGACACTGCACGATGGTCGAGCGCACGTCGGCCGGTCGCGCCCGCATCCGACTCAACGATCACAGCGACGGCAACGGCGAACGCGTCGGTGCACGCGACAGTGGGAACTCAGACGAAGGCAACATTGTCGAACTTGACGAGCTCACGAGCGAACGACTGCTCGTCACTCGATAGGGCGACTGCGGTCCATGTTCGACCCGTCATCGGCAGCGTTGCTCGGCGTTCGCCGCCGGGCGCGACGTGCCGGCGCTGCAGCTGTTGCCTTCGCACTTGGCATCGCGTCGACGGGGTGTGCCACAACGATCATTGACGATGCAGGCTTGGCCACCACCACCACGACGACGTCGGTTCTCGACATCCCCACGGACTCGCTGTCCGAACTCGGGGTCGTGCTCTCCGAACGAATTGCGACGCTGAGCGCGGCCAAGCTCGCCGGCGACGGCCCGCGCGCGCAAGCGGTGCTCGGCGACATAGAGAAGGTGTGGGCTGCCCTCGGTGCCGGCATTCGCGTCGAACGCCCGGAGCTTGCCGACCAACTTCTCTACGACTTCGAGCGCATCATCGAGTTGTGCCGTACCGCAGTCGTTCGCAACCGGCCCGCCGACGCCGACAAAGCGGTACGTTTCCTGCCGCTCGCGCTTGCATCACTGAACGCCTGAGTTCGCGTCGCGCACGACGCGCGGCCCCATCACCAACGTGGTGCAGCGGCGTTGGCCGATCAGGCGTTGCGCATCGCCGCCGGGAGCTCGGCATGGTGCACGACGCTCAGTCGTTGCGTGGCACGGGTGAGAGCCACGTACAGCCCGCGCAACCCGACGTCGACGGCGCGAGCCATTGCAGCCGGTTCGACGACGATGATGCCGTCGAGTTCGAGGCCCTTGGCCACGCCGACCGGCACCACGGTGATCCGCTCTTCCAAGCCGCTCGACGTTGCCCGACCGAACGTCACACCCGCATCGCGCATCGCCTGGGCAACTGCCTCGATGACGTCGTCGGGACAAATGACGCCGACTCGACCCGCGGGCAGCTCGGCAGCGAGACGACTTGCCTCGTCGACCACGGCACCAACGAGCGCGTCGCGGTTCGCCGCGGCGATGATTCGCGGCGCGGCATCACCCTCGCGCACCGCCGTCGGGACGATGGCTGACGGCAGCGCCTCGCGAACGACACCGGATGCAAGATCCATGATCTGGCGCGGGATTCGGTAGCCCACGGTGAGATTGACGACCGTTACTTCCTTGCGCGGGCTGAGCACCCGGATCAACTCCGACCAGTCGTTGGCTGCGAATGCACCGGTGGCCTGGGCAAGATCGCCGACCACGGTCATCGCGCCGTTCAGCGAACGCCGCGCCACCATGCGCAGCTGCATCGGCGTGAGATCCTGTGCTTCGTCGACGATGATGTGTCCGTAAGTGGCGATGTCGTCGGCTTCGTCGAGCACGCCACCACGGCGCGGTCGAGCCCCGAGCAGTTCGCGCGCTTCGTCGAGCAGGGCGACGTCGCCGTCGGAGAACCGCGCCGCAGCGAGCGACTCGGCGCGCGGTCTGTGCAATGCGAGCGCCTCGTCGTGCGACAACACTCCCTCGCCCGCCGATTGCAGCAGTGCCTTCGATCCGAACAGGTCGTGCAACAACTCGGCCGCGGTCAACGACGGCCACATGCGGAACATCAGCGCACGGAACTCCGGAATCTGGCGCAACCCGTCGCGCGCCTCGGCGAGATCGAACGTGCCGTCACCGACCTTGGACATCATCGTGGCGATGACTTCACCTTCGACGGCGCGGCACAGAGTGTTGTGGCGACCGCCGCGACGGCGTGCCTGCCGAATGATGCCGGCTGTCTCGCGCGGGGTGAGCCGCAAGCGCGTCGCTCCGAAGGGAATCATGACGTCCTCGCGGATGGGCCGCTGCCGATCGGCGATCGCGCGTTCGAGCACGTTCACCATGCGGCGATCCGCTTTCACCAGGCGCGCAATGTCGTCGTCGTGCGCACCGAAGGTGATTCCCGGCACGAGATCGGCGAGGACCACCTGCTGAATTCCCGTTTCGCCGAGTGACGGCAGCACCCGTTCGATGTACCGCAAAAACACCCGGTTCGGGCCGATGACGAGCACCCCTTGGTCTTCGAGCGGAAATCGATGGGTGTACAAGAGGTACGCCGCGCGGTGGAGGGCGACGACGGTCTTGCCGGTACCGGGCCCGCCTTGCACGACGAGCACGCCGCGGTGCGGGGCGCGAATGATCTCGTCCTGCTCCGATTGGATCGTGGCCACGATGTCGCCGAGTTGTCCGGTGCGTCCTTTGCCGAGCGCGGCAAGCAACGTTCCTTGGCCGCGCAACGTCGGCGCGTCGCCGACACTCTCGTCACCGGCAAGGCCGAGCCGACCGTCACCGAATGACTCGTCCTCAATTGCCAGCAAACGCGGTCCCTCGACCATGAAGTGTCGACGGCGCACGAGACCCATCGGTTCGCGCCCGGTGGCTCGATAGAACGGCTCGGCAACCGGAGCCCGCCAGTCAACGACGACCGGATTGGCCTCGCGATCGGCAACGGCAAGGCGTCCGATATGGAACGCCTCGGTGCTCTCCGAATCAAGATCCTCGGCGGTGCGGTCGATCCGCCCGAAAACGAGCGCCGCATCACCGATGTCGAGCTTGTTGAGTCGCGCCACCACCTTTTCGTCGAAGTAGTTGCGCTCGTAGCGCTCCTGGAACGTGCCACCCATTTGGGCTTCCGTGAGGTCGCGAATCCGCAAGGTGCTGGCTCGCGCATCCTCGAGGCAGGCGTAGGCCCGCTCGATGTGCGCCTGTTCGGCGGCGAAATCGGGGTGGTCGGACATTTCGGGGTCTTGCAAGGCTACCGACCCCCGCCGTTACCCCGTCCGCCCACTACTTTCCCGCACGACTGGACGCATGCCGGCTGCCGCGTCCACCATGTTGCTGGTTCCGAGTGCGGCCACGCGCCGCAATTACACGACGAAGACGACGACCGTTGCCGCAGGGTGTCTTGCGTGCACGAGCGCCGTTACGTGCACGGGAGGCACGAATGTCCTCGGGATCAGCGTTATCGGCACCGCGACGACACGGCTCACGCACACAACTGCGGTGCATGTGGCGTCTCTTCATTGCCGCGAACCTCGTTACTGCCGGGTGCGCCACTGCACCGGATGCAACGTTGCTCGATGACGTGGTGACACCGACCTCGCCGGCATTGATTTCGCCGCCACCGAGTACGCAGCGCACACATCCACGGCCACCGATCCACGGAGACCTGTCGATTGCCGGCAACGGCGCACCCGCCGACACCCGGTTCGACGACCCGACATCTGATCGCTGGGCGTCACGAAGTGACTCGGTCGACGACGATGCCGGCACGTCACCGCTCGCTGCTTTCGACGTGCTCACCCGACGGCGTGTCGCCTGCTTCACGACTCCGGCTGCATGCGACGTCGCTTCCTTCACGGCACCGGGGTCACCGGAGTTCCGGCGGATCTCCACCGCGGTCACACGTTTCGTGCGCGACGGAATCCGACTGTCACCACGTCGTGGTTCGCTCGACGTGACAATCGCCGGGCTCGCGCGCGATGTCGATACCGGCATGGTCGTCGTCGATGCCTGCGAACGCGACTCCCACGTGCTCGTCGATGCGCGATTCACCGATCTCGGCGAGATCATCATCGACGAATCGGTGACCACGACGCGGGCACGATGGCATCTCACTCGCGTTGCAACGACGTGGCGGATTCACAAAGTCGACGTGGTCGACCGCGATCACGGAGGTGGGGCGTGCTCGGCATCCTGATGTCCGCCGCGCTGGCGGTCGTGTCGAGCTGGCCGGCTCCGTCGTCCGGCGCCTTCGGCGACGTGCACGACGACACGATCATCGCCGGGGTGTACATCGACGACTCTGCCGCAGTGACCGGGTGCACGTGGTCGATCGTCTTTCCACGTGATGCACACAGCGACGGCGACGCCGAGGTCGTGCGGCGCATCGGCTCGCGCACCTACGTGTTGTACGAATGCAACTGCAACGGCAACGTCACGCTGCACTGGATTCCCGAGTTGTCCGCCGACGAACTTGCCGAACATGCAGCACATTCGTTGTCGCGTCGGGTGCCGTCGCCCGTGGTGGGAATGGCCCCGCCGCCCGACGCGGGGGTGGTCAATTCGCGTTCGTGGTTTTGGGTATCACCTGGATGGTGGACCCCCGTGTCGGTGACCGCAACGATTCCCACCCCGCGCGGGCCGCTCGGGGTGACGACGACTGCGACACCGACGACGTTGCGCTTTGCCCCGGGCGACGGCGCATCGACGGTGTCGTGCCGCGGGCCCGGCGTGATGTACACCGCACTGCTCCACGAGGTGTTGCCCACCGACTGCACGCATCGCTGGAGCCTGCCGTCGATCGTTGCCGGAGGGCGCTTCGCGTCACGCATCTCCATCGTGTGGGAAGTGCGTTGGCGGGCAACGACCGGCGCATCGGGCACCCTCCCCGACATCACCACCTCCCTCCCCATCGGGGTAGCCGTTGACGAGGTACATGCACTCGCCCGCCGCACCCGACCATGAACCAACCTCGTCAACGACCAACCAACAACGTTGACGAGGTGCATGCACTCGCCCGCCGCACCCGACCGTGAACCAACCTCGTCAACGAGTCGTTTCAGGGGGTGACGATGTCGGCGACAACGGCCGTGAGTGCGGCAACGAGATGAGCAGGGGCGATTTCGACGTCCCACCCCCGTCGCCCCGCACTGACGAACACGGTGGGAAACTCGTCGATCGTCTCGTGCGCGATCGTGACGAGACGACGCTTCTGCCCGAACGGGCTGATCCCGCCGACGACGTATCCCGTCATCCGTTGGGCATCGCCCGCACCGGCCATGTCGGCGGATCGCGCATCGAGCGCCCTGGCGACCTTGCGCATCGACAACGTCTGCGACGCCGGCAAGAGGGCAACGGCGTACCGGTCGTCGGCGCGAACGACGAGGGTTTTGAACACCCTGTCCTCGCTCACGCCCATGGCCAGGGCGGCTGCCCGCGCAAATCCGACGTCCGGAGCATCACCCGGGACGAGGTGCTCGAAGCGATGCAGCCGGTGTTCGATCCCGGCAGCGATGAGCGCCCGAATGGCCGGGGTGGAGCCGTTCATAAAAAAACTCTGCCAGATACGAACACATCCGAGAAACTGCGTTGTAGCATCATTGTCGCGCTTCTGCGCATTTCAATAACGCAATTCACTGCAAGAAACGAGCAAGCAATGGCTACCGGTACCGTCAAGTTCTTCAATGATGAGAAGGGCTACGGATTCATTTCACGCCCCGATGGAGCGGACGTGTTCGTCCACTTCTCGAACATCGACGGCACGGGTCGTCGCACCCTCGTCGCCGGCCAGAACGTCGAGTTCGAACTCGGCCAGGGCCGCAAGGGTGTCGAAGCGCACAACGTTCGCGTCGTCGCCTAACTGACCCGCGGGGCGACGCCCCGTTTCACCTGCACTACTTCCACGGAGGACACCCACCGTGCCGATCAACCTCGCCCGCGATCAGATCCTCGTCGAGCGTCGCTATGTCGCCGTCTTCGACACGATCGGAGACGATGTCGTGGCGTCCCTGGCCGCGGCGCTCCCGGAGAACCTCCGCGACGCTCTCGCCAAAACGGTCGCGTTACCGCGCGGATCGTTCGACGATCCCGCATCGTTGGCACAACGCATCCGGCAGGGAATGGTCGCACGCAAGGCGATCATCGACACCGGTGTTGTTCTCAGTGAGCCGTGCACGGAATGGTTCGTCGAGATTCTCGGCGATCGTGCCGACGACCCGTCGTACGACGATTTGCAGGGCCTCATTCCCGAGGCGATCGACAAGTTCGGCCTCGACGCCGTGCGGTTGATGGCAGTGCAGTACTCGATTGCGCTCGGCGGGTTCCGCCGGCTCGTCGCCGAAGACGCCCGCTTCGCCATTCCCAACCGCCAAGCGCCGTCAACTCCAACCCGCGCATCGGCCGGTGACCAGGAGGCCAAGCGCGCGGCACGACGCGAGCGCCGCGAACGGGAACGCAAGAAGCGCGGGAAGTAGCCGCACTCGCCCGCCGGGGCGAACCGAGAATTCCCCCACAGTCGTCATCACTAGGCTCGGCCCATGAGCGCAACGACGCAGGCTTACCTCGACGATCGCAAGCACGTCTTCCACTCGTGGTCGGCCCAGGGGCTCATCGATCCCGTCGATGTCGTGCGCGCCGAGGGCTCACGATTCTGGGATGCGTCGGGCAAGGAGTATCTCGACTTCTCCAGCCAGCTCGTCAACGTGAACATCGGGCACCAGCATCCGAAACTCGTCGCAGCCATCCAGCAGTACGCGACCAAGATGTGTACGATCGCACCGTTTCACGCCAACGACATGCGCTCCGAGGCAGCGCGAATGATCACCGAGGTTGCCCCCGGCGATCTCAACATGGTCTTCTTCACCAACGGTGGCGCCGAAGCAGCCGAAAATGCGGTGCGTCTTGCCCGCTTGTACACCGGACGCCACAAGGTGCTCACCACGTACCGCTCGTACCACGGCGCAACGTCGGGGGCCATTGCCCTCACCGGCGACCCGCGTCGTTGGCCCAACGAAACCGGTGTGTCGGGCGCGGTGAAGTTCTGGGGCCCGTACGCATACCGCTCGGCTTTCTATTCGAGCAACGACAAGGAAGAGTGCGAGCGCGCCCTTCAGCACCTCGAAGACGTCATCATGGTCGAGGGACCGAGCACGATCGCAATGATCGGTCTCGAGACCGTCGTCGGCACGAACGGCATCCTCGTTCCGCCCGAGGGCTACCTGCAGGGAGTTCGCGATCTGTGCACCAAATTCGGCATCGTCATGATGTGCGACGAGGTGATGGCCGGTTTTGGTCGCTGCGGCGAATGGTTCGCCGTGAACAAATGGCACGTCACACCCGACCTCATCTGCTTCGCCAAAGGTGTCAACTCCGGCTACGTTCCGCTCGGCGGTGTCGTCATCAGCCAGAAGATCGCCGACGCGTTCAAGGAGCGCGTCTTCCCCGGCGGGCTCACGTACAGCGGACATCCGCTCGCCTGTGCCGCAGCGGTCGCATCGATGAACATCTTCCGCGAGGAAAAGATCCTCGAGCATGCGCGCATGCTCGGCAACGACATCATCGGACCCGAACTCGAGCGGCTGAAGGACCGCCACCCGAGCGTGGGCGACGTGCGCGGTCTCGGAGTTTTTTGGGCGCTCGAACTCGTGCGCAACCGCGACACCCGCGAGCCGTACGTTCCGTTCAACGCCGCGGGCGCCGACGCAAAACCGATGGCTGAAATTGCGGCGTTCTGCAAGCAAAACGGACTGTGGCCGTTCACCCATTTCAATCGCATCCACGTCGTGCCACCGTGCACGACGAGCGCCGACGACGTACGTGCCGGAATCGAGATCATCGATCGGGCGCTCGACATCGCCGACCGTCACTACACGGGCTAGGCGACACGGCGATGAGAATCGTCTCGTTGCTCCCGAGCGCCACCGAGATGATCTGCGATCTCGGGTTGCGCGACTCGCTCGTCGGACGCTCCGAGGAGTGCAACTGGCCCAATGACGTGGCATCACTTTCGATCGTGTCCGTGGCTCGCGTCGATTCGCTGCGCCTCGACGGACGTTCGATCGACGAGGCCGTGCGCAACGCCGTCGGCTCCGGCGAGCAGCTCTACTTCATCGACGAGGAAGTACTGCGCGCATTAAAGCCCGATGTCATCGTCACCCAGGATCTGTGCCGTGTCTGCGCGGTATCGAGCAACGACGTATGCGACGTGGGCGCACGGGTGGTGTCACTCGATCCACGCACCATCGACGAGGTGGCCGAGTCGGTGCGCACCTTGGGTGCGGCGCTCGATGTTGCCGACCGGGGCGACGCAGTCGCGCGGCGGATCCTTGAACGCGTCGATGCCGTGCGTGAAGCCACCCGTCATTTGCCGCGAGTACGGACGTTTTTTGCCGAGTGGCTCGACCCGCCGTTCGCCAGCGGTCACTGGATTCCGGAAATGGTGGCTGCGGCCGGTGGCGACGACGTGCTCGGTCGTGCGGGCGAACCGTCCCGCAGCGTCACCTGGGCCGACGTTCGTGCCGCCCGACCCGACGTTGTCATCCTGGGCCCGTGCGGTTTCGACGTCCCGCGAGCGCAACTCGAAGCACAGTCCGTTCGTCAAGAATTCGATCCCACGTGGCGCACCGTAGCCGTCAACGCGGATCGCTACTTCGCCCGTCCCGCGCCGTCGATTGCCGACGGCGTCGAGCAGCTCGGTTTCATCCTTCACGGTGTCGGGGTGCCAAACTCGTGATCCTCCATGCCGCAGCAACAGCCGCTCGCCGATCGACCCCTTGACCGACCACATCCTTCACGGCTGTCCCCCGACGAACCGCATTACGACGTCATCATTCGCGCCCACCGCCAGGCACTCGACGCCGGAACGCCCGGCTACTTCGATCCGCTCACCCGCTTGTACGTGATGACGGCGAAGCACCATGCCGACCGCGGAACGTGTTGCAACAGCGGTTGCCGCCACTGCCCGTTCGTCTAGCCGCCACGGTGCCGCAACCGCACGAGCGGCACGTGTCGCGTGCCGTCCGACGCCTCACCAACAGCGCACGGCCGACCCCGTACAGCAACGTGGCTGCGGACCGCACTCGGCGAGCCGCAGCCACGTACGACTTCGGTATGTACAACGAACCCCGCGGGGTCAGTTGCCACCTTCGTTGAGCGTCACCTCGATGGGTGCATAGCTCGCACCGTTGACGTCGACGCCCAGCGACTCGAGCAATGCGAGAGCCTCGGTGACGATGTCATTCGTGTACGCCTCGGCATCGGGGGCCGCGGTGAGAACGGTCGAACCTTCGAGGTTCTTCGTCTCCTGCGAGAGCGTCGCAGTGCGGTTCCATGCCGCTTCGTCGATGAAGCCGGCGCCGTTGGCAGACGGCCAGATCAACTTGTTCACCTCGTTCATCTGCCACAACTGGTGGCTGGCTCCGAGCTTCGAGCCCTTGGCCACGACGATGTCGCGGCAGGTCTCCACGTTGTCTCGGCAGAACGCCCAACCCTGCAGCGACGCAGCAACGAAGCGCACGGCGGTGTCCCGGTAATCCGAGTCACCGGCGAGGCGTTCGCCCGACGCCCAGATGGCGTCCTGCAACATGCCGACTCCCTCGGCTTCGTACGACACGACGTTGAAATCATCCGCCGTGTACAACTCGCCGGTGTCCGGGTTGATCGCCTCAAGGACCTGTGCGTACTCGTTGTACGTCATCGCCTCGGCTGCATCGATGTCACCCGACAGAAGTCCGAGCATGTCGAACTGTTGCTGCACGAGCGTGACGTCCTTGGCCGGATCGAGTCCTTCCTTGGTCAACGCCGCGAAGATTTCGAACTCGTTGCCGAAGCCCCAGTTGCCGATCTTCTTGCCCTTGAAGTCCGCCGCGGACGTGATGTTCTGGTCCTTGAAGGAAACCTGCAAGGTTCCCGAGCGCTGGAAGACCTGCGCGATGTTCACGATGTCCGCACCGGCTTCGCGGCTGGCGAGGGCCTTCGGCACCCACGAGAGCGCGAAGTCGACTGCACCGTCGGCGAGTTGCTGCTGCGGAACGATGTCCACACCACCTTCGACGATTTCCACTTCGAGACACTGCTCCTCGTAGAAACCCTGGTCCTGAGCTGCGAAGTACCCGGCGAACTGTGCCTGGATGAACCACTGCAACTGCAACTTGACGGGGGTCAACGTGTCGCATGCGGCATCGGTTGACTCCTCCGTTGTGTCTTCGGCGGGCGCCTCATCGATCGCCGCGTCGTCACCGCCGCCGCACGCAGCGACGAACAGTGACAGTGCGGCGATGCCGGCAACGGCAGCCCTTGCTGAACGCTTTCTCATGTATCTCCCCCGGGGTGTTTTCCCCTGCTGTGATGTGCTGATTGATGACTCACTTGCTCACTGCGCATTCGCTTGTTGCCTCCCGCCACCACGACGAACGACGTTCTCGAGGAGGACGGAGATTGTGTAGAACAGTAGCCCGAGCAAACAGGCCCCGAGAACGTACGACCATGCCGCGGCGTTCTTAGAGTTGGCGATGTTGCTGGCAATGCGACTGCCCAGTCCGTTCTGCGAACCCCCGAAATACTCGCTGACAAAGGCCGTTATGACGGCTGCCGGGGCGGCCACTTTGAGCGCCGTGAACAGGAACGGGATCGCATTGGGGACACGAACTTTTAACAAGACCGAAACGTCGGAAGAGGCGTACGAACGCATCAGTTCGACGTGGGTCGCGGACACCTGGGTCAGTCCGCGGGCCACGTTCACGAGCACGATGAAGTACACGACGAGAGCCACCATGATGCGTCGCGGAATCTCGCTCGTGATCGAATACATGTTGTTCAGCACCGCAACGAGTACGAAAATCGGAATTGCATTCAGGGCGACAGCGAGCGGGGTGACGATCCGGTCGAGCAGTCGCCAACGACTGAGGGCGAAACTCATCACGATGCCGAGCAGCGTTCCGGCAACGAGCCCCACCAGCGCATTGGTTCCCGACACGGTTGCAGCACCGCGCACGAGGCCGAAGCTGTTGACGAATTGCGTCCAGATGACCGATGGTGCGGTGAGAAAATAGGGCTTCAATTCGAAGAAGCGCACCGCCCACTCCCAAAAGCCGAGGAAGCCGGCGCCGAACAGCAGGGGCGGCCACACCCGCGAAGCGATGCGCACGAGCATCAACGGTCGTCCATTCCCATCGCCACGTGCGCCGCGTGCATCCCTCGCAGACCCTCCCGCACCGCGGTAATTGCCTTGAAAAACGTGTCGGCATTGCGCGTGTCTTCGTTGCGTTCGCCGCCGAGCCCGACGTCGACGATCTTCGTGATACGCCCGGGTCTCGGCGACATGACGACCACTCGCTGCGACAGGTACACAGCCTCGGGGATCGAGTGGGTGACGAACATGACGGTCGTCTTCGTTTCTCCGCAAATGCGCAACAGCTCCCCCTGCATGTACTCGCGGGTCATTTCGTCGAGCGCACCGAACGGCTCGTCCATGAGCAATAACTGCGGGTGTGCAGCAAGCGCTCGGGCGATGGCAATGCGCTGCTGCATGCCACCGGACAACTGCCACGGGTAATGGTCGCCGAACTCGGGCAGCTGCACGAGCTGCAGCATCTCGTCGGCGCGCTCACTCCGTCGCCGCTTGTCCCATCCCTTCAGTTCGAGCGGCAATTCGATGTTCTTGCGAACCGTTCGCCACTCGAACAATCCCGCCTGCTGAAAGGCCATCCCGTAGTCCTGGTCGACGCGTGCCTGCGCCGCCGGTTTCCCGTTCACGCTCACGGTCCCGTCGGTGGGTTCGAGAAGATGTGCAACGAGGCGCAGCAGCGTCGACTTGCCGCAACCCGACGGACCGATGAGCGAGACGAACTCACCGGAGGCGATGTCGAGGTTGATCTCGCTGAGTGCGCGCACTTCGTTGGGTCGCCCGACGTTGAAGGTTTTTCCCAATCCGGCGATGGTCACTGCACTCACGATGCTTGCTCCTTGGGTCTGTGTCTCATGACGATCGTGTCGGCGAGCGCTACGACTCCGGCCATCGTCAAGCCGAGCACGGCGGCACCGAAGATCGCGGTGTACACCTTTGCCGGATCGCCCGTTGCTTCGCGCGCGTATTCGATGATCAACCGGCCGATGCCACCCTTCAGTCCGGTGGAGATCTCCGCAACGACAACACCGATCACCGACGACGAAGCGGCAAGTCGGAATGCGGGCACCATGTACGGCACCGCCGTGGGGAACCGCAGCGTGCGCAAGGTGCGCCACCACGATGCGGCGTAGCTCTCCATCAACTCGAGTGCCGCCGCGGGCGCCGCTGCCAGCCCGCGCAGCGTGCCGACGGCGACGGGAAAGAAAGCCAGGAACGCTCCGAGAACCGATGCCGACAACCAACGCGGCCAGGTGAATCCGGCGATCTGCAGGCGACCACCCCAACTCACGACAAGCGGCGCCAATGCAATGAGGGGAACGGTCTGCGACACGACGAGGTACGGCAACAGTCCGCGGCGCACGACGTCGAACCTTGCCATGACGACGGCCAGACCGACACCCACCGCCCCACCGAGCACGAATCCAACGGCGGCCAGTCGGAACGAGAACCATGCCCCCGCCATCACTGCGGCGAACACCGTGCCGTCGCGTCCGCGCACTTCGGGCCGCCCGAAACGTTGGAACATCTCCCACACGTGCGGCATGGCAAAGTCGGCCGTACGCGGCAGGATACGCACGCCGAGAATCGACCCGCCGTTCGTCGGTCCGAGGAACTTGTACGCCTCCCAGATCACGGCGACTCCGACGAGAGCCGCAACGAACATCGCGCTTCGTCGCACCACCCCCGACACGGCCCGGCGCATCGAACTCGTCAGTCTTTTGCCCGCGCGACGGCGGCGAGTGCGGGCATCACCTTTTCACCGTAGGCGGTGAGCGTTTCGTCCTTGCCATCGTGCTGCAGGTAGATCGCAAACTGATCGACACCAAGAGCCTCGAGTTCACGCAAACGACGCACCTGTTCGTCGACTCCGCCGAGAATGCAGAACCGGTCGACGATGTCGTCGGGAACGAACGACGTGTGCGAGTTTCCGGCCCGCCCGTGCTCGTTGTAGTCGTAACCCTGCCGATCCTTGATGTAGTCGGTGAGCGCCTTCGGTACGGGAGAATCGTCGCCGTAGCGAGCCACGATGTCGGCCACGTGGTTGCCGACCATCCCGCCGAACCAGCGACACTGATCACGCATGTGCGACATGTCGTTGCCGACGTAGGCGGGTGCGGCAACGCATATCTTCACCGCATCGGGATCCCGACCCGCCTTCCGTGCGGCATCGCGCACGGCCGTGATCGTCCACTCGGCAATCGTCACGTCGGCAAGTTGCAGAATGAACCCGTCGCCCACCTCGCCGGTGAGTTGCAGTGCTTTCGGTCCGTAGGCGGCGACCCACACCTCGCAGCGACTCTTGTCCGCCCACGGAAACCGGATCGTCGAACCGTTGTATTCGACGCCACGACCGTTGGCGAGTTCGCGAATGACGTGGATGCTCTCACGAAGGGTGGCGAGCGTCGTCGGACGCCCGTTCGTTACACGCACGGCGGAGTCGCCGCGCCCGATGCCGCACACCGTGCGATTTCCGTACATTTCGTTGAGCGTGGCGAACAGGCTCGCGGTGACGGTCCAATCGCGGGTCGCGGGGTTCGTCACCATCGGCCCGACGACGACGTTGCGTGTCTCGGCGAGGATCTGTGAGTAGATGACGAACGGCTCTTCCCAGAGGATGTGGCTGTCGAAAGTCCACACGTGACTCATTCCGAAACTCTCGGCACGCCGCGCCAGGTCGATCACCCGGCTCGCCGGAGGAGTCGTTTGCAAGACGATTCCGATGTCCATGTGCGTTCCCCCTGTGCTGTGCTTCGAATGTCACCGGCCGCCGAGTCGGCTGTCGTTCACCGATTCTGCGGAAACCCGAGATCGACGCTCGACGTGCGCGGGTCGGGCCACCGTGACGTGACGACCTTGCCCCGCGTGTAGAAGTTGATTCCTTCGGGGCCGTACATGTGCTGATCCCCGAACAGACTCGCCTTCCAACCGCCGAACGAGTAGTACGCCACCGGCACGGGAATCGGCACGTTGATGCCGACCATGCCGACGTTGACGTCGAACTGGAATTGACGGGCGACTCCACCGTCACGCGTGAATATCGCGGTGCCGTTGCCCCACTCGTTGTCGTTGATCAACCGCAATCCCTCCTCGTACCCGGAAACTCGGGTCACCGAGAGCACCGGTCCGAAGATTTCGTCGTCGTAACACGACATTCCCGGTGCAACGCGATCGATGAGCGTCGGGTCGAGGAAGAAACCGCTCCTTTCCACCGCGCCGCGGCCGTCGACGACGACTCGGGCTCCGTCCTTCTCGGCCGCATCGACGTAGGTGGCAACTTTGTCGCGATGCTCACGGGTGATGAGCGGCCCCATCTCGCTGCCAGAGTCGCTGCCCGGACCCACCTTGATGTTCGGCACGCGCGCGGCGATTTTGTCGACGAGCGCATCGGCGATGCTCTCCACGGCGAGCACGACGCTCACCGCCATACACCGCTCACCGGCCGATCCGTACGCGGCGCTCACCGCGGCATCGGCCGCCATGTCGAGATCGGCGTCGGGCAACACGAGCATGTGGTTCTTCGCCCCACCAAGCGCCTGTACCCGCTTCCCGTTGCGAGTCCCCGTTTCGTACACGTATTTCGCGATGGGCGTCGAACCGACGAACGACACCGCGGCGATGTCCGGATGCTCGAGCAGGCGATCAACCGACGTCTTGTCGCCCTGCACGACGTTGAACACGCCGTCGGGAAGCCCGGCTTGGCGGAGCAAATCGGCGAGAAACAGCGAAGCCGACGGATCCTTCTCGCTCGGCTTCAGGATGAAGGTGTTGCCGGTGACGAGGGCATTGGCGAACATCCACATCGGAACCATCGCCGGGAAATTGAACGGAGTGATGCCGGCAACGACACCGAGTGGCTGACGTATCGAATACACGTCGACACCACCCGAAGCCTGCTCCGAGTATCCGCCCTTCATGAGATGCGGCGCACCACAGGCGAATTCGATGTTCTCCAATCCGCGCGCCACCTCGCCGAGGGCATCCGCGGTGACCTTGCCATGTTCGAGCGTGAGCAACGAGGCGATTTCCTTGCGGTTCGCATCGACCAGCTCGCGCATCCGGAACATGATCTCGGCGCGCCGCGACAGGTTGGTGCTGCGCCATTCTCGCGACGCCGCCTTGGCGACGGCGACGACGGCGTCGACTTCGGCGACGCTCGCGAGGTCGACTTCGGCTTGCTGCTCCCCCGTTGCGGGATTGAACACCGTGGCGGTGCGACCGGACGTTCCCGCCACGACTTTGTTGTTCACCCAGTGACTGATCTTCTTCACGCTTGTCTCCCGTTGATGCTTACGTAATCTTCACTCGTGTCGTGGCGTGTCACCGGTCGGTGAACGCAACGTGAATCAGCGCAGGTACTGATTGAGTCCCCGCTTGATGTACTTGCCGTGACCCTTGCGGCCGAGGTACGCGTCGTTCTCGATGACGACCATTCCCCGCGAGAGCACCGTGTCAACCTTGCCCTCGACTTCGAACCCCTCCCACGACGAGTGGTCCATGTTCATGTGGTGCTTGTCGTTGATACCGATCTTCGTCTTGCGGTTCGGATCCCACACGAGGATGTCGGCGTCGGAACCGGGGGCGATGATTCCCTTCTGCGGATACATGCCGAACATCCGTGCCGGGGTCGTGCAGCACGTCTCGACCCATCGCTCGAGGCTGATCTCGCCGAGCACGACACCCTGATAGATGAGTTCCATGCGGTGTTCGACACCGCCCATGCCGTTCGGGATCTTTGAGAAGTCGCCTCGCCCCAACTCCTTCTGGTCCTTCATACAGAACGGGCAGTGGTCGGTGGAGATAACCGCGAGCTCGTTCATCCGCAATCCCTTCCACAAATCCTTGTGGTGGGCGTGCGAGTCGTGCTTCGAGCGAATCGGCGGCGAGCAGACGAATTTCGCACCTTCGAATCCCGGGCGGGCGAGGTGATCCTCGAGGGTCATGTACAGGTACTGCGGGCACGTCTCGGCGAACACATTCATGCCCTCGTGTTGCGCATGTGCCACGTGGTTGAGCGCCTCGGATGCCGACATGTGCACGATGTACAACGGGATGTTTCCCGCCACTTTTGCCAAAACGATGGCACGGTGGGTTGCCTCGCCTTCGAGCAAACTCGGCCGCGAGTACGAGTGGTACTTGGGATCGGTCTGGCCGCGCGCAAGGTACTGCTGCACGAGCACGTCGATGGCGATGCCGTTCTCGGCATGCATCATGATCGTGGCGCCGTTGTCCGACGCAGTCTGCATCGCCCGCAGAATCTGGCCGTCATCGGAGTAGAACACCCCCGGATACGCCATGAACAACTTGAAGCTCGTCACACCCTCGTGTTCAACGAGGTACGTCATGTCCTTCAGTGCCTGCTCGTCGACGCCGCCGATGATCTGGTGGAACGCGTAGTCGACGGCACAGTTGCCTTCAGCTTTGCGGTGCCACTCGGCGAGTCCGAGCTGGACGTTCTCGTTGTAGCGCTGCAGCGCCATGTCGACGATCGTCGTCACACCACCCCACGCTGCGGCGATGGTGCCGGTTTCGAACGTGTCGACGGCGGCGGTCCCGCCGAAGGGAAGTTCCATGTGGGTGTGCACGTCAATGCCACCGGGTACGACGTACTTTCCGGTCGCGTCGATCACCTTGTCCGCGGTGACGCCCGTCGAGTCGGCGACGCCGCGTGCGTACAAGGCGACGATCTTCTCGCCGTCGATGAGCACGTCCTGCTCGTGTCGACCCGTCGGACTGACCACCGTTCCGTTCTTGATGAGGATCCTGGCCATCGTCGTGGTCCTTTCGTCCGGTGCCTGTCGGGTTGTCGTTGTATTAGTTGAGCTCTGCTTGCGGGTAGTTCGTGCCGTCGGCGATTCGAGTCCGCCTAGCGGCGCACCAACTCGTCGTAGGCGTCGGGGCGACGATCGCGGTAGAACGCCCAGCGGTCGCGCACCGTCTTGATCTTGTCCATGTCGAGGTCGCGCACGATCAGCTCGGGATCGTACGGATGGCCCACTTCCCCGACGAACTTGCCCTCGGGATCGACGAAGTAACTCTGACCGTAAAAGTCGTCGTCGCCGTACTCGGCTTCGATGCCGACGCGGTTGATCGCGCCGACGTAGTACATGTTGGCTACTGCCGATGCCGGCTGCTCGAGTCGCCAGATGTACTCGGACAGGCCGCGACTGGTTGCCGATGGATTGAAGACGATCTCTGCACCGTTGATGCCGAGTGCGCGCCAGCCCTCGGGGAAGTGTCGGTCGTAACAGATGTACACACCGACTTTGCCGACCGCCGTTTCGAACACCGGATACCCGTCGGTACCCGGCGTGAAATAGAACTTCTCCCAGAATCCCTTCACCTGCGGAATGTGCTGCTTGCGGTACTTGCCGAGGTACCGACCGTCGGCGTCGATGACCGCGGCGGTGTTGTAGTACAAACCGGGCTGCACGATTTCGTACATCGGCAGCACGAGCACCATGCCAAGTTCCTTGGCGACGCTCTGAAAACGTTTCGTCGTCGGACCGTCGGGAATGGCTTCGGTGTATTCGTAGTACTTGGGATCCTGCACCTGACAGAAATACGGCCCGTAGAACAATTCCTGGAAACACATGATCTGCGCTCCCTGCTTGGCGGCGTCGCGTGCCGCTTTTTCGTGGGCATCGATCATGGTGTCCTTGGAGCCGGTCCAATTCGTTTGCAGCAATGCGGCTCGAACAATTCGACTCACGGCGAAGACCCCTTTGACGTTGCACTGCCGACCTGTGCGGACCGGTGTGGTGTCCGTCACGTTACTGCGGGCGGCGTTCCCTCCACAACAAAAACAGCCCCGTTGCGAGGAATACACCGACGGAGGGAACCGACCGGAGAGTCGTGTCTCCGAGACGCCACAGGACGACGACCATCACCGCCAGGGACGATGTCGTGACGCCGCGCAGGAAGTCGTTGACCACCGGAAACCGAGTCGCGAGGGCAACGATGCGCGGAATGAGACCGGTGAAGACGAACGACGGAACGAATATCCCCGCGGTGGCAACGACCGCACCCCACCCGCCGCGCACCTGCCAACCGATGAACGTTGCCGTCGTGAACACGGGGCCGGGAGTGATTTGACCCACCGCCACCGCGTCAATGAGGACTCGTTCGCTGATCCAGCCGCGACCGACGACATCGGCGTCGAGAAACGCGAGCAGCACGTATCCGCTGCCGTAGATGACCGAGCCGATCTTGAGAAATACGAAAAAGAGGTGCAGCAGGGACGGACTCCACGGTGCCCACAAGGGCAGCAACACACCGATGGCGTGCCCAGGGCGACGAAGCAGCGCAACGACGGCACCGCCGATCGCAATGACGATCAACTCGGGAACGCCGAGTGCCGCGGCGGCAATTGCGTACAGCGCGACGGCGAAGTCCTGCGGACCCGACACCGCCACGCGGCGCAAGGAAACGAGTGCCCGAACGATGAGTGCGGCAACGACCGGCACGAGCCACTCGCGCGCCACGTCGATGACCGATGACGTCACCGTGCGTTCGTACATGGCGGCAACGACGGCCACGATCACCGCTGCCGGAACGATGAACGACACACCCGCTACGACGAGGCCGCGCCAACCCGCACGGCGCGCGCCGAGGGCCATCGCCAGCTCGGTGGAGTTGGGCCCCGGAACGAGCGAACACGCACCCACCAACCGACCGAAGTCGGCATCGGTGATGTCGCCGTCGCGTTCGACGAAGCGACGCCGCATCATCGCGATATGCGCGGCGGGCCCTCCGATGCTCGTCGCACCGAGGAATGCAAACTGGCGGGCCAGGTGCTTGAGCACCTGGCC
>JBMTET010000007.1:0-59642 GCA_049433365.1 Ilumatobacteraceae bacterium | reverse complement strand
GGATTTCTTCGGCGGCGATGATGGGATCCTTCAGCCAGGTCACTTGCTGCGGAATGAAACGGTCGGGGTACTTCGCGCACCACGCCTCGAGGTGCCAGTCGTTCCATGCACGCACGGCAGCCAATCCGAGTTCGGGATCCTTGGCTTCGGCGAACCGTGTGCCGGCGAAGCCGGCAACCATCGACGGGAAGCACAACGACGCCCAGATGCCACCGGCATCCATGTCGACGATGCGTTGGTCGACGTCGTAACACCCCTTGCGCATGTACTCGAAGCGTGCAGGTTCCATCGAGTACTCGGCCGGGGGACGGCCGATCACTGCGTTGGTTCCGACGTTGGGAATGATGCGATCTTCGAACAGCCACGACTCGGCACCTTCGGGCGTTTCGACGATCTTCGGCGCACGATCGGCAAGGTGCGCAGGGAACCGACCTTCGAATGCGTCGCGCGGCTCGACGATGTGGTCGTCAACTGACACGACGACGTAATTGAACGGGCGCGGCTCCGGATCGGGCAGAAACGTAACGGTGCTGTTGCGATTGAGCCCAACTCCGAGGTTGAGATTTTCCAGTGTCGTCATGATGATCCCCCTTCATCGCGGTATCGATACCTGTTCCGAATATACCCCTGGTCGGCAAGGCTTTCGACTGGTACAGTCCGAAGTGACAGCCACAAGGTTCGGGGGGACCACGATGACACTGCATGAACTGCGACCGATGCGCCAGCGCTACACCGAGGAATCCATCCACTTCAAGATTGCTGCGGCACGGCGCATGCTCTTCCGCGCAGGACTCGACAGCCAAGTCGGCGGCCACGTCAGCGTGCGCGTTCCCGGCGAAGATGCATTTTGGACGACGCCGTTCCAGTATTTCGATGAGACGCTCCCTGAGCACGTCACGAAGGTGAGCTTCGATCTCGAGGTGCTCGAGGCCGGCACGCTGCCCGCGTCGCCGGGAATCAATTTCCATGCCTCGATCATGAAAGCTCGCCCCGACGTCAACTGCACGATCCACCTGCACGCGCGGAGCATCTCCACGCTCGCCACGACCGGCGCGAAGTACGACGTGTACTACGTGTACGGCTGCATGTTCGCCGATCTCGTGACGAGCTTCGTCGACGATCCGTCGCTCACACCCGACGCCGAAGGCGAGGCCATCGCCAAGGCGCTGGGCAAGAACAAGATTGCACTCATGCCGCACCACGGCTCGGTGCATTGCGGCGACTCACTCGAGAACACCGTCGCCGAAACGATTGCCTTCGGCATGGCATGCGAGTACCAGCTGGATGCGATGCGTTACGGCGGTGAGCCGATGGACCCGCAATCGGCCCGGTCGTACAAAGAGGCGTATTACAAGTACGGGTTCCGCGAACAGATGTGGCTGGCCAACTATCGCCGGCTGCGGATGAGCGACCCCGACCTGTTCGCCGCACTCGACCAGTAATCGGCACCACGCGCCGGCTGCGCCACCCGGATCACCGGGCGTATGGCGGGCAATGTCACGTCATCGGCGTCGCCGTGCGGTCGCGCGCGTGATTCGACTTCAGTGATTCGCGTCAGGCGACGGGCAGGCCGAGCGCACGGGCAATGACGAGACGCTGGATTTCACTCGTGCCCTCGCCGATTTCGAGGATCTTCGCATCGCGGTAAAAGCGCGCGACGGGAACCTCTTCGGTGAAGCCCATGCCGCCGAACACCTGGGTGGCGACTCGCGTAGCCTCAACCGCCGCTTCAGTTGTGTACAGCTTCGCGATTGCGGCGACTTCCTTGAACGGCTCACCCGCGTCCTTCAGATACGCCGCCTTGTACACAAGGTTGCGCGAGTTCTCCACCTTCACGGCAAGGTCGCTGAGTGCGAAGGCGAGGCTCTGGAACCGACCGATCGGCCCGCCGAACGCCTGGCGCGACTTGGCGTAGTCGACCGACAGCTCGAGACACGCGCGGGTGAGACCGAGGGCGAGCGCCGAAATGGCGATGCGTCCGTCGTCGAGGATCGCAAGGAAGTTGCTGAAGCCGCGCCCCGATTCGCCGAGCAATGCGTCTTCGGGCAACACGCAATCGACGAAGGTGAGGCCGTGCGTGTCGCTCGCATGCCAGCCCAACTTGCGGTACGGCGGTTCGACGATGAGACCCGGCGTTCCGGCCGGCACAAGGAACGACGAAATCTTGCCGTCCTCCGTGCGCGCAGTCACCGTGATGACGCTGGTCATTGCCGTACCGGAGTTGGTGATGAACGCCTTCGATCCGTTCAGCGTCCACGTGCGGGCCTTGGCATCGAACACCGCGCGGGTGCGGGTTGCACCGGCATCACTGCCGCCGTCGGGCTCGGTGAGGCCGAATGCGCCGAGCGTGCGGCCCGCGACGAGGTCGGGCAACCAGCGCTGCTTCTGCGCATCGGAACCGAATGTGAAGATCGGGTTGATGCCGAGACCCACCCCTGCCGACAGCGTGATACCCACCGATTGGTCGACTCGACCGAGTTCTTCGATCGCGATGCACAGCGACGTGAAGTCGCCGCCGGAACCGCCCCACTCCTCGGGATAGACGAGACCGAACAGACCCATCTCCCCCATCTTCATCACGAGATCGAGGGGAAACTCGTGGCGCTCGTCCCACCCGGCGGCGTGCGGCGCAACTTCCCGATCGGCAAAGTCGCGCACGACTTTGCGAAATGCTTCGTGCTCTTCGCTGAGAGTGGGAAAGGTTCCGTCGATCACGTGCGAAGCGTACCAATGCACGACTTCACGAAGACCATCCGAACGCCCGAGATACGTCCACGGCGAGCCCGCACTGACCGATCGTTCAATGACGCGTGCTGCGCGAACCCCCTGGTACGTGCAGCAATCGGCAAGTACTCTGGAGATCGGAGCAATACCGCGAAACAGGAGGCTGCGATGTCAGCACACGACGTTCCTTTGGCCAAGGTCACTGCTGGACAGGGCTCTGCGTCGCAGGCAGCCGCAACGCTGCTCAGGGGCGGCAACGTCATCGACGGTTCGGGCGCCGCACCCGCGAAGAACGTCGACGTGCTCATCGTCGACAAGATGATCACCGCGGTCGGCCCGAACCTCAGCGTCGACCCGGCACTGCAGAAAAGTCTCACCACCGTCGATTGCACCGGCCTCACCGTGATGCCGGGCCTCATCGACGCGCACGTGCACGTCACTCTCGGCGAACCGGCGACGAACGACGAGCTGTTCCACCACCGCGAACCCGCGTCGGCCGCGTTGCTCGCCGCGTACAACCTGAAAAAGGTGCTGAAGGCGGGCGTCACGTCGATGCTCGACGTCGACGGCTTGTTCAACATCGGACCCGCACTGCGCGACTGTGTCAACGCCGGCATCATCGAGGGCCCGAACATGCGCTCGGGGACGTTTGCGCTGATGACGGCGGTCGGCGGCACCGCCGGACGCCTCATCCCCGATCACGGCACCGCCGGCTACGCCGAGGTCGTGCGCGACAAGGACGAGATGGTGCGCGTCGTGCGCCGCCAGATCAAGGACGGCGCCGACATCATCAAGATCCACGTCACCGGCTCGGTACCGGCGCGACGCGGCGAGATCCAGGTGTGGACCCGCGAAGAACTGAAGGTCGTCTGCGACACGGCACACGACCTTGGCGTTCCCGTGACGGTGCACTGCCGCGGCGACCAAGCCACGCTCGACTGCGCCATCGCCGGTGTCGACATCATCTGGCACGCCTCGAACCTCGGCGAGGAGGCACTCGAGGCGATCATCGACCGCAAGATTCCGGTCGGCCCGGTGTTCACGTTTCTCGCGAACATCTACGATTACGGAGACAAGGCCGGCGCGTCACCGGCGGCTAAGAAGATCTTCGAAGGCGAGCTCGAGGACACCGGCAAGAAACTGCGTCGTGCCTACGAAGCCGGCGTGAAGTTGCTGTGCGGATCGGAGAGCGGCTTTTCGATGACGCCGTACGGCAACTGGCACGCCCGCGAGATGGAAGTGTTCGTCCAGCACATGGGCCTCACCCCTCTCGAAGCAATCAAGTGCGCCACCATGGACAATGCGGTTGCCGTCGGCGAGTACGGCGTCACCGGCGTCATCGCCCCGAAGTACCACGCCGACGTACTCGTACTCGACGGCGATCCGAGCAAGAACATCTCGATCCTCGGCGACAAGTCACGCTTCCGCCATCTGTGGTGCCGCGGTCGCAAAGTCGATCTCACCCCGATGCCCGAGCGCAGCTACCTCCCCGGCGAGAAGATCTCGTCGTGGTCGAGCGTGCCCGTCACTTGGGAGCTAGCGCACTCCTGACCTTCTCGCGCCACAAGCCGAGATCGAGGTAATCGAGGAACTTCGTGATGACTCCTGCGTCCTCGTCGACGTGGGCGACTCCGTGGCACGGCACCGAGTACTCGTTGCCGTCGATCCAGAAGCGGTCGACGCGCTCGAGGTGCGCGCGACCCGGCACGTAGGCCTCGGAGAGAATGTCCCACTGCACCTTGCTGCTGCGGTGGAGGATGTTCGCGAACAACGTGCGAATGGCGTCGTGACCGGCGTGCACTTCGTACGGCACGTTTTGGTACGTGGCGTCGGGTGAGAAACTCGCGACGACGGCGTCGACGTCGCGCGCCTCCACCGCATCGAGGAATCGTCGCACTGCCAATTTGGTCGCGTCACTCATGGAGCAGTACCTTACGACGCAAGGGGGAATCACGTGAAAAACGCACTCGTCACAGGTGCGGCCGGAGGCTTGGGCCGCGTCATCGCCGATCAACTCGCCGACGAAGGTTGGGCCGTCGGACTTCTCGACCTCAGTGCCGATGCGATCCTCAAGACGGGTCCGTTGAAGACGAACTGCGTCGCCATCTCCTGCGACGTCGGCAACCCCGCTTCCGTCGAGGCCGCACTGAACGAATACGGCAAGGTTCCCGACCTACTGGTGAACAATGCCGGCATCGTGCGCTTCGGACCGCTCATCGACCTGTCGCAAGACGACTTCGATCTCGTCATTCGCGTCAACCTCGTCGGCGCCTTCACGATGGCGCAGGCGTGCGCCAAGCGAGTCGTCGCTGCGGGGTCGCGCAGCGTCATCATCAACGTCACGTCGATGAACGGCATCGTTCCCGGCCCGAACAGCGGCGCCTACACCTCGGCGAAGGCGGGTCTTGCGTTGCTCACCAAGCAGATGGCCGTCGAGTGGGGTCCGCTCGGAATCCGCGTCAACGCGATCGCTCCGGGTCTCATGGATGCCGGCATGAGCAACGCGATTCACGCCGATCAGGAGATCCGCAAGTCGCGCGAGGCGAAGATTCCCGCCCGCCGGCTCGGTCAGGCCTCCGACATCTCGAACCTCGTGTCGTTCCTCGCCTCGGACAAGGCGTCGTACATCACGGGTGAGAACATCCTCGTCGACGGCGGCATCACGATGAGCGTGCTCACGATGCTTCCGCGACCGAAGTCGGTCGACAAGGTCGGATCGGGCGAATGAGCGCGCGCCGCGCCGTCGTCACCGGTGCGGGACGCGGCATCGGGGCGGTCATCGCCCAACGTCTCGAAGAAGACGGATACGAGGTGGCACGCCTCGACATCGCCGGTGACGGTGTCATTCGTTGCGACGTCACCAACGAGGACGACGTACGCGCCGCAGCCGACAAGGTCGGCCCCGTCGACGTACTGGTGAACAACGCCGGCATCTGGCGCTTCACTCCCCTGCGCGACACGTCGTCGGAGGACTTCCTCGACGTCATCAAGGTCAACGTGCTCGGCCCGTTCCAGATGGCCCGCGCATTCGTCGACGGCATGATCGCCCGAGGCGGCGGTTCGATCGTGAACATCGTGTCGATCGCCGGTACGAATGCGAGCCCCGCGGTCGGTTCGTACACCCCGTCGAAGGCTGGGCTGCTCGCACTCACCCGCCTCATGGCCGTCGAGTGGGGTCCGCTCGGTGTGCGCTGCAACGCCGTCGGTCCGGGACTCATCCCCACCGAAGGAGCCGGTGTGTACGGCGACCCCGAGGTGAAAGCGGCTCGCGCCGCGGCGATTCCCGTCGGCCGACTCGGCACACCACTCGACATTGCAAACGCCGTTGCGTTCTTTGCTTCGGAGCAATCGTCGTACGTCAACGGTCAGGCATTGTTCGTCGACGGCGGTCTCACGCAGTCGTTGATGACGTTCCTGCCGCGCCCGAAGGGCGTTGCCGGTCCGCAACTGAAGAAGTGACGCCGTTCACACCATGATGGTGTGCGGTGTCGTCCATATATAAGGAGCAGAGATGAAGAGCTTGCAGGGAATGTCGATCATCGTCACCGGTGGTGGATCGGGAATCGGCGAGGCGACGGCACGACTGTTCGCCGCAGGCGGCGCGAAGGTGACGATCTGCGGTCGGCGTGCCGACAAGGTGCAGGCCGTTGCCGAGAGCATCGGTGCGAATTGTGCCTGGGTCGTCGCCGACGTGACGAAGGCCGAGGATCGTGCCGCACTCGTGAAGCGCGCCGTTGAGCACGGCGGCAAGCTCGACGCACTCGTGTCGAACGCGGGGAACATGGAGCGCACCCCCGTCGAAGAGTGGACCGAGGAGCGACTGCTCAAGGTGTTCAACGACAACGTCGTCGCGGGAATGATGCTCACGCAGGAGGCACTGCCCCATCTCGTGAAGTCGCAGGGTGCACTCGTGTTCATCGGGTCGATCTACACCGTGCGCGCATACCCCGGAGCAGCGCCGTACGCCGCGACGAAGGGTGCGCTCGAGGCGCTCGTGAAGGTGCTCGCCACCGAACTCGGCCCGCGCAAGATCCGCGTGAACGCCGTACGTCCGGGTGCGGTGCTCACCGAGATCAACCAGCGCGCCGGGTTGTTCGACGACGAGACCGCCGCCAAGCGCCTCGACGGCATGTCGAATCACCATGCACTCGGACGCATAGGAACCCCGACCGAAATTGCCGAAGGCATCGAATACGCGGTCCGCGCCGAGTGGGTGACGGGCACGGTCATCGCCGTTGACGGCGGTTTGGGGCTCGGGGTTATCGTGTGACCATGAACGTCCTCACGGTCACCAAATACGACGACGCCAAAGAGGTCTACCGCCACAAGGACTTCCGCCAGGCGCTCTACGACGCCGGCGAAGTGGTGATGGGCGACGTCATCATCAACCTGCACGGCGACGAGCACCGCGCCCGCCGCCGCCTGGAAAACCGCTTGTTCCGCCGCGAGACGCTCGTGCACTACGAGCGCGACTGGTTCCCCGGGATCATCGAGGAAACCCTCGCGCCGTACCTCGCCAAGGGCGAGGCCGAACTCGTCGAGTTGTCGCACCAAATCATGATGAACCTCGCCGCGCTCAACGCCGGCCTCGACCGCCCAAAGCGCACCGCCGACGAGACGAACCGCCTGTACGCGTTCATGATGAAGTTCGTCGAGGGCGCGACTCTCGCCCACACCACCCGCGACCCGGCGGTGGTGACGGCCGAAATCGCGGAAGCCAAGGCGCAATTCGACACCGAGTTCCTCGGACCGTCGATGGAACGGCGCCTCGAACTCATCGCCAAGGACGACGGCTCGGGTGAGTCGCTACCGAAGGACATTCTCACCGTGCTGTTGCGCAACGAGGATGCTCTGCACATTCCGCGCGAGATCATCCTCAAGGAAATCGCGTTCTTCCTGCTCGCAGGTGCGCACACGTCGGCAACCGCCTTCGTGCGCACCCTCGACAACTTGTTCAACTGGGCCAAGGACCACCCCGCCGATGCGCAACGTGCCCGCACCGACCGCAAGTTCGTGCAGCAAGCGGTGTACGAAACGATCCGCATGTATCCGTCGAGCCCGGTCGCGATGCGCCGTGCCACGCACGACATCACGCTGAAGTCGGGCACCACCGTGAAGCAGGGTGAGACGGTGACGATCGATCTCATGTCGGTGAATCGCGATCCGTCGGTGTACGGCGACGATGCGGCGGGCTTCAACCCGCACCGCGTGGCAAAGGTCGAGGGTGCCGCTCCGTGGGGTCTGTCGTTCGGCCACGGCATGCACGCGTGCATCGGTCAGGAACTCGCCGCGGGCCTGCTCGAGCGGTCCGACGACACCGCCGAGTTCGAGTACGGCCTCGTCAGCGTTGCCGTGCAGGCGATGCTCGACCGTGGTGCCATGCCCGATCCGTCACGTCCCCCGAAGATGGACACGACGACGAAGCGCCCGTACTGGGGCGAGTATCACGTCGTTTTCGCCAAGTAACGCCGTCCGCAACGGGGCGAAGCGAAGTTGATCTAGCGACCGGCCGTTGCGAGCACGCGACGCGCCGAGTCGTAGGCGCGCTGCGCAACGACTGCAGGATCGAGCGCCGACTGCAGCGCACGACTCTGTACCTCGACGGAAATCGGTGCGCTACCAATTGCGCGCAGGAATGGCGCCAGATCGAGTTCGCCCTCCCCGGGCATTGAGCGCACGAACCGGGCCTCCTCGAGCAGAGCTTCGTTGCCGACGGGAGCGACTCTCGGTGCGTCGCACAGCTGTGCGTGGGCGATGAGGTGACGTGCAGCCGCGAGATCGGCAACCGCGGAGCGCGAGCGATCCATGTGCAGCGCATCGGGCAGGATGCCGACGGCCGGGTGGTTGAGCTCGCGCACGATTGACACCGCATCTGCAAGCGTGCGAATCGCGGTGAACACCATGAACTCGAGCGAGATGCGCAGGTTTCGTGCGGCCGCCTCGTCGGCAAGTTCGCCGAGGCGATCGATGGTGGCGGCACGATCGGGCAGATCGCTCACCGTGAGCATGGTGCGCGCCGACAACGCCGATGCCGCGTCGAACAGCTGCTCTGTGACGCCGGGGGCTTCGTTGCCGATGCGGATGACTTCGATGTCGAGAACGCCGAGCCCCGTATCGCCGAGCACCCGGGACAACTCCGCGAGTTCACCCGGCGCCGCGGGCTCGCGGTCGAAGCGCAAACCGACGCCGGTGAATCCCGCTGCAGCCGCATTGCGCACCATGTCGGCGCGGGATGCAGCAGGTGCGGTGGCAGATGCGAGAAACAGCGATTCCATCTAAGGTGTGGCCATGAGCATAGGCATCGGGGACGTGCCCATCTCCGAACAACCGACGGTGCGCCTGGCGTCGTACGCACAGGCGCGCGAAGCGATGCGCAACCGCAACCTGCGCCAGGGTTTGTACGACGAGGGCCGGGCGCTCATGGAAAAGGTCATCGTCAACCTCCACGGCAACGAGCACACGACGAGACGTCGCCTGGAGAACCGGCTGTTTCGCCGCGAGACGTTCGTGCACTGGGAGCAGAACCTCATTCCCGACAGCGTGATGATGAGCATCGCCCCCCACATCGGTGGCGGATCGATCGACATGGTCGATCTCGCACGCACGACGATGATGCGCATCGCCGCCGACATTGCCGGCATCGACCTCGGCAACGACCCGGCGCGATTCCCCCGTCTGGCGGGCCTCATGGCACGCATGGCGCGGGCGGCGAACGTCAACCACTTCATCGGCGACAAGAACGAGGTCATCACCGACGGCAACGACGCCCTCGCCACCTACAGGAGCGAATTCTTCGACCCGGCGTGCGCCGTGCGCAGCGAGGCGGTGCGCCGACGCGATGCGGGCGAGATCGGCGATGACGACTTACCCAAGGACGTGCTCACCACGCTGCTCGCCAATCAGCGCAACCTCGAGATGCCGATGCAGCACATTATCCAGGAGATCGCCTACTACCCATGGGTCGGATCGCACTCCACATCCGGGGCATTCGTCAATCTCATGGATCACGTCTTTGAGTGGCTCGACGAACACCCCGGCGATCGTGAACTGTTCATCAACGACATCACGCGTTTGCAGCGGCTCGGGTTCGAATCGCTGCGCCTGCATCCCGCCAGCCCCGTGTCGGAACGCGTCGCCATGGCCGACGTCACCCTCGCCGACGGCACCGACATCCCGGCCGGCACGCGCGTCATCGTCGAGTTGAAGATGGCCAACCGCGACGAGTCGGTGTTCGGCAGCGACGCCAACGAGTTCAATCCCGACCGCACCGTGCCCGAGGACGTGTCGCTGTGGGGGCTCAGCTTCGGCACCGGCTTCCACGCCTGCGTCGGACAGGAAGTTGCCGGCGGCACGGATCTCGGCGGCGACGACACCGGCGTGCCGCTGCACGGCGCCATCGCCACGATGGCCCAGATTCTGCTGCGTCACGGCGTGCGCCGCGACCCCGAGCGTCCGGCCCGCCGCGACATGCAATCGGTGCGCCAGCACTTCCTCGAGTATCCCGTTCTTCTCGGCTGAGAACCTCGCCGGTCAGCGCGACAGCGTGGCGAGTGCAGCGGCGCGCAACGCGTCGTACTTCTCGAGGCTGCGCAGCTTCACGTCCTCGTAGCCGCGGATGATCGCCGGTGCCTCGAGCAACTCGAGGCACGCAGCTGCGTTGCCCGAAGCGAGCTGCCGTGCAACGACGCTGATGTCGTCGGCAAACTGCGCGATGAGCCGGCGCTCGAGGCGGCGCATCGACGTCAACCCGAACGGATCGAGCGGCGTTCCGCGGAGTCGACGCATGGCCGCCAAAGTGACGAACGTTGGCGTTGCAACGACCGGAGGCAGCGCGATCTTGCGCTTCAGACCGAAGGCCTTGAGGATCGGCGGATGCAGGCGGTAACGCATCTTGCGGTGCTTCGGCACGAGACGACCGAGCTCGTCGTGGAACTCGCTCTTGCGGTGCAGGCGCGCGACTTCGTATTCGTCCTTGTAGGCGGTGAGTCGGAAGAGATGGAGTGCCGCTGCCCGCGTCACGGCGCCGACCGATCCCGTGGTGTCGCGCTCGCGAGCGGCAAGTGGCGCGATGGTGTCGAGGAACCGCTGCGCGTGACGCACCGACTGATACTCGACGAGCTCGGCGGCGAGAAGGGCGACGAAGTTGCCGACTTCGGTGCCTGCCTCGGCACCAAGAGCAGCGTTGACGAGGTTCGCGACGCGCCGGCGCGACGACTCGCTCGGAGTCGGATCCATGCGACCGGCGCGGCGCTCGGGGAATCGCCCGGCGAACTCCGCTGGGCGGGCAACGACGAAGCGACCGAGGTTGAATGCGGCTCGACTGCGCTCGACGGCCGCGCCGTTCACCTCGATGGCCCGCAACAGCGATGCGCTCGAGACGGGCAGGAAACCGAGCTGGTACGCGGCACCGAGGGCGATGATGTTCGCCGCCATGTGATCCTTGAACACACGCTCGGCAATGGCGATGACGTCGAGCGTCTGCAGCGCGTCGTTGCGCACGCAACCCGCAAGTGACGACACGATGCCGTCGACGGCACCGAAGTCCTTGTCGGTATGCAGCACCATCTCGGCGGTGGCAACCACCGACGTGGAAATGAGTGCCCGGGTGCGCTGCGGGCTGAGCCGGCTGCGGTGACGGGTCTCGTTGGCGACGATCAGGTCGAGAGCGATGAACGCATCGGTGGACTGCTCGGTGATCGATTGCGACGTTTGCGTCGACTCGGTGAACAGCTTGAGGTGCGACACGACCGGACCGCCCTTTTGCGACAAACCCGTCTGGTCGAGGCCCGACACGTAGAGGCCGTCGAACGCTGCGGCGGTGGCGAGCACCTGGTTGAGCGTGACGAGACCGGTGCCGCCGACGCCCACCGTGTAGATGCCGAAGCCGTCAGCGGGAACCGCCGGCAACGACGGTGCGGCAAAATCGGCGGGAATTGCGAGATCGTCGACCCGCACGGTCGCCGACGGTGCGACGTCGACGTCGACGGTGACGAAGCTCGGACAGTCGCCGTCGAGGCACGAATAATCGGTGTTGCACGACGCCTGGTGGATCTGCGTCTTGCGACCGAGCAGCGAGTCGACCGGCTGCACCGACAAACAGGTGCTCTTCACGCCGCAGTCGCCGCACCCTTCGCATACCGCTTCGTTGATGACGACGCGCGTCTTGCGTTCGGGCGCGAGCTTGCGCTTGCGCATCCGGCGCAACTCGTTCGCGCACGCCTGGTCGTAGATGAGAATCGTGACGCCCTTGACGAGCGACAACTCGCGCTCGGTGTCGGCGAGACGGTCGCGGTGTCGCACTTCGACTCCGTCGGGAATTTCGGCGAGCATGTCGGACGAATACCGGTCGAGATCGTCGGCGACGACGACCACTTTTTCGACGCCCTCGGCGAGCAGGCTGCGACACAGGTCGGGAATCGTCTGCTGACCGCTCGGGTCCTGTCCCCCGGTCATCGCAATGACGCCGTTGTAGAGGATGCGGAAGGTGATGTTCGCGCCGGCGGCGACGGCGAAGCGCGGCACGAGTGACGCCGAGTGGAAGTAGGTGCCGTCACCGACGTTCTGGATGATGTGCGGCGTGTCGACGAACGGTGCGCGCCCGATCCATTGCGCACCTTCACCACCCATGTGGGTGTACGACGTCGCTCCGCGGTCCATCCACATGACGAGTGCGTGGCATCCGACGCCACCGCCAACGGGGCTGACGCCGAGATCGGCGGTGGATCGGTTGTGCGGGCATCCCGAGCAGAAGTACGCGGTGCGGGTCGATGCGTCGATGCGTTCCGCGGCTGATGCGACGGGAATGAGGTGCTTGGTGCGCGGCGTCGGCGTCGACAGCCCGAGTGCGCGGTGCAGCAGCGGACGAATGCGATCGGCGAGCAATTCCCCGTCGGGCGGGAACAACGCCGTACCGTCACGGTCGTATTTGCCGAGAACTGTCGGGCGGTCGGCGAGGTCGTAGAACTGCTCGCGCAGGTACCGCTCGACCAGTGAACGCTTCTCTTCGACGACGATGACCGTGCGCAGACCGCGGGCAAAGTTGGCGGCGACGTCGGGCGTCCACGGGAAGAGTGCTCCGACCTTCAGCAGACGAATACCCCGACGACGCAGCTCGTCGTCGTCGAGACCGAGCTCGCGCAGCGCCTGACGCATCTCCTGGTAGGTGCGACCCGCGGCGACGATGCCGACGGTGTCGGCATCGGTGTAGACCTCGACGTGGTTGATCCGGTTCTCGGAGATGAATCGTGCTGCGGCAGGCAGGCGGCGGGCGTGCAGCTCCGTCTCGAGCTCGAGGGTGTCGGGAATGAAGAACTTGCGCCGCTGTGCGAACGACCATGTCGTTCCGGTGAACTCCCATTCGCGACGCGACACCGGATCCCAATCGGCACGCACGGCGGCGATACCGAATCCGTCGGCGATCGCGGTGACGATCTTCATCGCCACGTACAAACCGGTGGACCGGGACAACTCGAATGCATGGCGTCCGAAATCGAGCACTTCCTGCACCGTGCCCGGGTAGAGCACCGGGATGGCGAGATCGATGAGTCCGGCCTCGCTCGCACTCGGCATCGTCGACGACTTCGATGCGGGATCGTCACCGACCATGAGCACGACTCCGCCGTTCGTTCCCGCACCGTGCAGGTTGGCGTGCCGCAACACGTCGCACGACCGGTCAAAACCGGGAGCCTTGCCGTACCAGACACCGATGACACCGTCGTGCTTGGCGAGCGGTGCGAGATGGTCCTGCTGGCTTCCCCAAACCGCGGTAGCGGCGAGATCCTCGTTCAGGCCGTCGACGTGGGTGATGTCGAGACCCGACTTGTCCATGCGGCGCAACGTCTGATCGAAACCGGCGAGCGGCGAACCGGGGTATCCGCACACGAACGCAGCGGTGTTTAGACCGCGTCGGCGATCGGCGCGCAACTGGTCGGCGACGACTCGTGCGGTGGCCTGCAACCCCGTGAGGAGAATGTCGGCGTCGGTGAGCGAATCGCGCTGCGACAGCGTGAAATTCGCCGCGTCGATGTGGCGCGGGTTCATCGCGGCTTCGACCTCAGCCGAGGGGGACTTCGGCGCCGTGCTCGTCGGTGATGACGATCGCCTCACCCGGACAGGTGCGGGCGATCTTCAATAACCGGTCGAGCGATGCGTCGGTGTCCGGCGAAACCGGCTCGGCCAACTCATCGGCATCGAAACGAAACAGGTCGGGTGCGTCCCCCACGCATTTCCCCGAACTGATGCACAATTCCTTGCGCACGGAAAGTCGGTACCCCATGGGCGCGACCTTATCGCAACCGGTCAAGCGAGCGCATCGAGAAGCGCGCGGCCGACCTCCTGCAATGGCTCGATGCGGTACGGCGCTTTCGCGTAGAGAATGAATTCGTTACATCCCGCGGCTCGTAGTCCGCGGGCTTGCTCGACGGAGGCGACGCGATCGAGCGGCTCGAACAAGTGCGCCGACACGTCGATTTCGATCGGGTCGCGCCCGACCTCGGCACAGTGCCGGTGAAGAATGTCGAGCTTGTGCCGTAGTTCGTCGGGCTCGCGACCGGGGAAATTCCAGTGGTCGGCGAACCGCGCGGCGATGCGCAACGTGCGCTTCTCCCCGTTCCCGCCGATGACGAGCGGCGGTCGCGGTTCCTGCACGGGCTTGGGCTCGCAGTATGCGTCGGTGAGTCGGTAGTGCTCGCCGTGGAACGTCGTCGTCGTTTCGGTGAGCAGAGAGTCAACGACGTGACACGCTTCTTCGAACATGTCCATACGGGTCTTCAGCGGCGGCAATTCGATGCCGTACGCGTCATGCTCGGGTTGGTTCCATGCCGCACCGAGACCGATCTGCAGTCGACCGCGTGATGCGACGTCGAGAGTGGCGCACATGTTCGCCAGGACGGCGGGGTGACGGTACGTGTTGCCCGACACCATGAGACCGAGCGTGATCCGGCGCGTGACACCCGCGAGATATGCGAGCGCCATCCAGCCCTCGAAACACGGACCGTCGACACGCTCTTCCTGGATGGGATAGAAGTGGTCGAACAGCCACCCGCCGCTGAACTCCGGCGTCTCGTCCATCGTCCGCCAGCAGCGTTCGAGGTCGCTCCACGCACCGTGTTGCGGCTGGGTCTTGAACGTGAGTCGTACCGGCTTCATGCGATCTCCTTCACGACGTGATCCGGTTCGCCGAGCAGCCACGCCATGCTGCGCCGCACGAGCGTGCGGTGGTTCGGATGTTCGAGTGACGACACCGAGTGTCCGAGGGCGTTGAACACCGCGCGACCCTCGGCACGGTCGTGCACCCACAGGGTCGGCTCGGTGCCCGTGTCGCCCGGCTCGAGAGGACGCGACGCCAGTTGCACCGCCGACTGCGGCGACCGCGCAAGCTTGCTGTACCGCTCGTCGGTGATGGTGAACGTCGACAGACCGTGCACGATCGCATGGTCGCCGACGACGTCGATGGTGAGTTCGGCGGGCGCGGGGTGGAACGACGTGCCCCACTGCCACGCGCCGCCGATCCACTCGCCCCACTGCGGCCATTCGTCGAAGCAAATCGGGGCCGTGTGCATGGCGAACAACGGCCGCCCGGCATCGCGGTGCTTCTCCAACCCCGCACGCAGATTCGGAGTGAGGGTGCGCGACCACTTCGCCCGGTTCTCCTCGGAGTACCGCGGGTCGAGCATGCGGAACCAGCACGCGTACACGGTGAGCACGTCGAAGTCCTGCGTCGCGAGTGCACGGGCGGCTTCGTCGAGATCGTCGACGACGACGGTCCGCACGGACAACGCGTCGGTGCCGTCGATGATCGATGCAAGTTCGGGAGCGGTGTGGACGAAGTCGTGTGCCCATCCCCCGGTGATGAGCAAGTTGCTCCGAGTCCCCATGTCTTCCCCCTCGACGTTCGTAGGCTAATCAGCAATGACAGGCGCAAAAATCGCCACGAATGCGGTGTTCATTCGCGACGTCGGTCCGCGCGACGGATTGCAGTCCGAGGCACCGTTGCCCGTCGAACGCCGCGTGGCGCTCATCGACGGACTCGTTGCCGCCGGGGTGAAGCACATCGAGATTGCGTCGTTCATGCGCGACGACCTCGTGCCGGCGATGGCGAACGCCGAAGCGGTCGTTGCCGCCGTGCCGGCGCGCAGCGGTCTCACGCGCGTCGGACTCGTTGCCAACGCAAAGGGCGCACAACGCGCCGTGGCGACGGGAATCGACGCGCTTTCGGTCACCGTGTCGCTGTCCGATGCGTACTCGCGCAAGAACGTCGGTCGCTCGAGCGACGACTCGCTCGGCGCACTCGCCGACGTCGTCGCCGTGGCACGCGACGCCGACCGACCCGTCGACGTCGTCGTGTCGTGCGCCTTCGGAGCGCCGTTCGACGACGTCGTCATGACCCGCGATCTCGCACCGTTCATCGGTCGCGTCCGCGACACCGGGGACGTCAGCGTCACGCTTGCCGACACGACGGGCGTGGCGACGCCGCACCTCGTGCGCACGGCGATCGAACTCGTCGGCAACGACGTCGGCCTGCACTTCCACGACACGCGTGGCACGGCGTTGCTCAACGCGCACACCGGCCTCGAGGTGGGCGTGCGGCGCTTCGACACGTCGGTGGGCGGTATCGGCGGGTCTCCGTTCGCGCCGAACGCATCGGGCAACCTCGCCACCGAATCACTCGTGGCGCTGTTGCACTCCGAAGGTTTCACGACCGGGATCGACCTTGACACCCTCATCGGGGTCGGTGTCGAATTGCAGCGAACGCTGGGCCACCCGTTGCCGTCGCCGTTCGTGCAGCTTGCCGGCTGACGTCAGCCGAACTGCACCGCGCTGCGTTGCGCGAGACACGGGCGCACCACCGTCGTGACGAACTCGACGTGCACCGGATGGGCGGCATAGCGCTTGTATGCCTCGACGTCGTCGAATTCGGCAACCACCGCCACGTCGAAATTGCCCTCGGTCAAACCGGCATCGGTGCCGAAAACGAAAGACTTGATTTCCGAGATCGCCCCCGGAAGACGCGCCAGCCCGGCGAGAATCGCCTCGCGCTGGGCCGCCGACGTGTCGGGCTGGAGTTTGAACATGACGACGTGGCGGAACACGGTTTCCTCCCCTGGCACGACCGTCTCGGCGGTGCCACGGGCTCAGGGTAGGCGATGTTGCGCCATCCGTCACACTCTCGTAGGGTGATAGTCCAGCGGGGATCAACTTCGCATCACTTAATCAGGGGGATACATGAAGACAAGCAAGACCATGAAGGTCTTCCTCGGTCTCGCCGTCACCACCGCACTGGTCTCCTTCGGGACGATCAACGCGTCGGCGGCGACAACCGAGGAAGATTGGTCGACGGTGAAGTACGTGTCGGAAAAGCCCGGCTTCACCACCGCCTATCTGCTCGAGGGCAAGGCGAAGACGACCGTGAAGACCAGTGCCACGAAGGCGGGCACGCGCGTCGGCACGACGACCACGTCGAAGGAAGCAAAGAAGGGCAAGAACACCGTCATCACGGAAG
Source organism: Ilumatobacteraceae bacterium (assembly GCA_049433365.1). Lineage (GTDB taxonomy): Bacteria > Actinomycetota > Acidimicrobiia > Acidimicrobiales > Ilumatobacteraceae > F1-60-MAGs027. The sequence goes on along the minus strand of JBMTET010000007.1, from coordinate 42,418 downwards.
TGACGACGGCCGTTGGCGCCAAGAACACGACGGTGACGACGAAGGTCATCACTGCGACGCAGAAGAAGCTCGATTCCAGCGCCGACAACAAGCCCCAGCAGGGCGTGACGAAGACATCGATCAAGGTCGGCTCGACGCAGCCGATCACCGGTGTTGCCGCGATCGCCGGTCAGGGTCTGTACGCCGGTGTGAAGCTCGCCATTGACGAGATCAACGCCAAGGGCGGTATCAAGGGTCGCACGATCGAGTTCATCGGTCTTGACGATGGCTTCGAGATTCCGCGCAGCGTCGCCAACATGCGCCGACTCGTCGAGCAGGACAAGGTGTACGCCATCTTGAGCCCCGCCGGTTCGCAGGCGCTCCCCGCCTCGTGGAACCTCATCAAGGAGAAGCGCGTTCCCGTGTGGGGACCCGTCTCACCCGCTGACGCGAAGATCGAGCCGTTGTTCATCCTCGGCCCGAGCCGCACCGAGCAGATCCGCAAGGGCGTCGACCTTCTCGTGAAGAACGGTTGCAAGAAGATCGCTCTCATCGGTCAGCCGAACGAGCTCGGCGCCGAGGGCAAGGCCGGGGTCAACGCCCAGCTGAAGGTCCACAAGACCCTGAAGCTCGTCGCCTCGGAAGAAGTTGCCGTGCGCAGCCAGGAAGTGACGAATGCGGTCCTCCGCATCCGTGACGCCGGTGCAGAGTGCATCGCAATGGCCACCGACAACGTTCAGGTGGCACTCGTGCTGAAGAAGATCCAGGAACTCGGCCTGAACATCAAGGTCGCCTCGGACAACGGCGCCGGTGGTACCGGTGGCACGAACATGGTCGGCCTTGCCGGCACGGCAGCGAACGGCTTCATCGGTGCGTTGCAGCAGGCGCTGCCGTCCGACCTGTCGACCGCCGGTGTGCGTCAGTGGCGCACGGTTGCGGACAAGTCGAGCTTGCCGCAGGCAACGAACAACTACTCGTTGCAGACCTACACGTACACGAAGGCCTTCTTCAAGGCCGTCGAGCGCTTGGGGGACAACCTCAACTGGAACCGACTGTTCAAGGAGTTGGAGTCCACCCGCGTGAAGACGCTCGGTGCGACACCCGACATCACCTGCGGTCCGCTCCCGACCGGCCGTTCCTGCGCCAAGGGTGCTGCGCTCGCGCAGTACAACAACGGCACCTGGACGATCGTGTCGCCGTTCGGCGCACCCCAGGGTGGCTGATCGAACTTTCACAAGTTCGTGAGTGAACGAACGACCCCCGGTTCGCAAGAACCGGGGGTCGTTTCACGTTGCGGGTCGACTGCCTCCCAAGTGTTCTCGTGCGACGAGGGTCGTCGTGGGCATCATCCGCTTTCCGTCGCGGGCAATGCTGTTGTAAGGTGATGCGAAGCTCGTCACGCATCGCGTGATCGGCGGGATTACTCAAGGGGGGATACGTGTTTCAGCAGATCCTGTCCGGCCTCGAGGCCGGCAGCTGGTATGCACTGCTGGCAATCGCGATCGTCATCGTCATGAAGGCGACCGACGTTCCGAACTTTGCCCAGGCGCAGATCGGAATGCCCGGTGCCTACACCGCAGTGAACCTCATCGGCCAGGGATGGCCCGCCATTCCAGCGATGGTCGTCGGAATGCTCGTCGGATATCTCATCGGCGCGGTGATTGAGCGCGTCGCGATTCGACCGCTCGCCGCGCTCGGCCACTTCCCGATGCTCGTCATGACGATCGGACTCACGTACGCGCTCGTCAGTCTGGTGACGATTACCTTCGGCTCCGAACCGCGCATCTTTCCCACTCCGTGGAGCGACGGAGGGTGGGAGTTCTTCGGCCTCTACGTGCCGTACGCGCAGGTGGTGACCATCCTTCTCGGTGTCGTGCTTGCCGTCGTTCTCACCTACTTCTTCCGCACGACGTGGGGCGTGCGCATGCGCGCCATCTCTGAGAATCCCGGTAACGCCCGACTCATCGGCATCAACAGCGGACGCGTATCGAACCTCGCGTGGGGCATGGGCGCCGCGATCTCGACGTTGGCGATGATGCTCCACACTCAGGGCACCGTGCTCGCCGACTCGTCGGCGGATCCGCTCATCTTGAAGGCTTTCGTCGCAGCGGTACTCGGTAGCTTCACGTCGCTCTCGGGTGCGTTCATCGGCGGACTGTCGATCGGAGTGCTCGAGAACCTCACCGGTATGTACATCGGTACCGGCTGGAAGGAAGCGGTGGCTCTCGTCATCGTCGTCGCCTACCTGTTCGTGCGTATGCCGTATCTCGTCAAGACGATCAAGCCGCGGGAGGTCTAGATCATGTCCACAACGAACGTTTCCGGCACGTTCCCCGATTGGGTGTCGCACCCGCGGCGCTCGAAGCAGTCAACGCTCGTTCGCGCCCTGCTGCTGCTCGGAATGATCATCCTGCCGTGGTTCCTCGGCGGTTATTACATCTACATCGTGTCGCTCGTGCTCGTGTACACGTTGAGCACGCTCGGCCTGAACGTGATGATCGGTTGGACCGGTCAGATCGGCTTGGCCGCGGCGGGATTCTTCGGACTCGGTGCGTATGCGACGTCGATTCTCAACGAGAAGGGTTTGCCGTGGATCCTCGCGCTGGTTCTCGTCGGCTTGTTCGCCGCGCTCGTGGGCTTCGTCGACGGATTCCCCGCGGTACGACTGTTCGGCTTCTTCCTTGCGATTGCCAGCTTGGCGTTTGGTGATCTCATCCTGAGATTTATCATCGAAGCCGACGGAATCACCGGTGGTGGCGGTGGCTATCCGGTGCAGTTGCTGGAATTCTGGGGACTCAACCGTGAGATCTCGCTGTACTACCTGTGCCTCGCGGGGATCGTTGCATTCATGGTGCTCGTTGGTCGCGTGCTCGACAGGCGTCTCGGACGCACGATGCTCGCCGTGAACAACATCGAAATTGCGACACCGTCGATGGGCATCGCTCCGCCGAAGTACAAGCTCATCGCTTTCATGATGTCGGGTTCGATTGCCGCCATCGCCGGGGCGATCTTCGCCCAGCTCCTCACCTACCTCAACCCCGACATGTTCAAGACGTCGCTCATCATCACGATGCTCGTCATGCTCATCGTCGGTGGCGTCGGTTCGTTGTGGGGTTCCTTTGCCGGTGCCATTTTCGTCGTGTTCGTCCAGGAATGGCTGCAGGCATTCCAGGTGTACCAGCGCATCGTGTTCGGCGTGTCGCTGATGCTGTGCATTGGTCTGCTCCCGGGTGGGTTGGCCTCGATATCTGAGCGCGTGCGCAATGCCTTTGCGAAACGCGCCGGACGCACGGAGGGGGCCCTGGCATGAGCTCGCACTCTCTCATTCTCAAGGACCTGAGCGTCGCATTCGGTGGCAACAAGGTGCTCGAAGGGGTGAACATCTCGTTCACGGAAGGCCTCCATGGTCTCGTCGGCCCCAACGGTGCCGGCAAGACCACCTGCTACAACGCCATCTCGGGATACGTCACTCCGACGAACGGCACGATCGAACTCGACGGCGAAAACCTCGTCGGTACGCCGTCGCACGAGATCGGCTCAAAGGGCATCGGCCGTACGTTCCAAACACCCAAGCTGGTGGGGAAGATGACCGTGCTCGACAACGTCATGCTCGGTGCCAACCGCACCTTCACGACCGGTCACGTGGCCGAATTCTTTGGCACCAAGAAGGCCCGGGCCGAGGATCGCGCAGTCCGCGAGATGGCGTACACGACACTCGCTCAGTTCGGCCTCGACGGCTCGGCTCGCGACAAGGCGTCATCGGTTCCGCTCGCCGTGCAGAAGATGGTGGAGATCGCCCGCGCACTCGTCACCAACCCGGTCGTGCTGCTCCTCGACGAGCCGGCCGCCGGTCTCGGTGCCGAGGACGTCGACCGAATGGTCGAGGCGCTCCTCAAGGTGATCAAGGAACGCAACCTCACCACGGTGATCATCGAGCACGACCTGCACCTCGTGTCGCAGATTTGCTCGAAGCTCTCGGTCCTCCACTACGGCCGGATCATCGCCGAAGGCGATCCGAAGGTGGTCGTGCAGGACGACGTGGTCATCGAGGCATACCTCGGCAAGCGAAAGGCGGTGAAGTGACATGGCACTTCTCGAAGTACGCAACGTACACTCGGGATACGGCAAGTTGGAGATCCTGCGCGACATCACGCTCGACGTCAACGAGGGGGAGATCGTGTCGATTCTCGGTGCCAACGGCGCCGGCAAGACCACTCTCTTGCGCACCATCTCCGGCGTTCTGCCGACGTGGCAGGGAACGATCACCTTTGACGGTACGAACCTGAAGGGGATGCGTCCCGACAGGCGGGCACAGTTGGGCCTCGCCCACCAGCCCGAAGGGCGTGGCATCTTCCAGACGCTCACCGTCCGCGAGAACATGGAACTCAGCCTCGTCGCCCGACGCGGCGACAAGAGCTCGATCGGCGACGACCGCGAACAACTGCTCGAGGCCTTCCCGCCGCTGCGCGAGAAGATCGACCAGAAGGCATCGGCACTGTCCGGCGGTCAGCAGCAAATGCTCGCCGTGGCGCGTTCGATGATGGCCCGTCCGAAGCTGCTGATGATCGACGAAATCTCGTTCGGTCTTGCTCCGATTCTCGTCGACGAGTTGTTCAACATGATCGAGCGCTTGAACAAGACGGGAACCACGTTCCTGATCGTCGAACAGCACGCCGGCGTCCTCGAAATCTCGCACCGCACCTACGTCATTCGCGTCGGTCGCAACGAGATCTCGGGTCCGTCCGACGAGATCGCGAAGTCGACGAACCTCGCCCGCGCCTACCTCGGCGCCTGACTCCCGCGTTATCGCCCGGCGTCCCGCCACGAAGGCGGGCGCTTGGCGAGGAACGAGGCCATTCCCTCGCGGGCTTCGTCCGAGGCGAACACCGACTCCGACAGTCGCTGCAGGACGCGCACGTTCATGTCGTCACCCCGTGCCGCTCCGCGCAGCAGTGACGTCGTCGCCTCGAGTGCCCGCGGCCCCGCCGCGAGCATCTCGTTGATCACACTCTCCCCCGCCGAACGGGAATCGGCAGCCACGACGTCGACGAGACCCAGTGCACGGGCCTCGTCGGCGTTGAGTTCACCACCCGTGAGGTAGTAGCGAGCCAGTCGGGTGGCGGACACGCGGCGGAACACGGTCGCCGAAATGATCGCCGGCACCGCACCGATCTTCACCTCGGTGAAGGCGAACGTCACCGACTCGGCAACGACGACGACGTCGCAGGCCGCCATTATGCCCAACCCACCCGCACGCACCGGGCCGTCGATGACGGCCACGACGGGCTGGCGCGTGGCGAGCAGCGACTCGAGCACGGTAGCGAGAGGGCCGAGATCGAGCACTCCACCCGAGGCTTGACGAAGATCGAGGCCGGAGCAGAAGGCCGGTGCGACATGGTCGAGAACGATGACCCGCGCGGTCGATGCAGCGGCACCTCGCAGGGCCGCGTCGAGCTCGACGAGCAACTCGCGCGAGAGTGCGTTGCGGGTCTCGGGCGATGCGAGCGTGATACGACGCACCCGACCGTCGTCGGCGACCGTGACGAGCGGTGCGGACATGCCGACGAGAGTACCGCCTCGGGGTACGCTCGCCGGCATGACCGTAGATGCAACTCGCCGTTTGCTCGGAACCGCACCGTGGTTGGGGGACCTGCTCGCATCGTCGAGTCATGCCGCGACGAGCCTCGAAGCAATGAGTGAATTCCTCGGCAGCGACACCGCGCTGAAGGCCCGGGAGAAGTACCTGTTCATCGCCGCGATCAGTGCGGTGAAGGGTCGACCCGATGCGACGAACGACTGGATGGCACGGGCACTCGCCGCGGGACTGTCCGTCGATGCGGCTCGGCATGCCGCCGGGCTCATGCTGCTGTCACGCGGCCTCGAGGTGTCGAAACTGCTCTTCACGGCGATCCAAGAGGCCGGTCATGCGCCGCTGACGAACGACGTCGTCGTCAACGACCACCCCACGCGCGAGGAGATCAACGAGTACTTCGTGTCGGTGTTCGGTCAGTTGCCCGACCGCGTGACGCTTCTCGGTGACCACGTGCCCGGCGCGCTCGTCTTCTACCACGCGTTGCGCAAGTCGGGTCTCGAAACCGGGGCGCTCGAGCCGCGCGTGGCCGAACTCATGGTCGTGGCCATCAACGCCGGCGAATACCAGCGCGACTACATCGCCATTCATGCCGCCGGTGCACTGAAGAAGGGTGCCGACGAACGGCAACTCGTCGAGGCGTGCGTGTGCGCAATCCCGTTCACGGGCATCGCCGCATGGTTCCCCGCCGCCGAGGCAATCCTCGGTCTGCGCCCGAAGGCCTAGTCGCCCAGCTCGCCGCGCAGGGCGACGAAGTCGTCGAGCGACGTCGGGTCGACGAGCGAGCTGCGCGAACACACGTCATCGATCGCCGATCCCTGCAGCACCTTCTTCGCCGGGATTTCGAGCTTCTTGCCCGACAACGTGCGGGGCACGGAGCGCACGGCAAAGATGGCGTCGGGCACGTGTCGCGGCGAGAGCTGCGTGCGCAACGCCGTGCGAATCGTCGTGCGCCGTGCGTCGTCGAGTGTGCCGTCGACGGTCCGCACGAACAACACGAGACGCCCCTCGTCTCCACCACGATCGGTGAGGTGCACGACGAGGCTGTCGGCGACGAACTCGAGACTCTCGACGAGGCCGTAGAACTCGCTCGTTCCCAGTCGCACTCCGCCACGGTTGAGCGTGGCGTCGGAACGACCGCTGACGACGCTCGAGCCGTCGTCGAACAACGTGATCCAGTCCCCGTGCCGCCACACGCCCGGGTAGTCGGAGAAGTACGCGGCGCGCAGCTTGCTGCTGTCGGGGTCGTTCCACAGCGCGGCGGGCATCGACGGCATCGGCGTGGTCAGCACGAGCTCGCCCGTCTCGCCCACTCGGCATTCGCTGCCGTCGTCGCGGAAGGCCCGGACGTCACCGCCGAGTGCGGCGCACGCGATCTCGCCGGCGCGGACCGGCAACAGCGGCGACATTCCGAGAAACGCGCTGCACACGTCGGTGCCGCCGCTGATGCTGTGCACGGCGACGTCACGACCAACTTCGCTCGTCACCCAGCGGAAGCCGTCAGCGACGAGCGGCGATCCGGTCGAGCCGACAACCCGCAGAGCGGACAGATCGAATGTCGATCCCGGGCGCAGGCCCGCCTTCATGGAATTGGCGATGAACGTGGCGCCGACACCGAACACCTTCACCTGCTCGGCGGCCGCAATCGACCACAGCGTGGAGAGATCGGGGTGACCCGGATCGCCGTCGAAGAGGACGATCGTCGAACCAACGCACAGACCCGAGACGAGGTAGTTCCACATCATCCACCCCGTCGTGGAGAACCACATAAAGCGGTCGCCGCGACCGAGATCGTGGTGCAGGGCGAGCATCTTCAGGTGCTCGTGGAGGATTCCGCCGTGTCCGTGCACGATCGCCTTCGGCAAGCCCGTGGTGCCCGAGGAGTACAACACGTACAGCGGATGGTTCGCCGGCACGGGAACGATCGGGGGTTCGGTACCGCTTCCCTCGGTGACGTTGCCGCCGGGCATGAAGTCGGTGCGCGACGTATCGATCTTGATTGCCGCCCGCAGTCCGAGCAACGAGTCGATGATCGTACGCGCATCGTCGGATTTGTCGATTCGCTTCGTGCCGTACACGTAGCCGTCGCAGTAGTAGAGAACCTTCGGCTCGATTTGGCCGAACCGGCTCGTCACCGCAGCGGCACCGAACTCGGGCGGACACGAAGAGAACACCGCACCGAGCGACGCCGCCGCAACCAGTAGCGCAACGGCCTCGGGAACGTTTGGCAGGTACACCGCAACGCGGTCCCCCGCCGTGACTCCGTGGCTCACCATGTCGGAGCGATAGTGAGCGGCAAGCGCGAGCAACTGCGACCACGTCAACTCGACCCGGCTCCGCGAGTTCGAGTGGGCGATGATCGCCACATCGTCGCCGTGACCGCGCGCCATCTCGACGACGCGCTCGGCCCAGTTCAACGTGCCTCCCGGCCACCACACGTGACCGGGCATCGTGGTCGTCGTCGGCTCGACGACGGCACGGGGTCGGTCGTGCCACGTGACGTCGAACCACGTCGATACTTCGCCCCAAAAATCGTCGAAGTGCTCGACGCTCCAGTTGTGCAACGTGGCGTAGTCGCGCACCCCGGGATTGCGTGCTGCGACGTGCGCAAGGAAATGGTGCGCCTGCGTTCCGGTTGCTACCGCAGGAGTGAGGATCTCGCCGCGCGCCAACGATGCGTCGCTGCTCACGAGGGCACCGCCGCACCACTACGTACGTAACGCATGAAGAGGAACCCGCCATCGCCTTCGCACACCCGGACGAGTTGCCACGGTTCGCGCGCTGCCGGAGGTCCCGACGCCACGCGATCCGACACCGAGCCGACGAAGCGCGGCGCGATGGTGAGACTCACCTCGTCAACGAGACCCGTGGCGAGCATCTGGGCGTTGAGCTGCGATCCACCCTCGAGTGCGCACACGTTGCCCTCGATGCGCCGCACGATGTCGCTGACGTCACCGGCCACCACGTGCGTGTTCGATGCGGAGCGCAGCTCGGCGGCGTGCGGCCCCAAGTCCCCCGTGCGCGACACGACGTAGAGGTTCCGCCCCGGTGGCAGCGGGTGGTAGCCGTCGGCGCGCACGGTGCCGGCACCGACGAGAACGGAATCAGCCGTGCGGTGCAGGTGGAGGAACAACTCCTTGTCGATCGGACCACCGAGTGCGGCCGCGGAGCCGTCGAGATGGATCGCACCGTCGGCGGATGAAATCATGCACATGACGATCCACGGACGATCGCCGTGGCGGCGCCGGGTGGAGAGGTCCCACATGCCGGCCACGGAGACCTCGCCGCGCTCGGGAAACAGCGACTGCATCGCCGTCGTGTCTAGCGCACCGCGCACCCGTGCCGGAAACCCCTTACGACCCGCTGCGGTGGTAGTTCGGCGACTCGTGGGTGATGGTGACGTCGTGCGGGTGGCTCTCCTCGCGGCCCGCCGTCGTCACGCGCATGAAGCGGGCCTTGGCATGCAGTTCGTCGATCGTCGCGGCGCCGACGTACCCCATTCCCGAGCGCACGCCGCCGACGAGTTGGTACAGCACGTCACCGACCGGACCGACGTAAGCGACACGACCTTCGATGCCCTCGGGCACGAGTTTCTTGCTGCCCGCCCCGTCGCCCTGCGCCGAGCCGTAGCGATCCGCGCCGAGGCCCTGCATTGCACCGAGTGATCCCATCCCGCGGTAACTCTTGTACCGCCGGCCCTCGAACAATTCGACCTCGCCGGGCGCCTCGTCGGTGCCGGCAAGCAGACCGCCGAGCATCACGGTGCTCGCGCCGGCGGCAAGCGCCTTCACGAGGTCACCCGAGTACGACACACCACCGTCGGCGATGACGGGAATCCCGAGTTCGGCGGCGCGACGCGATGCGAACCAGATTGCCGACAGTTGCGGCATGCCGGCACCGGCGATGATCCGCGTCGTGCAGATCGAACCTGCACCGACCCCGACCTTCACCGCATCGGCACCGGCACGGTGCAACGCATCGACACCATCTTCGGTGACGACGTTGCCGGCGACGACGGGAAGCTGCGGCCAATGGCCCTTGATTCGCTCGACCGCCTTCACGACTCCCTGCGAGTTGCCGTGTGCCGTGTCGACGACGACGGCATCGACACCCTGTGCGACGAGCGCCGCGCACCTCTCCTCGAGATCGGCACCGACACCGACGGCTGCGGCGACGCGCAGGCGTCCGGACGAGTCGCGCGTCGCATGCGGGAACTCCTGACGCTTCATGATGTCCTTCACCGTGATGAGACCCCGCAAGTGACCCTGCGCGTCGACGAGAGGCAGCTTCTCGATGCGGTGCTTCTGGAGAATGGCCCGCGCCTCGTCGAGGGTCGTACCCTCCGGTGCGGTGATGAGACGGTCCTTCGTCATGAACTCACTCACCGGGCGACGGTAGTCGGCCTCGCTGCAGAAGCGGATGTCGCGGTTGGTGAGGATGCCGACGAGTCGCCCGGACGCGTCGGTGATCGGCACGCCGGAGAACTTGAACCGGTTCATGAGCTGCTCGGCATCGTCGAGAGTCGCCATGGGCGACAAGGTGACCGGATCACTGATCATGCCCGACTGCGATCGCTTCACGCGCTGCACCTCCTCGGCTTGCCGCTCGACGGTGAGGTTGCGGTGCACGACGCCGATTCCACCGTTGCGAGCCATGGCAATGGCGAGTCGTGCCTCGGTCACCTTGTCCATCGCCGCCGAGATGATCGGCACGTTGAGTCGCACGTCGCCGGCGAACACCGCGCTCGTATCGGCCATGTCGGGAAGCACGTCGCTGTAGCCGGGCACCAGGACGACGTCGTCGAAGGTGAGGCCCTCGAACCGGGAGAAGAAGTCCGAGTTGTGACCGTGGAAGGTGCCGTTCATGATGCTGCTCCTTTGTCGGAAATGGTCGATGAATGCGAAACGGATCCGCGCCGGCCAGACGAGTCGGCGACGGTGACCGGCGTCGTGAGCGTCGACAGGTACGCACGAACGGCGTCGACGATGATCTCGTGCTCCACTGTCTGCATTGTCTCACGAAATTTTGCGAGCGACTGCGACGTGTCGACGGGCACGCGAACCGAGGCAACGACGGGCCCGCTGTCGATACCTTCGTCGGGGACGAGATGCACCATCACGCCGCTGTGGGTACGCGAGCCGGAGACGGCCTCGTCCCACGCCCTCTCGATCGCATGCAAACCCGGCAACTCACCCGGCAGCGCCGGATGAAGATTGAGCACCCGCTGCGCAAAGGCATCGAGGAACGACTGCGACAGCAACCGCATGAAACCGGCGAGAACGACGAGATCGGGTCGGAACCCGGCGACGGCGTCCCGCAAGCGCGCGTCGTAGTCGGCACGACTCTCGTCCGCACGAAGGGCGACGGTACTTGCGTCGATGCCGACGGCGGTGGCTCGTGCGAGCGCGCGGGCTCCCGACTTGTTGGTGACGACTCCCACCACTCGCGCATTCAGCCGACCGTCGTCGCATGCGTCGATGAGCTCCTGCAAGTTGCTGCCGTTGCCCGAAGCGAGAACGACGAGTCGCGGCCGTTCACGAACCCCACCGGGATTCATACGAACCTCACCTCGGTATGCGAATCGACGATGCGCCCGATCTCCCAGACGGTTTCGGGAATTGCAGCGCGCACTGCGGGAACCGTGTTGCGTCCGGTGACGACGACCATGCCGATACCCATGTTCAACGTGCGGAACAACTCCACTTCGGTGAATGCCGAAATGTCACGCACGAACCGAAACAGTGGCGGCACGGGCCACGAATCACGTGAGACGTCGACCCCGAGTCCCGGTGGCAACACCCGGGGAAGGTTTTCCGGCAACCCGCCACCGGTGACGTGGACGAGAGCCTTCACGTCGTCACCTCGCAAGACGTCTTCGAGCACGGGCAGGTAACTGCGATGGGGCTCGAGCAGCGCGTCGAGCAGCGAACGATCCCAGCCGGCTGGGACGACGTCGAGCGGCAGCCACTCGAGTGCGGCACGCAGATAGGAATAGCCGTTCGTGTGCGGCCCGCTCGATGCGATTCCGAGCAGAACGTCACCCGCGGCGACGTCCGTACGCGGCAGCAGCCTGTCGCGCTCCGCCACTCCGACGAGGGTTCCCGCAACGTCGAACGCTCCGTCCCGGTACACCCCGGGCATCTCGGCAGTTTCGCCACCAATGAGCACGCAGCCGGCGACGCGGCAGGCGTCGGCCATCCCGGCCACCACTTCCGACACGTCAATTGCCGACAATTTCGACGCAGCGAGGTAGTCGAGGAAAAAGAGCGGCGTCGCACGCTGGACGAGCACGTCATTGATGCAATGGTTGACAATGTCGACACCGACGCCGCGCAACCGGCGGGAGCGCGCCGCCAACTCCACTTTCGTGCCGACTCCGTCGGTCGACGCGACGAGCACCGGCGCATCGAAGCTCTTCAGGTGCGAGACGTCGATCGCGCCCCCGAACGCACCGACACCGCGCAGGACCGCCGGGGTCATCGTTGACTCGACGCTGCGTCGCATGAGAGCGACTGCTTCGGTCCCCTCGTCGATCGACACGCCCGACTGTGAGTACGTGCGCAACGACGCGGCCTTCGCTCGCCAACCGATGTCACGGCGGTGAACGGCACCGTCGATGTCCACCTCGGCCACGGCGGCGTATGCGGCGGCGCGCGCATCGGACAGTGTGGAGCCCTTCCCGACGACGGTGGCGATGCGTCCACCGGCGGTGACGAGTCGGCCGTCGATGCTTTCCGTACCGGCATGGAACACCGTGACGTTCGGGCCGTCTGCGGGCAACGCCGCGATGACGTCGCCGCGCCGGACGTCGTCCGGATAACCGTGGGCGGCAACGACGACACCCAGACTGTGCCGCGCGGCGATGCGCAGTGGGCGATCGAGTCGACCGGTGACGCACGAAACGACGACGTCGAGAAGATCGTCGTCGAGCAACTCGAGCAGGACCTGCGTTTCGGGATCACCGAATCGGCAGTTGAACTCGAGCAGTCGCGGGCCGTCGGCGGTGAGCATGATTCCGGCGAACATCGCCCCGACGTAGGGGGTGCCGCTGCGGGCGAAGTACTCGACGACCGGGCGCACGAACGTCGCGTCGAGATCGGTCGCGCTCACCGCGGCATCGATCGGTCCGTACACGCCCATCCCACCGGTGTTCGGCCCGAGATCGCCGTCGAACCGGCGCTTGTGGTCCTGCACGAGCGGAAACGGCTGCGATCGCGCTCCGTCACACACACTGATGAGCGACACTTCCGCACCGAACAAACGCTCCTCGATCACGACGTCATCCACGACGATGAGCCTGCGCACCGCCGCAAGTGCCTCATCGATGCTGTCCGGCACGACGACGCCCTTGCCGGCGGCCAATCCCGAACATTTCACCACCACGGGATGCCCGGCGTTCGAACACCAGCGCACCGCCGAATCGACGTCACCTTGGCGGAAGGTTGTGCTGCGTGGAGACGGCAAACCGAGCGCGGCGGCGAGCTCGCGGGTGAAGGCTTTCGACGATTCGAGCCGCGCAAGGTTGCTCGGCGGACCGAAAACGTCGATTCCCTCACGGCGCAACGCATCGGCAACACCCGCGGCGAGCGGTGCTTCGGGCCCGACCACGACGAGGGTGATGTCGAAACGACGGCATGCGGCAACGACGGCGGCGGTGTCACACGGATCGAGCGCGACCCGCTCACCGGGAGTTCCCGCGTTGCCCGGGGCAACGTACAGCGCGGCACACCGTGGCGAACGGGAGATCGCCGCCGCGAGAGCGTGCTCGCGGCCTCCCCCACCGAGAACGAGGACCCGCCGTGACGTCACGCCAAGGCCTTGTCGAAATCCGACTTCGAGTGACGGCGCGTGATTTCGACGGGATACGCCCCCGTGAAACATGCGTTGCAATACCCGCTGGTGCGGTCGAGGGCCGACATCATGTCGTCGACGGAGAGGAAAGCCAGCGAGTCGGCACCGATGTGACGCCGCAACTCCTCGACACTCAACCGTGCGGCAATGAGGTCGTCATCGTGGCCCATGTCGACGCCGAAGTGACATGCTTCGATGATCGGTGGACACGTGATGCGAACGTGCACTTCGGTGGCACCCGCTTCGCGGATGAGTGCGACCAACGGTCCGGCGGTCGTTCCGCGCACGAGCGAATCGTCGATGAGCACGACGCGTCGACCGGCGAGATTGTCGGAAAGGCTGTTGAACTTCATCGCCACGCGTCGTTGCCGCATCGCCGGGGTGGGTTCGATGAACGTGCGTCCGATGTAGCGATTCTTGATCAAACCATCGTTGTACGGAATTCCGCTCGCCGCGGAGTAACCGATTGCGGCGGGAATCGACGAGTCGGGAACGGGAATGACGACGTCGGCGGTGACGGGATGCTCGCGGGCGAGACGCTCGCCCAGACGCTGACGCACCTGGTGCACGCTCATGTCGTCCCAGTGCGAGTCGGGACGGGAGAAGTAGATGAACTCGAACGTGCACCGCGACGGCGTTTGCGCCGGCGGCAACGCCCGGATGCGACGCACGTCGTTGCGTTGCAGCACGACGATCTCACCCGGTTCGACCTCGGTGATCGCGTCGCACCCGAGCGTGCGCAACGCGCAGGTTTCCGACGCAACGGCATGACCGCCGTCGGGTAGCCGCCCGAGCGACAGCGGACGAAAACCCCACGGATCACGGGCGGCGAGAACGCCGTCGGAGGTGAGCACGACGAGACTGTATGCACCAACCCATGCCGGCATGACCTCGGCGAGTCGCTCCTCCCACGTCATCGACTTGGCGGCAGCAAGCATGAGCGTCATCACTTCGGTGTCCGACGTGGCGGTCAAACCGAAACCGCGGGTGAGCAGTTCGGCGCGCAGGTAGGCCGCGTTGACGAGGTTGCCGTTGTGGGCGACGCCGAGCGGGCCGTGCATCGTTTCGACGACGAACGGCTGTGCGTTGCGCGCCCCCGATGCACCGGTCGTCGAGTAACGGGTGTGGCCGATCGCGTGTGCACCGACGAGCGGCGCGAGGGTCTCCGGAGTGAACACCTGACCGACGAGGCCGACATCCTTGTGCAGTCGCACCATCGCACCGTCCGATACGGCGATACCCGCGGCTTCCTGGCCACGGTGCTGCAGTGCGAACAAACCGAAGAATGCCTGCTGTGCGACCTCGTTGCCGTTCGTGCTCAACGCAATGACCCCGCATTCCTCGTGCGGTACGTCGTCGCCCCACGCACGTGCTTCGCTCATGGCGCAGTCTCCTTCACGAGGTTGAGAAGTTCGGTTGGATCGACATCGGCCGCAGGAACGAACGCCTCGCCGGTGAGCGACTCGTAGGCCCGCACGTAGCGTCGCGAGGTTGCATCGATGACGTCGTCACCGAGATCGGGCACCGGCCCGGTGCCGCGCCACCCCGCCGCGGCAAGCGCCAATCGCACGGGCTCCTTGTCGAGACTTTCGGGTTCACGCCCTGCCGCGCATCTCGCGTCGTACGACTCGCGAATCCACAGCCGTGACGAATCGGGCGTGTGCAGCTCGTCGATGAGAATCACCCGTCCGTGGGCATCGATGCCGAATTCGTATTTCGTGTCGGCGAGGATGAGCCCGGCTGCCGCGGCACACGCCTGGCCCCGTTCAAACAAACGCAGGGCCGCATCGACGATGGTCGCCCACTGTTCGCGACTGACGAGACCACGCTCGACGACGTCGTCGGGGGCGATCGGCTCGTCGTGTTCCCCCGCCCGGGCCTTCGTCGTCGGAGTGATGATCGGGCGCGCGAGCAACTCGTGCGACTGCAGCCCGTCGGCAAAACGGTGTCCGTACATCAGGCGCTCGCCGGCGAGATACCGGGTGAGCACCGACGTTCTCGTCGAACCGGTGAGGGCTCCGCGCACGACGACCTCCACGGCGAGCGGCGTTGCATCAACCACGATCATCGAGTGCGGTTCGGGAACCGCGATGAGATGGTTGTCAACGACGTCCCGGGTGTTCGCAAACCACCACGCCGACAGTTGCGTGAGTACCTGGCCCTTCCACGGCACCACGGCAACGATGCGATCGAATGCCGACAACCTGTCGGTGGCCACCATCAACCGGCGGCTCCCGGGCAGCGCCCACGACAAGCGCACCTTTCCCTCGCGACGATCGGGCAGCTCGACCGCCAGGTCACGCACCGACATGCACCCTCGCATTGCGAAACAGTCGAAGTCCGAGTCGTGATTCGGTGACGTCAGCACCCAAGCGGCGGTGCAGCGGATGCTGGCGAACGACGAGGGAATTCTCCGGATGCGGCATCATGCCGAGAACGAGTCCGCTCGCATCGCAGATTCCTGCCACGTCGCCGCGCGAGCCGTTCGGATTTCCGCCCACGTAGCGAAGGGCGACATGACCGTCGGTGTCGAGCACCTGCCACGTGGCGTCGTCGCACACGAAACGCCCCTCGCCGTGGGCGATCGGGCAGTCGATGTAACCGTCCAGCTCCTGCGTCCACACCGAACGCGACGGCGGTGCTTCGAGCGTCACCCAGCGGCACTCGAAACGCCCCGATGCGTTGTGGCCAAGTGCCGCTCGCATTCCGGATCCGGGCAACGCGCCCATGCGCACGAGGGTTTGAAACCCGTTGCAGATACCGAGTACGAGTCGACCTGCGTCGACGTGTGCAGTGACGAGATCCCCGAGTCGGTGCTCGATGTCGAGGGCGAACAACCTTCCAGCGCCGAGCGCGTCGGCGTGTGAAAAACCACCGGCAATGACGATGAGTTGGGCGCCGGTCAAGGTGTCGTCGTCGCCGTTGAGGTGGCGCACGTCGCGAACGTGCACGTCGAACCCCGCCGCCGTGAGTGCAACACCGACGTCCCCGTCGCGATTCGTTCCCGGTGCCCGCAACACGACCGCCGACGGCTGCGTCATCGTGGCAACCTCGCGGAGCGCAATGCATCGACCGACGTGCAAGCACCGTCGGCGAATGCAAGCACCCCGTCCCCCGTGAGCGTTGCCACGACGTGCGCATCGGCACCGAATCTCTCGCGCACACGCGGCACATCGTGGGCATCCACTTCGATGAGGAGGCGTCCGGGACCCTCGGCGAACCACCACACGTGCGAATCGACGTCGGTCGGTACGACTTCGCATCGCGCCCCGAGGTCGCCGCCGACGAGCATCTCGGCGAGCGCCATTGCCGTCCCGCCATCACTGACGTCGTGACAGGCGACGATCGTGCCGTCGACAATGAGTTCGTGCAACGTCGCATACCGCGCCGGCGCTCCCGGATCGGGCGGGGCAACGACCGACGCGGCGGACCGCGTCACCATGACTGCGTGCGCACCGGCCCAGCACGGTGCCGGGCGTCCGACGGCGACGATGACATGGCCCGGCTGGCGAACGTCGGAGCCGACGACACGACGCACGTCGGGCACGTCGGCCACCGCGGTGATGACGAGCGTCGGCGGCACGGCACGGCGCACACCGTCACGATCGATCCACTCGTTGTTCAACGAATCCTTGCCCGACACGAACGGTGCGGCGTGTTCGTGGGCCGCCTCGACGCATCCCTCCACCGCCGCCACGAGCGCACCGAGAGACTCCGGCCGGCGCGGATCGCCCCACGAGAAGTTGTCCATCAACGCGACCCGCGCGGGGTCGGCCCCAACGGCAACGACGTTGCGAATCGCCTCGTCCACTGCCAATCTGGCCATGCGTTGCGGATCGGCGACACCGGCGAGCGGAGCCATGCCGATCCCGATGGCAATGCCCCGCGCGGCGGACGGTTCACACAACACCACGCCGTCGCCCGGTGCATCGCCGTGCACGCCGACGAGCGGACGCTGCAGCGTTGCCCCGCGGATCTCGTGGTCGAAACGCCGCACGACGTCGGCCCGGGACGTGCCGTTGGGATGTGCAAGCAGCGCGAGGAGCAACTCGACGACGCCGGTACCCACAATCGCGTCGGGAACGTCCTCGACGTCGCTGCGGATCGGTTGCGGGGCGACCGCCGTCATCTCACGCTGCGGTCTGCCGTCATGAAGGAACGTCGTGTCGATTTCGGCGACGACGACGCCACCCGAGCGCACCCGCAACACACCGTCGCCCGTGAAGGTGCCGACGTCCGTCGCATCAATACCGTGCCGGTTGCAGCGGGCGATGAACTCGTCCGCATTGCGCGGGTCGCATGCCACGACCATTCGCTCCTGCGCCTCTGACAACCACACTTCCCACGGCGCAAGTCCCGGGTACTTCGTCGGCACGTGGTCGAGTTCGATGTCGGCACCCACACCGTCGGCCATTTCGCCGATCGCCGACGACAGTCCGCCGGCACCGCAATCGGTGATGCTGCGGTACAGATGGCGTGCATCGTCGAGCGCATCGAGCACGAGTTTTTCCACGATCGGATCCCCGATTTGCACGCTCGCACCGGCAACGTCGCCCGTCGATGCATCCATTGCCATCGACGAAAACGTCGCGCCGCGAATTCCGTCGCGTCCCGTGCGACCACCGATGACGATGCAACGATCACCCGGGTGCGGCGTATCGAGGGCAGTCCACCCGACGGCAATGCCGATGCACCCGGCGAACACGAGCGGGTTGGCAAGGTAACCGTCGTCGTACAGCACCGCGCCGGCAACGGTGGGCAAGCCGATCTTGTTGCCGTAGTCGGCGACACCGGCAACGACACCGTCGCGAATGCGCCGCGGATGCAGGGCTCCCTCAGGCAACCGGTCGAACGCCGTGTCCGGATTGCCGAAGCACAACACGTCGGTGACGGCGATCGGTCGGTGGGCCATGCCGATGACGTCACGAATGACGCCGCCCACTCCGGTGTTCGCCCCACCGAACGGCTCGATGGCGCTCGGGTGGTTGTGCGTCTCGCACTTGACGGCATACGACGTGCGTCCGTCGAAACTCACGACCCCTGCGTTGCCGTCAAATGCACTCCACACGAAGTCCCGCCCGATTTTCGTCGTCGACTCACGCAACGCACCGAGCAACGTCGTTGGCAACGGCTTGCCGTCGAGGGTGATGCGTGCGCGAAATGTCTTGTGCGCACAGTGTTCGCTCCACGTTTGGGCGATGGTCTCCACCTCGACATCGGTGGGCAGACGGCCGAGTGCGGCAAAATGATCGCGAACCGTGGCGAGTTCGTGCGGATCGAGTGCGAGCCCGCGCTCCCGGTTGATCGTGTCCAGGTCGTGCGCCCCCGCATCGGAACGAAATGCGGCGATCCTTTCCGCCGCGATCCGTTCCCGCTCGCCGGCGTCGACGAATGTCGGCACCAGCGGTTCGTTGATCGACCAGCGCTCGATGACCGGATTGGCGAGCAACGCCTCGGTGATTCGCCGAACCTCCGTTTCGCCGATGTCGCCGCCGAGAACGTAGCGGCGTCCCGTGGCCACCCCCGTGAGCGGGATTCCGTCGCGCCGCGCGACGCGCATGATTTCGCTTGCCACCGCGTCGGTGACGCCGGGAAGCAGCGCCGTTTCGACGCTGTGGTGTTGTCCCGCCGGCCCGTCGGCGGCACCGATCCCCCAGCTGCCGACGTCGAGCAACGGGTCAACGAGCAGGTTCTCGAGGGCACGACGTTCGTCGTCGCGCAACTCGCCGGAAAAATACATGACTTCACCGACACTCACGGTCACCGGTGCGGCGACACCGAGGTTGCGCACGTCGAAAACGAGTGCACGTGCACGCGGGTCGTCCTCACGGCGATGCACGATCAGTCGATCATGCGTGGTCGTCATCGACCGTGCCACCATGTGGAAACCGTAGTTTTCGGGCTCATTTCGGCCAACGGATTTTGACGGAAAGTCAACGTTCGGAGGGCGCGCACGTCGACACCGTTGCTCATCGGTGAGAGTCGCTGCGCGCGTCGTGCGTACGCTGGACACGTGACGGATCACAGGCTGCGCCGCGTCGCGGTCGTCATGGGCTCCACCAGCGACTGGGCGACGATGGAAAACTCGGTCGAGATACTGCAACGCTTCGGCGTGCCGCACGACACGCAGGTGTTGTCCGCTCACCGTATGCCCGACGAGTTGTATGCGTTTGCCGCAACCGCTCGCAGTCGGGGAATCGCGGTCATCATCGCCGGTGCGGGTGGTGCAGCCCACCTGCCGGGAATGCTCGCCGCAAAAACAACGGTGCCGGTGCTCGGTGTTCCGGTACCCACGGCGCATCTCGGCGGCCATGACTCGTTGTATTCCATCGTGCAGATGCCCGCGGGGGTCCCGGTTGCAACGTTTGCCATCGGTGCAGCCGGGGCGACGAATGCGGCGCTGTTTGCCGTCTCACTTCTTGCCGCCGACGATTCGCGACTTGCCGATGCGCTCGATGCATATCGGGCCGAGCGCCACGACGCCGCGGTTGCCAGCGAGGTTCCGCCGCGTCCATGACGCAGGTCGTCGGTGTGCTCGGTGGCGGGCAACTCGGGATGTACTTCGTGCGCGCCGCGCACGCCCTCGGAGCACGCACGGTCGTGCTCGAACCGGACATCGACAGTCCGGCCGGCATCATTGCCGACGAACACATCGTTGCCCCGTACGACGACGAAGCGGCTCTCACCCGACTCGCCACCGCATGCGACGCCGTCACCGTGGAGTTCGAGAACCCGCCGGTCGACAGTCTGCGATTCCTGGCGCAACGTACGACGGTGCACCCGGGTGCCGACGAAGTGGCCACCGCCCAGGATCGCCGCGCCGAAAAGGATTTCTGCGTGCGCAACGGCTGGGGCACCGCCCCGTTTCGAATCGTCGACTCCCCCGAATCACTGCAGCACCTCGTCGACGATCCCCGGCTCGATGGGTGGTGGTGCGGCGGGACGATCCTGAAGACGGCCCGCCTCGGCTACGACGGCAAGGGGCAACGTGGCGTCGCCAACGCCGGGCAACTCGCCGACGCCTGGCAGGAACTCGGACGCGTGCCGTGCGTACTCGAGCAACGCCTTCCGCTCGACTCCGAGATCTCGGTCATCGTCGTGCGCACCGTCGACGGGTCGTTGCTCTCGTATCCGGCCACCCGCAACGAACACACCGACGGAATTCTCACGGTGAGCGTCGCTCCGGTGCCGGGGCCGCATGCCGAGCATGCCACCCGGATCGCGTCCGACATCGCGCAGGCACTGAACTACGTCGGGGTCCTCGCCGTCGAGTTCTTCGTCGTCGGCGGCGAGGTTCTCGTCAACGAGCTCGCACCGCGCCCGCACAACAGCGGTCACTGGACCCTCGACGGTGCCGTCACGAGTCAGTTCGAACAACAGGCACGCATCCTGCTCGGCATGCCTCTCGGACCGACGACGATGACGTCCTCGGCGGTGGCGATGGCGAATCTTCTCGGAGACATGTGGTCACCCGGTGAGCCGCGCTGGGACCGCGTAACGGGTGATCCCGCAGCACGACTGCATCTCTACGGCAAGCGATCGGCGCGCCCAGGACGAAAGATGGGACATCTCACCGTGTGCGGCAGCGATCCCGCGTTCGTTGAGCGTCGCGTTCGTGAGTTGCGTGCCGCCGCAGCAGCCGATTTCAGTGCCGGAAGTGGCGCCGACCGGTGAACAGCATGACGATGCCGTGCTCGTCGGCCGCGGCAATCGACTCGTCGTCGCGCTGACTGCCGCCCGGCTGCACAATGAGTGTCACACCCGCAGCGGCGAGCACGTCCGGTCCGTCGCGAAACGGGAAGAAGGCGTCGCTGGCCGCTGCCGCACCGCGGCTGCGATCCCCCGCCCGCGTGCACGCAATCCGCGCCGCATCGACGCGGTTCTGCTGACCCGCACCGATTCCGACCGCGGCGAGGTCCCTGGCGATGACGATGGCGTTCGACGACACCGCCGCGCACGTCTGCCACGCAACGACGGCGTCGCGCAGTTGTGACTCGGTTGGCTGCGCGATCGTCACGACTCGCCACGACGCGGGATCGGCATCAACGACGTCGGGTGTCTGCACGAGCATTGCACCGTCGATCGTGCGCATCGTTGGTGCTCCGCCGCGCGGAGGTGACGCCTGCACAATGCGCAAGTTCTTTTTCTCCCGCAATACCGCGAGTGCATCGGCGGTGAAGTTGGGGGCGATGACTACTTCGGTGAAGGTCTGAGTCAGCGCCTCGGCGCACTCACCGGTCAACTCCCCGTTGACCGCGACGATGCCACCGAATGCGCTGAGCGGGTCGCATTCGTGGGCCCGACGGTACGCCGTGGCGACGTCGTCGGCTACGGCAACGCCGCACGGATTGGCGTGCTTGATGATCACCGCCGCCGGACCGGCAAAGCGATGCACGAGGCTCCATGCGGCATCGGCGTCGTAGACGTTGAGATACGACATTTCCTTGCCGCCGAGCTGCTCGGCGTCGTCCCACCAGCTGCGTTCACCAACGACGCGGTAGCGCGCCCCCTGCTGGTGCGGGTTTTCGCCGTAGCGCAACACGGCGGTCCGCTCGAGAATCACGGTGATCCGCTCGGGAAGCACGTCACGTTCCTCACCACCACCGGCGGACGAATGATCGTCCACCCGACCGGCCATCCATGAGGCAACCGCGGCGTCGTAACGTGCCGTCAGCGCAAAGGCCCGTGCCGCCCATTGGCGGCGAGTCGCCGGGCGCACCTCGCCGTGGTCGCGCAACTCGCGCACCACCGCGGCATAGTCGCCCGGGTCGGTGACGACCGCGACATTGGCGTGATTCTTGGCGGCTCCGCGAATGAGGGCGGGGCCCCCGATGTCAATCAGCTCGATTCCGGGATCGCTCTCGAACGGGTACACGTTGACGACGACGAGGGAGATCGGCTCGATTCCGTGCGTCGCGAGGTCGCCACGGTGCTCGTCGAGATCGAGATCGGCAAGAATCCCACCGTGCACCTTCGGGTGCAGCGTGACGACGCGGTGACCGAGGATCGCCGGATACCCGGTCTCCTGTGCCACGTCGACTACGGGCAGACCCGCATCGGCAAGCGCACGCGCAGTTCCCCCGCTCGACAGCAATTCCCACCCGAATTCGTGCAGCGAGCGGGCGAGTTCGACGATTCCCGCCTTGTCGTACACGCTGAGCAGGGCACGGGGCACGTTCGAACTGTAGACGCTGACCGCACGCACGCACCCGTCGAAACGTCGCGGTGAACGAGAAGTTCAATCGCGGGTAGTTTTCGTACATGAAAATCGGCGTGCAACTCCAACCACAGGCAACATCCGTCACCGAGATGCGCGATGCATGGAAGGCGGCCGACGCGCTCGGCGTCGACAGCCTCTGGACGTGGGACCACTTTTATCCGTTGTACGGCGATCCCGATGCGACTCACTTCGAGTGTTACTCGCTGCTCGCGGCGATGGCCGTCGATACGTGCCACGCAACGATTGGCGCGCTCGTCACGTGCTACTCGTACCGCAACCCGCACCTGCTCGCCGACATGGCACGCAGGATTGACCACCTCAGTCGCGGTCGATTCGTGCTCGGTCTCGGTTCGGGATGGTTCGAGCGCGACTACACCGAGTACGACTACGAGTTCGGCACCGCACCGGGACGCCTGAAGATCCTCGAAGCGGGCCTGCCGATCATCAAGGACCGCCTCGCCAAGCTGAACCCCGGTCCCGTCAACGGAAGGATTCCGCTGATGATCGGTGGGTCGGGCGAGAAGGTCACGTTGCGCCTCGTTGCGCAGCACGCCGACATGTTGAACACGTTCGGTCCCGTCGACAATTTCCGACGCAAGAACGACATTCTCAACGAGTGGTGCGCGAAGGTCGGCCGCGACCCACGGGCCATCGAACGAACGGTGGCAATCGAATCCAAGGACCTCGTCAACGCCGACTCGTTCGCGGAGGCGGGTGCCGATCATCTCATCGTCATGCTCGGCGCACCGTTCGACCTCGATCCCGTCGCCACGTATCTCGCTCAACGCGCGTAACGCGCCCTCGCACCGACGCATCGCGCCAAGAACGGCGCCACCGCGTCCGTGCACGAGTGCGACGGCACAAAAAAGAACCGCCGGCCCGCGCCACTGTTGTGGCACGAACCGGCGGTTCGTGGTACTACGTGTTGTCGATCAGAGCGACGCGAGGTCGACCGTCGGCGGCACGATGACCGCGTCGATGACGTGGATGACGCCGTTCAGGGCCTCGACGTCCGCCAAGACGACGTTGGCACCGTTGACGGTGACACCGGCATCGGTGGCCAAGGTGACGTTCGAGCCTTCGACGGTTGCAACGTCACCGGCTACGACGTCAGTCGAGTACACGGCACCCGAAACGACGTGGTAGGTGAGGATGGCCTGCAGAACCGCGAGGTTCTCCGGGAGGAGAAGCTTCTCGAGGAGACCCTCGGGCAGTGCGGCGAATGCGTCGTCAGTCGGTGCGAACACCGTAAAGGGGCCTTCACCCTGGAGGGTCTCGACGAGACCGGCGGCCTCGAGAGCGGCAACGAGAGTGCTGAAGCCTTCGGTCGTGCTGGCGACGGCGACGATGTCACCCATCTCCTCGAACATCTCTTCGGCAGCGGCGTCCTCGGAGATTTCCTCGGTGACATCCTCGTCGGTGGTATCTCCGTCCGAGCCGCACGCGGCGAGTGTGAGCGCCGCAACTGCGACGATTGCTGAAAGTTTCTTCATGAAATTGGATCCTTTTCTGTGAGGGGTATTCGCCCGGGGGCAAGGTCAAGTGTGGGCGATCGGGCCCCTTGATGTATGACGAAACTTTGCGTTTTTTGTCACACTCCTGTCACCTACGGACTTTCCGTCTAGATCGGCCCATCCGAAGTGCACGCTCCGATCCGCAGTATTTTCGGGCTCGGAAGTAGTTTCGGGGCGTGAAATTCCTGCCCCGCACCGTGTACGAGGCCGAACACGAGGAGTTCCGCCGGACCTTCCGCCACTGGCTCGACACCGCAATTGCCCCGTTTCACGAGGACTGGGAGCGCGAGGGCATCGGCCCGCGCTCGGTGTGGCTCGACGCCGGCAAGCAGGGCTTCCTCGGCCTGACGGTGCCCGAGGAGTTCGGCGGCGGTGGCACCGACGACTACCGCTTTGCTGCGGTGATGTCCGAAGAAATGGGTGCGACGGGCCTCATCGGCGTGCCGCACGGTTTCACGCTGCACAATGACATCGCGCTCCCCTACTTCCTCGAGTTGTGCAACGACGAGCAAAAACGGCGTTGGCTGCCGAAGATGGTCACCGGTGAGTGCATCACCGCTCTGGCGATCACCGAGCCGAACACCGGTAGCGACGTTGCCGGCATCAAGACGACGGCCATCCGCGACGGCAACGAATACGTCGTCAACGGATCGAAGACGTTCATTTCCAACGGCATCAACAGCGACGCCATCGTCACCGCCGTTCGCACCGACCCGGCAGCCGGACGCAAGGGCATCTCACTCATCGTCATCGAGCGGGACATGAAGGGCTTCGAACGCGGCCGCAACCTCGAAAAGGTGGGCCAGCACTCGCAGGACACCGCCGAGTTGTTCTTCAACGACGTGCGCGTCCCCGTGGCGAATCTGCTCGGCGAAGAAGGTCAGGGCATGAAATACCTGATGCACAACCTCGCCCAGGAGCGCCTGGGTATCGCCGTCGAGGCAATCGCCGTGGCCAAGGCGGCGATCGAGTGGACGCTCGACTACGTGCAGAACCGTACGGCGTTCGGTCAGAAGATCTCCCAGTTCCAGAACACGAAGTTCGTGCTCGCCGAGCTTTTCTCCGAGGTGCAAATCGGTCAAACGTACGTCGACCGGTGCATCGAGCTGCACTGTCGCCGCGAACTCGACGCCACCCAGGCAGCAGTCGCCAAGTACTGGGCGACGGAGATGCAGAACCGCGTCGTTGACCGGTGCGTGCAGTTGCACGGTGGATACGGCTATATGCGTGAGTATCCGATTGCCCGGGCATGGGTGGACAGTCGCATCCAATCGATCTACGGCGGAACGTCGGAGATCATGAAAGAAATCATCAGCCGCTCTTTCGGCGATTGAGATCCTTCACGTCACGGGAACACTGACCCGACGGGTCGGGTCAGGAAAACAGTGACTTGGCGATGACCATCCGCTGAATCTGGTTGGTTCCCTCGTAAATCTGCGTGATCTTGGCGTCGCGCATCATGCGCTCGACGGGGAATTCCTTCGTGTAGCCGTAACCACCGAGAAGCTGCACGCAGTCCGTCGTCACCTTCATGGCAACGTCCGAGGCGAAGGCCTTGGCCATGGCGCCGAGCTTCGACAAATCCTTCGTCGGATCACCGGCGTCGACCGTGGCGCACGCGCGGTAGACGAGGGTGCGGGCCGCCTCGACCTGCATCTCGGCATCGGCCGCAATCCACTGCAAACCCTGTCGCTCGGCAAGGGGCTTGCCGAACGTGCTGCGCTGCTGCATGTAGCCGACTGCGTAATCGATTGCACCTTGGGCGATTCCCACGGCTTGCGCACCGATCGTCGGGCGGCTGCGATCGAGGGTGTGCATGGCGATCTTGAAGCCCTGTCCCACTTCGCCGATGCGGTTCGCATCGGGCACGCGAACACCGTCGAGACGGATCACGCCGGTCGGCGACGCCTTGATGCCGAGCTTGTGCTCGAGCTTCTCGACGACCACACCCCAGTCGGCCTCGACGAGGAACGCAGTGATGCCCGTGTGCCGGTCGCCCGACGTGCGGGCGAACACGGTGTACAGATCGCTGATGCCGGCATTCGTGATCCAGCACTTCGAACCGGTGATCACCCATTCGTCGCCGTCGCGCACCGCGCGGGTCGTCATCGATGCAACGTCGCTTCCGGCATCGGCTTCGGACAATCCGTACGATGCCTGCGACTCACCGCTGCAAATCCGCGGCAGATACTTCTTCTTCAGCTCTTCGGAGCCGAAGTTGATCACCGGGAGCATGCCCAGCTTGGAGATGAGGAACATCAGGCTGGTGCTCGCACACACGCGGGCCAACTCTTCGGCAACCATCGCCTGCGTGACGAGCGACGAGCCCTGTCCGCCGTACTCGGAGGGATAGCTGAGCGACAGAAGATCCATCGACTTCAGCAGTTCGAATGCCTCCCAGCTGAACGCCTCTTCCTCGTCGGCCTTTGCCGCCAGCGGCGCGATCTTCTCCTCGGCGAAGCGGCGCATCACCTCGCGAAACTCGAGTTGATCGTCATCCAGGGAGTACATGCGCTCGGTCATCGTGGTTCCTTTCGGTTGTCGTACGTCGTGAAATCGGTGTGATTACTTCTTCGTGTAGTCGTAGAACCCGCGTCCGGCCTTGCGTCCGAGCAGACCGGCGTCGACCATGCGGTTGAGCAGGGGCGGCGATGCGAACAACGGTTCCTTGAATTCGGCGTACAGGCTCTGGGCAACGGCCATCGTCGTGTCGAGACCGATGAGGTCGGCGAGACGCAACGGACCCATCGGGTGCGCGCAACCCTCGACCATGCCGGTGTCGATGTCCTCGGCCGATGCGTAACCCGACTCGAGCATGCGGATGGCAGAAAGGATGTACGGAACGAGCAACGAGTTGACGATGAACCCGGCGCGGTCCTTGGCGAGAATGACCCGCTTGTTGAGGTTCTTCTCCGAAAACTCCCGGGCGCGGCGCACGGTGTCGTCCGAGGTGAGCAACGACGGGACGACTTCGGCGAGTCGCAACACGGGCACGGGGTTGAAGAAGTGGATTCCGACGACGTGTGACGGGCGGTTGGTGACCATGCCGAGTTTCATCACCGGAATCGACGACGTGTTCGTCGCAAGAATGGTGTCGGGCCACTTGATGATTTTGTCGAGCTGACGGAAGACGTCCGTTTTCAGGGCTTCGTCCTCGATCACCGCCTCGATGATGAGGTCGCAGTCGGCGAGGTCGCTCAACTGCGTGGTGTACGACAGGTTCTTCGTGATCGTGTCGTACTCTGCCTGGCTGATCTTGTTTGCCTGCAGGGCCCGATCGATGGAGTTCTTGATCTTGGCCTGACCTCGTTCGACCGTGCCGGCGTCGATTTCGCGCACGATCGTCGGTACCCCCGACTTGGCGCATACTTCGGCGATTCCCGAACCCATGAGGCCGCAACCGACGACCCCCACCCGGGTGATCCCGTGATCAGCCATGCCGAGTTTCCTTTCCCTTGACAACGTGTTCAAGCCTACCGATGGGTTGCAGCAGTGGCGAACGCAGCCCGGAGATCGACCTTGACCACCGCCGTACCGATGCGACGATCAGCGGCTGCGCACGTTGCGCAGAATGCGCATTGCAAAGCGCACGAGGAAGTACGCGGCGGCGAGAATGACGATCCATTGCAGGTAGCCGACGTAGGCCTCGACGCGCTCCCACTGGTCGCCGAGCACCGCGCCGGCGCCGATGAGTGCCACGTTCCAGATCGCGCTGCCGAGTGCGGTGTACACCACGAACGGCGCGAGACTCATACGACGAAAGCCTGCGGGTACCGACACGACGGAGCGAATGATCGGGACGCATCGTCCTACGAACACGGCGACTGCGGCCCGGCGATCGAACCACTCTTCGGCCCGCCGCAGGTCGTCGGGGCTCACACCGAGCCAGCGGCCGAACCGTTCGACGATCAATCGCAACCGCTGCGGTCCGATTGCTGCCGACACGCCGTACAAAACGAGCGCGCCAACGACCGATCCGATCGTTGCGGCAACGATCATCACGACGACGGAGGCATCGCCGCGTTGCGCGACGAAGCCGGCGAACGGAAGGACTATCTCCGACGGAATCGGCGGAAACAGGTTCTCGATGACGACGAGCAGTGCGACGCCGACGTAACCGAGTGACTCGATGACGTCCTGCACCCAGGCAGCGAGGTCACCGAGCATCGACAACCGAAACCTGCGCCGAGACGAATCTCAGTTGCGGCTAAGTTCCTTGCGATTCTTGAACTTCGCGGAGCGGTAGTCCTTGTTCATCAGGGCGATGACGTCGATGGAGATTTCCTTCGGGCAGGCCGCGGAGCATTCTCCGTGGTTCGTGCACGAGCCGAAGTACTCGTCCATCACTTCGACCATCGCCTCGGCACGGCGGTACCGCTCGGCTTGACCCTGCGGCAACAGGTTGAGGTGGGCGACCTTCGCCGCGGTGAACAGGTTCGCCGCGCCGTTCGGGCAGGCTGCGACGCACGCACCGCAACCGATGCAGGCCGCCGAATCCATTGCCGCGTCGGCGACCGGCTTGGGGATCGGGATGAGGTTGGCGTCGGGTGCTCCACCGGTGGGTGCGGTGATGTAGCCACCGGCCTCGACGATGCGGTCGAACGATGCGCGATCGACCATGAGGTCCTTGATGATCGGAAATGCCGATGCGCGCCACGGTTCAATGACGATCGTGTCGTTGCTCTTGAAGGTGCGCATGTGCAACTGGCATGTGGTCGTGGCTCGTTGCGGACCGTGCGCCTGGCCGTTGATCATCAGCGAGCAGGTTCCGCAGATGCCCTCACGGCAGTCGTGATCGAAGGCGACGGCCTCCTTGCCTTGCGTGATGAGTCGCTCGTTGAGCACGTCGAGCATTTCGAGAAACGAGGCCTCGTCGCTGATCGCGTCGATGACGTGCGTTTCGAAGCGACCTTCGCCGGTCGGCCCGTCCTGACGCCAGATCTTCAGCGTGAGGTTGGTGAGGGTCTTCGTCACTTGTAACTCCTTGTCGCCAGGTGTGCAGTCTCGAACGCGAGCGGCTCAATGTGCAGGTTGGACTCCGACGGATTGCCGGTCCATTCCCACGCCGACACGTTGCAGAAGTTTTCGTCGTCGCGCTGCGCCTCGCCTTCCTCGGTCTGGTGCTCGACGCGGAAGTGACCGCCGCAGCTTTCCTCGCGGGTGAGGGCGTCCTTGCACATGAGCATGCCGAGCTGGAAGAAATCGTCAACGCGCCCGGCCTTCTCCAGCGTCTGGTTGACGCCTTCGCCGGTACCGGTGACGCGCAGGTCCTTCTTGAACTCCTCATAGAGCGCCGGGATTTCGCCGATCGCCTTCTCGAGTCCGGCCTGACTGCGCTCCATGCCGCAGTAATCCCAGATGATCTTGCCGAGTTCGCGGTGGAACCAGTCGGGCGACCGCGTGCCGTTGACGGCGAGGTAGCCGTTGAACCG
Source organism: Ilumatobacteraceae bacterium (assembly GCA_049433365.1). Classification (GTDB taxonomy): domain Bacteria; phylum Actinomycetota; class Acidimicrobiia; order Acidimicrobiales; family Ilumatobacteraceae; genus F1-60-MAGs027. The sequence continues at coordinate 12,832 of JBMTET010000007.1, read as the reverse complement.
GTCGCGTGCCGCTTGTTCGGCCGCCTTGAACTCGGGATGGTCGGTGCCGGGAATCGTCTTGTTGAGCAGCGGCGCAAGACCGTTGCCGATCGTGTACGGCAACACGAAGTAGCCGTCGGCGAGTCCCTGCATGAGCGCGCTCGCACCGAGGCGGTTGGCTCCGTGGTCGGAGAAGTTCGCCTCACCCGCGGCGTACAAACCGGGGATCGTCGTTTCGAGTTCGTAGTTCACCCACAAGCCGCCCATCGTGTAGTGGGTTGCCGGGTAAATGCGCATCGGCACGTCGTACGGGTTTTCACCCGCGATGCGCTCGTACATCTCGAAGAGGTTGCCGTAACGCTCCTCGACGACGTTGCGGCCGAGGCGGTTGATCGCCGCGGAAAAGTCGAGGTACACGCCGTTGCGCAGCGGTCCCACGCCGTGGCCCTTGTCGACGAGGCGCTTGGCGGCACGCGACGAGATGTCCCGCGGCGCAAGGTTGCCGTACGACGGGTACAGACGCTCGAGGTAGTAGTCGCGTTCGTCCTCGGGAATTTGCGCGGCCGGACGGTTGTCACCGGCGAGTTTGGGCACCCAGACTCGGCCGTCGTTGCGCAACGATTCGCTCATGAGGGTGAGCTTCGACTGAAACTCGTCGCTCTGCGGAATGCAGGTGGGGTGAATCTGCGTGTAGCACGGGTTGGCGAAGTACGCACCCTTGCGGTGTACACGCCAGGCGGCCGTGACGTTGCAATTCATTGCGTTCGTCGAGAGGAAGAACACGTTGCCGTAACCGCCGGTGGCCAGCACGACGGCGTGCGCCGCGTGGCTGGTGATCTCACCGGTGAGCAGGTCGCGCACGACGATTCCCGCCGCACGACCGTCGACGACGACGATGTCGACGAGTTCGCAGCGGTTGAACAGTCGCACGCCACCGAGACCGATCTGACGCGCCAACTGCTGGTACGCACCGAGCAGCAACTGCTGACCCGTCTGGCCGCGCGCATAGAAGGTGCGGCTCACCTGTGCGCCACCGAAGCTACGGTTGTCGAGCAGGCCACCGTATTCGCGGGCGAACGGCACGCCCTGGGCGACCATCTGGTCGATGATGTCGACCGACACCTGGGCGAGACGGTGCACGTTGGCCTCGCGACTACGGAAGTCGCCGCCCTTGATCGTGTCGGTGAACAGACGGTGGATGCTGTCGCCGTCACCCTTGTAGTTCTTCGCGGCGTTGATCCCGCCCTGTGCGGCAATCGAGTGCGCGCGTCGCGGCGAGTCGTGGAACGTGAACGCGTCGACCTGGTAACCCAACTCGGCGAGCGTCGCCGCGGCCGACGCACCGGCAAGTCCGGTGCCGACGACGATCACCTTGAACTTGCGCTTGTTGTTCGGGTTCACCAACTTGGCATTGGCCTTGTAGTTGTCCCACTTGTCGGCGAGCACGCCGTCGGGAGTCTTGGCCGCAAGCTTCGGATTCGTGGCGGTGGGGCGATTGTCGATCATGGTCATTGTGATCTCCGATCAGAGGCTGACGATGCCGGCGAGCACCGCGATGGGGAACGAAACGTTGCCGATGACGACGATGGCGGCGAAGCCGCGGGCAAATGCCACCCGCCAGGAGTTGAAGCGCGGGTTGTTCCAGCCGAGCGACTGGAAGATGCTCCACGCACCGTGCGACAGGTGCAGACCCAGAAGCAGATTGGCGACGATGTAGAAAATCGCCACGGGCCAACGACTGAGGCTGCGCACCACGTTCGCATACACGTCCTCGCGCACGAAGACGCCATCGGCGCCGATCGTGTTCACCGTGCCGAAGGTGAGATCGAGCAGGTGCCAGACGACGAAGGCAAGAACGACCAGACCGGTGAGTCGCATCGAGCGACTGGCGAAGTTTGCTTCTTCGTAGTCGCGGGCGCTCTGGTACCGAACGGGACGGGCCTTGCGGTTGAGCATCGTCAGCGACCATGCCGCGTGCAGGTGCAGGACGAGCATCGCCAACAAGCCGGCGCGCAGCATCCACAACACGGTGCTCTTCGGCGCCAGCGGATAAAGCAGACGCTTGAGGAAGTCGGCGTAACCATCGAGGTCGGCGGGCCCGAAGTACATCTTCAGGTTGCCGATCATGTGGAACAGCACGAAACCCATGAGGCCGATACCGGTGATGGCCATGACGTATTTTTTGCCGACGGCCGTCGAATAGAGATCGACGAGAAACGGACGACGGCGGCGTGGCGCCGTCGCAGTGCCCGTAACCGGCTGGCGCGGTGAGGTGAGGAGGTCAGTCATAGTGCGTCCGACACGCTAGTTCTGACGACTCACAAGGGGGCAACCGAGGCGCCGCTAGTGACGAGAAATGCACGGATGGCGGCGATGCGCGCGGATGCGACGAAAGTCCCTACACTCGTGCGGACACATTCACCCGGGGTTTCAGCCGTTGGGCTGGCCCCATACCCATGCAAGGACACGAACCATCGTGAGCGTACTTTTCGCAGCAGAAGGCGGCTGGCAGGACTTCACCCTGAAAGGTGGTGAATGGTTGGTACTCGCCCTTTCGGGCGCCGCGTCACTCTTGGCCCTCGCCGTGGGCTTCTTCCTCGTGCGCTCGGTCATGAGCCAGGACGAAGGAACCCCGAAGATGAAGGAGATCGCGCTGGCGATCCAGGAAGGCGCGTGGGCGTATCTCAAGCGTCAGTTCCGCACCATTGGCCTCATCCTCATCCCCGTGTCGATCATCGTGTTCCTCACGTCGGTGGCCATCGTCAAGCCCAACGGTGACGAGGCGCTCAGCTTCGTATCGTCGGGCATCTACCGCACGATCGCGTTCCTCCTCGGCTGCGTCGCCTCGGGCCTCACCGGCTACATCGGCATGACGTTGGCCACGCGCGGCAACGTGCGCACCGCCGCAGCTGCACGCCGTGGCTCGATGCAGGAAGCCCTGCAGGTCGCGTTCCGCACCGGCGGCGTTGCCGGAATGTTCACGGTCGGCCTCGGCTTGCTCGGCGCCACCGTCATCATCGCACTGTTCCAGAACACCTCGTCGGCGATGCTCGTCGGCTTCGGTTTCGGTGGATCGCTGCTCGCGCTGTTCCTGCGCGTTGGTGGCGGAATCTTCACGAAAGCCGCCGACGTCGGCGCCGACCTGGTCGGCAAGGTCGAAGCCGGCATTCCCGAGGACGATCCGCGCAACCCCGCAGTGATCGCCGACAACGTCGGTGACAACGTCGGTGACTGTGCAGGTATGGCTGCCGACTTGTTCGAGAGCTACGAAGTCACGCTCGTGGCGTCGATCATTCTCGGCGTTGCCGCGTTCAACTCGGTGGGCCTCAACCCGGCGCTCGGTCTCGTGTTCCCGCTCGCCGCGCGCGCCATCGGCGTCGTTGCCTCGATCGCCGGAGTGTTCGCCGTGCGCGCCCGACCCGGCGAAATGAATGCACTGAAGCCCATCAACCGCGGTTTCCTCGTTGCCGGAATCATCACCGTCATCGGCACGTTGCTGCTGTCGCTGTACTACATCGGTAATCCGAGCAAGGGTTCGGACGGTTACAACGGCACCGAAATCGCCGTGTCGGGCCTCGGCTGGCGTGTGTTCGGCGCCGTGCTCGTCGGTCTGATCCTCGCCCAGGCGCTCAGCCGCCTCACCGAGTACTTCACCGGCACCGAATACGGCCCGGTGAAGGAAATCGCCGAATCGTCCGAAACGGGCCCCGCCACCGTCGTTCTCTCCGGAACGTCGTCGGGACTCGAGTCGTCGGTGTACGCGATCGTGCTCATCGCCATCAGCCTCGGCGCCACGTTGGTGCTCGGCGGCGGCAACATCCTGCTCTCGCTGTACCTCGTTGCGTTGTGCGGCATGGGAATGCTCGCCACGACGGGCGTCATCGTCTCCGAGGACACCTTCGGCCCGGTGGCCGACAACGCCGCCGGAATCGCCGAAATGGCGGGCGAATTCGAGGGTGAGCCACGCAAGATCATGGTCGGTCTCGACGCGGTGGGCAACACCACCAAGGCCGTGACGAAGGGATTCGCCATCGGTTCGGCGGTCATCGCCGCCGTGGCGCTCTTCGCTTCGTACATCGAAACCATTGCCGGTGAGCTCAAGCTCGAGGCAAAGGGCGACGACATCTTCAAGGCGATCGAAACCCAGATCAACGTCGCCGACGTGAAAACCTTCATCGGTCTGCTCATCGGTGGCTCGATTGCCTTCATGTTCTCGGCCCTCGCCATCCGCGCAGTCGGTCGCACGGCCGGCGTCGTCGTGCAGGAAGTGCGCAAGCAGTTCGCCGACGGCAAGATCATGGCCGGCACGAAGAAGCCCGACTACGGCCCGGTCATCGACATTTGCACGGCGGCATCGCTGCGCGAGTTGACCACCCCGGCTCTGTTGGCGGTGCTCACGCCCGTCATCATCGGCTTCGGCATCAACTACTTCGCACTGGGTGCGTTCCTCGCCGGCATCATCCTCACCGGTCAGCTCATGGCCAACTACCTGAGCAACGCCGGTGGTGCGTGGGACAACTCGAAGAAGTACATCGAGGACGGACACCACGGCGGCAAGGGCTCCGATGCCCACAAGGCTGCGGTCATCGGTGACACCGTCGGCGACCCGTTCAAGGACACCGCAGGCCCGGCGCTCAACCCGCTCATCAAGGTGATGAACCTGGTGGCGCTGCTCATCCTGCCGGCAGTCATCAACCTGCGCGACAACGACGCTGCTCGCTTGTCGATCGCCGGTGTGTCGTTGCTCATCCTCGTCGTCGCCATCGTGCGTTCGAGCCGCAAGACCCCGAGCCTGGTTTCCGCGTAGCCACGCGGGCTGCGCATGAGTGTGCGATACCTGAGCGACGAGTGGATCACCACCGTCGCTCAGGTCATCGCCCACAATGACGAAATCGCGCGACTGGCGAAGATCCATCCGATCCGCGTCGTGCAAACGGTGACCGACGGACCGTTGGGTGAAGTCACGTACCACTTCGTGACGAGCGAGTCGGGCGTCGAGTTCGCGTCGGGCCCGGTGAGCGAACCGGACATCACGTTCACACAGACGTGGGAGACGGCGGTGTCAATTGCCACGGGCGAGGCCAATGCGGCCGAGGCATTCATCAACGGACGCGTCCGGTTCCGGGGTGACCACACCAAAGTGATCGCCGCCCAGCCGCTGTTCGCTGCTCTCGACGGTGTTTTCGGCGCCGTTCGCGCCGACGTCGACTTCCGCTGAGCGTTACGACCCGCGCCGGTACCGGCGCCAGCCCTGCAATCCGGTGGCACCGAAGGAAATCATCACGAGAGGAACGACGATGAGCATCATCGTGCGGTACGTCTCGAGCACCGTGCTCTCCCCCGCTTCGAGGACGAGATAGGCGACGTATGCAAAGTAGAAGGCGGCGAGCAGAACGCCTTCCCAGCGCTTGATCGCAAATCCGTTCCAGCAAATGGGGATGAGCACGATCGTTGCGGCGATCATCACCGGCAAGTCGAGGCGCAGGGCCGCATCGGCGACGGAAACACCGTTCTTCGACACTGCAGCCGAGGCACCGAGCACCCCGAGCAGGTTGAACAGGTTGGAGCCGACGACGTTGCCCACGGCAATGTCACGCTGACCCCGAATGGCCGCCAATACCGACGTCGCCAACTCCGGTAGCGACGTTCCCACCGCGATGACGGTGAGACCGATGACGAGATCGCTCACCCCGAGCGCCGAAGCAATGTCGGTGGCCGACCCGACGAGTAACTGTGCACCGACGACGAGTAGTACGAGTCCAGCCACGACGAGCAGCAACTGAACGATGAACGGGCTGCGTACCACCGGGCCCTCGAGCGACGCGACTTCCGAGACGTACTGAGCCTCGACCGTCTTCGATTCGCGCCGGGCATTGCGAATGAGCCACGCCACGTACACCAGCAACCCGACGAAGAACGCCACCCCTTCGATGCGTCCGAAATTGCCGTTGAGCCCGATGACCAGTGCAAGAACCGAAATCACCGAGAGCAGCGGAATGTCGATGCGAATGAGGCGCTGCTCGATGCTCAATCCGCCGAACACTGCCGACACACCGAGAATGAGCAAGATGTTGGCGATGTTCGAACCGACGACGTTGCCGAGGCTGACGTCGGCGTTGCCCGACACCGACGCGCCGATGCTGACGGCGAATTCGGGGGCACTGGTGCCGAAAGCAACGACGGTGAGACCGATGACGATCGGGGCGATGCCGAGTCGCGTGGCAATTGACGATGCTCCGCGCACGAGCCACTCGGCACCGAGCAGGAGCAACGCGAATCCGGCGAGAAGTACCAGAATCGTCGTCACGCTCATACGAGCAGGTGATCCTACGGGTGATGCAACTCCGGGGTCGTCATCCCGCGCGCAGGCACGGTGACACGGCGTTGGCAAGCTGTGTTACGGCGACGTGTTTTACGGCGACGTGTTTTGCCGCAATGTGCGTTACGGCGCTCTCGTCGCCGACCCGCGAACCAACTACTTGACGAGACCGAGTGCCTTCACGGCATCGCGCTCTTCGAGCAACTCGGCCACCGATGCATCGATCTTTGCGCGGCTGTAGTCGTCGATCGGCAAGTTCTTCACGATCTCGTACCTGCCGTTGCTGCACGTGCAGGGGAACGACGAGATGAGGCCTTCCGGCACGCCGTACGAACCGTCGGAGGGAACCGCCATGCTCACCCAGTCGCCCGCCGGTGTGCCGAGCGCCCACGAGCGGATGTGGTCGACGGCCGCGTTCGCCGCCGACGCCGCCGAGGACGATCCGCGTGCCTTGATGACCGCGGCGCCGCGCTTGGCAACGGTGGGGATGAACGTCGAGTCGATCCATGCGTCGTCGTTGACGAGCGACTTCGCCGCCTTGCCGTCGACTTCGCAGTGCGACAAGTCGGGGTACTGCGTGACGGAGTGGTTGCCCCACACGGTCATTTTCTTGATCGACGACACGGGCGCGTTGACGCGCGCCGCGAGTTGCGAGATGGCGCGGTTGTGGTCGAGACGCATCATCGCCGTGAACTGGCGCGGATCGATTCCGGCGGCGTTGTTCATTGCGATGAGGGCGTTGGTGTTGGCCGGGTTGCCGACGACGAGCACCTTCACGTCCTTGCGGGCGCTCTTGGCGAGTGCTTCGCCCTGCGGCTTGAAGATGCCTCCGTTGGCCGAGAGAAGATCCTTGCGCTCCATGCCGTCCTTGCGCGGCATCGCACCGACGAGCAGTGCAACGTCGGCGTCACCGAAGGCGACGTTCGGATCGCTCGACATTTCGATTCCGGCGAGCAGCGGGAATGCGCAGTCGTCGAGTTCCATCTTCACGCCCTCGAGCGCACCGAGTGCTTGGGGCACTTCGAGCAGCTGGAGAATGACCTTCGTGTCGGGTCCGAGCATGGAGCCCGAGGCGATCCGAAAGAGGAGGCTGTAACCGATCTGACCGGCGGCACCGGTCACTGCAACGCGTACTGGTGATGACATGGCATGTGACGATAGACGACGGCGCCGACCACGGTCCCCTCGGAGCGCACTGCGTTCGGCGGCGTCGGGAAAGCCGCCCAAAAATCAGGGGCGGCCGATGGCCTGCACGACGAGATCGGTGTATGCCTGCTGGCCGACCGGGTTGAGGTGCGTGCGGTCGGAATACAGATACTCGGGGTGCTGCTGGGCGAATGCGTGCCAGTCGAGCACCTTCACGTTCGAGTACCGATCCGCCATCGCCCGAATGATCTCGTTGTTGCGTGTTTGGCGTGGTTCGCTCGGAACGTGCACGGTGACGAACAACACCAGCGGCGTGTCGGCGAGGGGCACCATGATCTCGTCCATCACTTCTGTCGTCGTCGTGTTGTTGGTGCCGAGATGGATGATGACGACCGGACCGAGTCGACCGACCGACTTCATATAGTTGACGATCTCGAGTGCCTGGCGCACGGGGCGACTCTTCATCGCATCGACGGTGATCCCGCGTTCGGTGAGCTTCGGTGCGGCTCCGAGCATCACCGAATCACCGATGGCGAGGATGTCGATGACCTGGCCGTCGAGGCTCGTCGTCGGCGTTACCGGAGTGCCGGCGATGATCGTCGGCCCGGGTGACGCATCGGGTTCGGTGTTCGATTGTCCGCCGAGCACGTCGACGACGCTGCCCTGGGCGTCCTGCAAGCTCTGACTGATGTCGTTCAACTGCACACTGGCAGTGGCGACGCTGACGATGGCAAACACCGGCAGAACCGCGGCGGCAAACGTCACCGCAACTCCCCGCGACGACGAGCGCATCGAATCGCGCCACCGTCGTACGAATGCACCGAACTCGCCGCGGCGGACGGGCGTCTCGACGTAGCGGTACGACAGCTCGGTGAGTGCCAGTGCGAGCAGAACGAGAACGACGAATTCGTACGGTGTGAGCCCGCGACCGGCAAAGCGTCGGTAGAACTGGAACACCGGCCAGTGGTACAGGTACAGCCCGTAACTGCGTTGTCCGAGGTAGGTCATCACCCGGTTGGCGAGCAGCGCCCGGGGCAACACGGTTGTCGGGTGAATCGCACCGGCAATCGCCATCACGCTCGCCACTCCGACGAGGAAGAAACCACCGCGAAAGAGCGGGTCGTATCCGGTCGTACCGATGTCGACTTTGTCGACGACGTCGCGAAAGAACACGGCACACAAAGCAAGTACCGCGGCGCCGACGACGAAAACGCCGTCGAACAACCGACCGCGTGCACCGATCGGTGAGGTCTCGAGCAACCACGGTCGCCAGAAGATGGCGAGTGCCGCGCCGAGCAACAGGCCACCGGAGCGCGAGATCGTGCCGAGAAACAGCACGTCGATGCGGGCGACGGGCTGACCGAACAGCGCCATGAACTGTTCGGGGGTTTCGCCGATCGTGGCGATTTGCCCGCTGCGATACGTCGCGGCCATCCAGATTGCGATGATCAACGCCGATGCGGCGAACACGACGCCGACGACCGGCAGTCGACGCCGACCGAATTTCAGCGCAACGAGCATGACCACGGGCCACAACACGTAGAACTGCTCCTCCACCGCAAGCGACCACAAGTGCCGCAACGGCACGAAGTCAAAAGCCGTGAAATACGACGTTCCCACCCAAATCTGGAACCAGTTGAACCCGTACAACAGTGCGGCGACGAGCTCGCCGCGCAAAGTTCCCAGCGTTTCACGGTGGAACACGGCGCAATACACCGTGACCGCAACGAGCATCAGCCACAGTGCCGGCAAAAGTCGCCGCGCCCGGCGCATCCAGAAGTCGCGCAGGCTGATTTTGCCGCTCTGCTGCGACTCGGCGATGAGCAACAGCGTGATGAGGTATCCGCTGATGACGAAGAACACCTCCACCCCGAGAAATCCGCCTCCGAGCCACGACTTGTTCGCGTGGTACACGATGACCGCCGCGACGGCGACGGCCCGCAGCCCGTCGAGCGCCGGCTGGTAGTCGAGAAGCCGCTTCGGCTGCGCCGCACCGCTCACGAACGCACCTACCGCGGGGCCGGCGACGCGATGCCCGGCTCGCCGCCGAAGTTGAGTGCGGCGCAAATCTCGCGCGTCGCCGTCGAGCGGTTGAGCGTGTACAGGTGCAGTCCCGGGGCGCCGTCGGCGAGCAACTGGGCGGCGAGTTCCGTCGCCACCTCGACACCGACGCGACGCACGTCGGCGGGAGTCGGGGCAGCCTGTAGCTGCTCGACCAACCATGCGGGAATCTCCGCGCCCGACATTTTCGCCATGCGTTCGAGTTGGCCCACGTTCGTCACCGGCATGATGCCCGGAATGATCGGCTTGTCCACGCCGAGCGCAGCCATGTCGTCGACGAGTCGTCGCCAATGCGCGGCGTCGAAGAAAAACTGTGTCACCGCGAAATCGGCAAGACGCAGCTTCTCGGCGAGATGGCGGCGGTCGGCAGCGAGAGTTGCACTGCGCGGATGACTCTCGGGATGCGCCGCGACTCCGATGCATACGTCGTGACGGGATCGCAGATGTTCGACGAGGTCGAGGGCGTAGCGGAAGTCGCTCGGCAGCGTGGTGCCGTCCTCGGGGGCGTCACCACCGAGGGCGAGAATGTTGTCGACGCCCGCCGTGGTGTAGTCGTTGACGAGCGCGTCGACGTCGTTGCATGTGTGACCCACGCACGTGAGATGAGCCATCGGCGGAATGTCGGTCGTTGCCCGCAGCGAAACGACGAGGTCCCGTGTCAACGTGCGCGTGCTTCCCATCGCCCCGTAGGTCACCGACACGAAACTCGGGTGCAACGGCTTGAGTTCGCCGATGGTCGCACGCAACTGCTCGGCGGCTTCGGGCGTCTTCGGGGGGAAGAACTCGAAGGAGATGGTGCGCCCACGCGCGAGCAGATCGGCGATACGCGACATGTACCTGAATTCTACGAAGCGTCTCCCGCGGGAGAACGACGTGCTACTTCAGCGACGCGATGATTTGTGCCATGAGCGAGCCCGCCTCGGTCGGGTTCGCACCCACCTTGACGCCCGCTGCACGCAACGCATCCATCTTTCCGGTCGCGGTTCCCTTGCCACCCGAGACGATGGCACCGGCGTGGCCCATCTTCTTTCCGGCGGGTGCGGTCGCTCCGGCGATGTACGCGCTCATCGGCTTCGTGACGTTGGCCTTGATGAACTCGGCGGCCTCCTCTTCGGCCGAACCACCGATTTCACCGATCATGAGGATCGCCGAAGTCTCGGGGTCGTTTTGGAACTCGGCGAGACAGTCGACGAACGACGTGCCCGGAACGGGGTCGCCGCCGATGCCGACGCACGTGCTCACGCCGATGCCCTGTTGCTTGAGTTCGAACAACGCCTGGTACGTGAGAGTTCCAGAACGCGAGACGATGCCCACGTTCTTGCCACCGGCCGTCGGCGGCTGGGCGATTTCACCGGCGGTGATGCCGATGTTGCAGCGACCGGGGCTGATGACACCCGGGCAGTTCGGACCGAGCAGTCGCGAATTCGGGAAGTCGCGCTTCAGCGTGGCGTACACGCGCGCTTCGTCCTGGGCGGGAATGCCCTCGGTGATGCACACGATGAACCCGATACCGGCGGCTGCCGCCTCGAGGATCGCCGCGGGTGCCGCCTTCGGCGGAACTGCGATGAACGATGCGTCGGCACCGGTGGCCTTCACCGCATCGGCGACGGTATCGAACACGGGAATGCCCTCGACGTCCTGGCCGGCCTTGCCCGGCGTGACACCGCCGACGACTTTCGTGCCGTAGGCGCGGTTGCGCAGACCGTGGAACTTGCCCTGTCCACCGGTGAGACCCTGAACGATGACCTTGGTGTTTTCGTTGACGAAGATGGCCATGACTACTTGGCTGCCTTTCCGTTGGCGATGTCGACGACCGTGCGGGCCGCCTCGAGCATCGTGGGTCGTGAAATCAACTTGTCGGCGGGCAACCCTGCCGCGGCGAGGATCTCGCGACCCTGCTCGGCATTCGTTCCGTCGAGACGGATGACGATCGGGGCGCGCAGTGTGACGCGGCGCATCGCCTCGACGATTCCCTTTGCCACTTCTTCGCCACGGGTGATTCCGCCGAAGATGTTGACGAAGATGCTCTTCACGTTGGCATCGGAGTTGATCACCTCGAGTGCCGACGTCATGAGTTCGGCGTTGGCGCCGCCGCCGATGTCGAGGAAGTTCGCCGCTTCACCACCGGCCTGCTTGACGACGTCGAGGGTGCTCATGGCGAGACCGGCACCGTTGGCAATGATGCCGACGCTGCCGTCGAGACCGATGTACTGCAGGCCCTTTTCGCGGGCGAGCATTTCACGCTCGTCGAGTTCTTCGGTGGCGCGGAATTCGTCCCATTCCGGGTGACGGAATGCGGCGTTGACATCCAAGCTCACCTTGGCGTCCAGCGCGTGCACCTCGCCCGTGGGCTTCAGGATGAGCGGGTTGATCTCGGCGAGGTCGCAGTCGCCCTTCGTGAAGCAGTCGTACAACTGCACGAGAATTTTGGCCACGCCGTCGAGTGCCTTGCCGGGGATCTTTGCCCGCTCGGCAGCGTCGCGGGCGACGGACTCGCCGAGACCGACGAGCGGGTCGACGTGCAACTTGACGATCGCATCGGGATCCTTCGCCGCCACTTCTTCGATCTCGACTCCGCCCTGCGCCGACAACATGAGCAGGTGCTTCTTTGCGGCACGATCGAGCGTGAACGACGCGTAGTACTCCTCGGCAATGTCGGAAGCGTTTTCGACCCAGATGCGCTTGACGAGATGTCCTTTGATGTCCATGCCGAGAATGTTCCCCGCATGGTGGCGCACTTCGTCGGCGTTATTCGCCAGCTTGATGCCGCCGGCCTTGCCGCGACCACCAACTTGCACCTGCGCCTTGACGACCACCGGGTAACCGGCCGACTCGGCGACCTTCACCGCATCGTCGACCGTATGGGCAACGCCACCGGCCGACACGGGAATGCCGAACTTGGCGAAGTACTGCTTGCCCTGATATTCGAACAGGTCCATTAGTTGCTCACTTTCTCTCGCTCGTCGAGCGCGTTCTCCAGCCACGTGGCGATCGTCGACAACGACGATCCGGGACCGAAGATTTCGCTCACACCTTGTTCGCGCAGGGCGCGTGCATCTGCATCGGGAATGACCCCGCCACCGAAAATGAGGACGCCGGCAACATCTCGCGAACGCATCTCGTCCATGACGCGCGGGAACAAAGTGAGGTGTGCGCCGGACAAAAGGCTCAGGCCGACGGCGTCGGCGTCCTCCTGCAACGCAGTTTCGGCGATCTGTTCGGGGGTCTGGTGCAAGCCCGTGTAAATGACTTCAAAGCCGTGATCCCGCAGGGCGCGGGTGATGGTCTTGGCGCCACGATCGTGGCCATCCAGGCCGGGTTTGGCGA
>JBMTET010000006.1:0-59780 GCA_049433365.1 Ilumatobacteraceae bacterium | reverse complement strand
TAAGCACGCCGCCAGCGTTCGTCCTGAGCCAGGATCAAACTCTCCGTCAAGAACCACCCATTCCACAGCGACTAGCGCTGCCGAGATGGGCACTTCCGGAAAGATCACGGCGGATCTTCAAAACCGAAGTTTCGTCCGCGCCACCGTGTCCTGACCGATCAGAAACTGTGTTCTGATCGATAATTAATGTGTCACCACCGGGCGCTGACCCGATGACGACGTTGAATTGACAGACAGCTTCACGGTGGCTTGCGCCGCCGATATTGCTGCCCGCACTGGCGTTCAATCTTCTCTTCCGTTTTCAAGGAGCGTCACACGGGGACACGTCCTTGTCGGACGGCGGTCTCCGCGCTTGCTTCTCGGCCATCCGCGATGGGGTGCCCTGAGAAGCGGATCACCACTCTAACCCTCGGACCCGACCATCACAACCACGAATGTTCACATTTCTGCACACTGTGCGCCATGCAGTCGACCACCACCCGGCTACCCCGCCGACCTGCCGGTCGGTCACTGCTGCCGGGCAACCGAGCCCGGCTGCAGCGACCTGTTGGCGACGGGAGAATCGGTGCAGCGCCGGCGCACGACGATGCGTGGCTCAGGCGAAATCGATGAGGTGGTAGGAAGCTTTTCCCTTGCGCACGAGCATCCAGCGCCCGTGCACGAGGGGCACGTTGGCCAAATCTCCCTCGGCATGCAGCACGACACCGTTGGCCCGCAGGCTGCGCTGGGACAACAGCCGGCGCACCTCGCTCTTTGACGCCCCGACCGTCGGCAGCGTGGCGAGCAGCGACACCGCATCGGCGCGGGCTGCCGAGCCCATCGGCGTCGTCGGCACCTCACGGGAGAGGATCTCGAAAATCTCGGGCGACGCTTCGAGCGGGTTCGCACCGAACAATACGTTGGCGGCCTGCGCGGCGGCATCTGCGGCGGCATCACCGTGCAGCAAGCGAGTCATCTCGTCGGCCAGTTCGCGCTGGGCGAGCCGCGACGAGGGGTCACGTTGCGACTGCTCGAGCACTGCCGCGATCTCATCGACCGGACGCAACGAGAATCGGGGAAAGATCGTGACGATGTCGTCGTCGGCGACGTTCACCCAGAACTGGCGGAATTGGTACGGGGAGGTCTTGTCGGCATCGAGCCACACCGCGCCATCGGCGGTTTTGCCGAATTTCGATCCGTCGCTCTTCGTGAGCAGCGGCCACGTCAAACCGTACGCGGCACGCCCGAGGCGCTTGCGGATGAGATCGATTCCGGCCGTGATGTTGCCCCACTGGTCGGATCCGCCGAGCTGCATTTCGCAGCCGTGGTGCTCGCACAGGTGACGAAAGTCGTTGGCCTGCAACAACATGTAACTGAACTCCGTGTAGGACAGACCGTTGGCGTCGGCAAGGCGGCTCTTCACGCTGTCCTTGGCGAGCATCTGGTTGACGGTGATGTGCTTGCCGACGTCTCGAAGGAACTCGAGCACACCAACCCCCTTGGTCCATTCCGCGTTGTCGACCAGTTGAGCCCGGTTGGCTCCGTCGAAGTCGAGCAGCCGCTCGAGTTGCTTCTTGATCCGCGACACGTTGTGGGCCAACGCGTCGGGATCGAGGAGGTTGCGCTCTTCGCTGCGTCCCGACGGATCACCGACCATGCCGGTGGCTCCACCGGCGAGAACGATCGGCCGGTGCCCGAGCATCTGCAGTCGACGCAACGAAATCTGTCCGAGAAGGTTGCCGACGTGCAGCGAGTCCGACGTCGGATCGAACCCGACGTAGGCCGACAGTTGGGCGCTGCGCGAACGGTGCGACAAGGCGTCGCGATCCGTCGAATCGTGGATGAGACCACGGGACGCGAACTCGTCGACGAGATCGCCGAACGGTGTCGTGGTCACTTCGTCAACGCTAGTGAAGGTTGCGCGCCGAGTCGGAGCGCGCTGCGATGCGACTGCGCAACGCAGCCACCTCGGCATCGAGTTCGGTGCGTTGACTCGACGCCGGTGCCGGGCCCGCTCCCCCGAGACTCGTGCGGCGCCGCACGGCCGACCCCGGTGCGAGCAACGGCACCGCCTGCGGGCCGAGATCGGGATCGGCGGCGACGAGCGTCGCGAGGTCGCCCTCGCCGCGTGCGGCACGGGCAACGAGTGCACCCACGACGGCATGCGCACGCCGAAACGGCATTCCCTGCGCCACGAGCCACTCGGCGAGATCCGTTGCTGCGGCGCTCGGCACGTCGGCGGCGGCGCGCATCGTCGCTGCGTGGAACGTGGCGGTGGTGATCATTTCGGCGAGCACGACGAGAGCCCGCGACACCTGATCGAACGAATCAAAGAGCGGTTCTTTGTCCTCCTGCAGATCACGGTTGTAGGACAGAGGCAAACCCTTCAACGTGACGAGGAACCCGGTGAGGTTGCCGATGAGCCGTCCCGCTTTGCCGCGTGCGAGTTCGGCAATGTCGGCGTTCTTCTTCTGCGGCAGCATCGACGATCCCGTGGCGTAACGGTCGTCAAGGGTGGCAAAGCCGAACTCCTCGCTCGTCCACAACACCCACTCCTCGCCCATGCGCGACAGGTGCACGCCGAGCAGCGACAGGGCGAACAACGTTTCGGCCACGAAATCCCGATCCGCCACCGCATCGAGCGAGTTGGCAAAGCGTCGTGCAAAGCCCAATGCCCGAGCCGAACGATCCGGGTCGATCGGCAACGAGGTTCCGGCGAGAGCGCCGGCCCCGAGTGGTGACACGTCCATGCGTGCATGCGCGTCGAGAAGCCTGTCGACGTCTCGCGCCAGTGCCCAGGCATGGGCGCGCAGGTGATGCGACAACAGCACCGGTTGGGCGCGCTGCAAGTGGGTATAGCCGGGCAGGTACACCGGATCCGGCGACGCATCGTCGGCTTCGGCGGCCCGCGCTGCGAGCACGTCGATGACCCGCAATGCGTGCCGCGCAACCACGAGCACCTCGCGGCGCACGAACAGGCGAAGTGCCGTGACGGCCTGGTCGTTGCGACTGCGCGCGGTGTGCACCTTGCCGCCGACGTCCCCGGCGATTTCGGTGACTCGCCGTTCGATTGCGGTGTGCACGTCCTCGTCGCCGGGTCGCAACGTGAACGTGCCCGCTGCGGCTTCGTCACCCACGGCACGCAGCGCCGCAACGATCGCTGCGGCTTCGTCGCCCGACAGGATCCCGGTGGAACCGAGCATGTCGACGTGGGCGATCGAGGCGGTGACATCGTCGAGCATCAAGCGCACGTCGAAACCGACGCTGTCGGTGTATGCCCGCAGCGTGTCGGCACTCGGCGCAGAGAATCGCCCGTGCCACAGCGGCTGACCGGCAACGACGCCGTCACGAGCCCCGGCATCGCGACCCCCTTCGTTGTGGGCCCTTTCGTTGTGGGACCCGTTGCCCGCGTTCACTTTGTACCCCGCTGCGGTGCAAGGCCCGCCATGGCGCGCAGATCGTTGGCCAACTTGCGCGCACCGTAACTGCCGTCGGCAACGATGAACAACGTGTCGTCACCGGCGACGGTGCCCATGAGCCCCCGCACACGCGAGCGGTCGAGCGCCGACGCGACGACGTGCGCGCACCCCGGGGGCGTGCGCACGATGACCATCGGCTCGCTGTAGTTCACCTCGGCCACCCATTCGGCGAGCACGCGGCGCAACTGGTCGAGTGGCGCGACACGCTCGGGTTCGAACTCGGGGATGGCGTACGCCGTGTCGCCGTTGCCGATCCGCACCTTCACGGCACCGAGATCGTCGAGGTCACGCGACACCGTGGCTTGCGTCGCCGCAATCCCTTCCGCATCGAGCAGCTCGACGAGCATCGGCTGGCTCGTCACGTCGTGCTCGGCGATGAGCCGGGCAATGGTCTGTTGGCGTTGCAGTTTCGAACTCACCTCGTACCTCCGAGAACTTGGCCCGATGCGAGCACGGCGAGCGCCCCGCGCGCGGCGTGCAGCCGCATGTGCGCCTGCACGATGACCCGACTGCGCGGCCCGTCGATGACGTCGGCGGTCACTTCCTCGCCGCGATGCGCCGGCAGGCAATGCATGAAAATCGCGTCGGCGCCAGCCGTGGCCATCACCCGCGCATCGATGCGGTAGTCGGCAAAGACCTTCATGCGCTGCGCCGAGTCGTCTTCTTGACCCATGCTGACAAAGGTGTCGGCGTGCACGGCACACGCACCGCGCACCGCCTCATGCGGGTCGCTCGTCACCGTCACCGAGGCTGCGCCGAGCGCCTCGCATCGCGCGACGTCGGCGGCGGTCGGCCCGTAACCCTGCGGCGATCCGCATCGCAGGTGCATGCCGCACAACGCGGCGGCCTCGAACAGCGAACGGGCGACGTTGTTGAAGTCCCCCACCCACGCCACGGTGCGACCGCTCAAGTTGCCGAACTCGCGGCGCATCGTGAGGATGTCGGCGATGCTCTGCAAGGGGTGTGCCCTGTCGCTCAACAAGTTGAGAATCGGCACGACGTCGAGCGCCGCCATTCGTTCCAGCACGGCATGGTCGAAGACCCGTGCGGCGACGATTGCGTGATACCCGGCGAGCACCGCAACGACGTCTTCGACGCTCTCGCGTACGTCGAGACCCACTTCTTCACCGCGGGTGTACACGGGATGACCGCCAAGCTGAACCACGGCGATTTCGGTGGAGTGACGGGTGCGGTTCGAGGGCTTTTCGAAGATGAGCGCCACCCCGCGGTGGGACAACGGGCGCCCGAGCGACTCAACCGGTGCCTCGCACGCAGCAACGAGCGCCGCAAACTCCTCGCGATCGAGCTCGGCCGTGTGCAGGAGATGGCGCGGAGTCATTGCAGAACCCCGGCGATCATCGCAACCGCCTCGTCGATTTCGCCGCGCGACACCGTGAGCGGCGGGGCGAGTCGAATCGCCGATGCCGTGACGGCATTGGCGACGAGACCACGCTCGAGTAGTTCGCCGACGATCGCCTTTGCGTCGCGGGACGCACCGAGTTCGACGGCGAGCAGCAATCCCCTGCCGCGCACGTCGACAACCTGCGGGATGCGCCGCAGCTCTCCGGCGAGCGTTGCGCCCATCTCGCGGGCGCGACGCGGAGCATCGATTTCGCGCATCGCCTCGATCACGGCAATGACGGCAGCGGTCGCGAGCGCGGTGCCGCTGTACGTGCTGCCGTGATCACCGGGCACGAACACGGATCCGACGTCGCGTCGCGCCCACAACGCACCCACCGGCACACCGTTGCCCATCGCTTTGGCCAGCGTGACGGCATCCGGCGCGATTCCCGAGTGTTCGAACGCGAACCACGAGCCGGTGCGCGCGAACCCCGTCTGGACTTCGTCGACGATGAGCAATGCCCCGCGTTCGGTGCACAGTTGCCGCACACCGCGCAGGTAGTCGTCGTCGGCGACGAGCACACCGCCTTCGCCCTGGACGCACTCGAGCAGCACCGCCGCCACGGTGCCGTCGACCGCACGCTCGAGCGCACCGAGATCGCCGTACGGCACGTGCGAGAAACCTTCGGGCATCGGCTGGAAGGGTTCGTGCTTGGCCGGCTGACCGGTCGCAGCGAGAGCAGCGAGGGTGCGGCCGTGAAACGATCCGAGCATCGACACGACACGGTGTCGTGAGCGACCGCCGAACTTGCGCGCGAGTTTGATCGCCGCTTCGTTCGCCTCGGCGCCCGAGTTGCAAAAGAACACCTGACCACCGCCGCCGAGCAATTCGTCGATCATCACCGCCGCCCGAGCGGCCACCGGATTGGCGAAGAAGTTGCTCACGTGCAACATGGTGTGCGCCTGGTCGGCCAGCGCACGGGCGACACCCGGGTGCGCATGACCCAGCGACGTGACGGCAATGCCCGACAGGAAGTCGAGGTACCGCTTGCCGTTGACGTCCCACAGCTGGGTTCCCTCACCGCGAACGAACATCACCGCCGGCGGGCCGAACACGGGCAGGAACGGGCAGTGATCGCCCGGAAGGTCCCGCACCTGTGGCGATCCGAGGAACGAATGCGCCGTCACGATGCCTCCACCGCAACGCCGTCGGGCACGACCATCGTGCCGACTCCTGCGTCGGTGAGCAGTTCGAGGAGCACGGCATGTTCGACCCGACCGTCGAGAATGTGCGCCGCTGCGACACCACCGAGCACCGCGTCGACGCAACTCGCCAACTTGGGAATCATTCCCCCGTCGATGACACCTTGGGCCGTCAATTCGGCGATGTCCGTCGGCGCCAGCCGGCTGATGAGCGACGTCGGATCGGTGCGGTCGCGCAGGACACCGACGACGTCGGTGAGGAACAGGATCTTCATTGCGCCAAGGGCGACGGCAATGGCGCTGGCGGCAGTGTCGGCGTTGACGTTGTAGGCATCACCGCGCGCATCGACGCCGACGGTGGCAATCACCGGAACGACACCGTCGTCGAGCATGTCACGCACCACCCGGGGACGCACCTCGGCGATGTCGCCGACGAAGCCGAGTCGGGGGTCGCGCTGACGCACGTACAGCAGCTCCATGTCCTGGCCCGAAACTCCCGCTGCGCGACCGCCGTGAACGTTGATCGCGCTGACGATGCGCGGGTTCACCTGCCCGATGAGCACCATGCTCACGACCTCCATCGTTTCGGCATCGGTGACGCGCAGTCCCTCGTGGAACTGCGGAACCTTGCCGAGTCGCTCGAGCAGAGCGTTGATCTGCGGACCACCGCCGTGCACGACGACGGGTCGCAAACCGACGGCCTGCAACAGCGCGATGTCGCGTGCGAACGAGCCCAACGCGGCCGACTCGTCGCTGCCCGCCAGCGCATTGCCTCCGTATTTCACGACGACGACACCACCGGCGAACCGGCGCAGGTACGGCAGCGCCTCGATCAGCACTTCGGCACGTTGCGCCCGCGCAACGGCGGCACTCGTCACGGAACCAGCCGCGGTCACGGGTACAACCCAACCCGCGAGAGCCCGTCACTCTCGACAAATCCCAACGCAACGTTTGCCGCCTGAATCGCGCCGCCCGCCGCCCCTTTGGTGAGATTATCGAGCGCCGAGAGAACGATCACCGTGTTCGTGCGCTCGTCGTAGCGGGCCGACAGATGCACCGAATTGGTGCCCATCGTTGCTTTCGTCGACGGTGGGGTCGGTCGCACGACGACGAACGATTCGCCGGCGTACGCCTTGGCAAGCGTGGCAAGCACCGATTGCGACGTCAACTCGACACCGTCAGCCGGCGTGGCATAACACGTGGCAAGTATTCCGCGGTTCATCGGCACGAGATGAGGCGTGAACAACACCTGCGCCCCGCTCACCTGCTCGATCTCGGGTGTGTGACGGTGGTCGAGCAGACCGTAGGCAACGACGTCTTCGTCGACGGCACAGAACGTCGTGTTCGCCTTGGGGGCGCGACCCGCACCGCTCACCCCCGACGCAGCGTCGACGATGACCCGTGTCGGCGCGATTGTCCCGGCGCGAACGAGCGGCGCAATCGCCATGCTCGCCGCGGTGACGTAGCACCCGGGTGTGGCGATGAGCCGGGCATCGCGCAACTGCTCACGGAACATCTCGGGCAACCCGTACACCGCTTCGCGCAACAACTCGGGTTGATCGTGAGCGAATCCGTACCACCGCGGATACGCGGCAGCGTCCTTCAGGCGGTACGCCGCCGACAGATCGACGACCAGTCGCACGTGATCGATGAGCTGTGGAACGAGTCCCAGCGAAGCTTCGTGCGGCAGGGCAAGGAAAACGACGTCACAACCCCGCGCCCGTTCGACATCGAACTCTTCGAGCACGAGTTGCGGATAGGCCGATGCAAGCGACGGATACAACGATGCCGCGAGCATGCCTGTCTGACTGTCACCGGTGGCGTACACCACCTCCATGTTCGGATGCTGGGCCAACAGCCGCAACAACTCGACCCCGGCAAACCCCGAGGCGCCAAGGACGCCGACACGTACCGATCCCGAATGACCCACCCTGTGATCATACAGGGCAATGCATGATTATTCCGGCATGTATTCATGCGCCCGTTGACCCGCGCAACGCGCGGCCCAACGGGCGGCCGCCATCTACGGGGAGGATGGCGCCGGTGGTGAGTGGCAGCAGTGCAACCGCGGCCCACACGGCCTGGGCGACGTCGTCGGCGGTGGCAAACCGCCCGAGGGGTGTCTGGGCCAACTGGGCGTCGAGCAACTCCTCGGGCACTTTGGCCGAGTACTCCCCGAGCACCCACCCCGGCGACACCGACACCACCCGCACGTCGGGGGCGAGCGCCCGCGCGAGCGAGCGGGTCATCGAGTCGACGGCGGCTTTCGAGGCACAGTACGCCACGTTTGAACCGAGTCCGGTCACACCGGCAACGGACGAGATGGAAACGACGCACCCCCGCGCGGTTCGCAATGCCGGCGCAAGGGCGCGAATCGTGGCGAACACGCCGCGCACGTTCGTCGCCATGATCGTGTCGAACAGCGCGTCATCCAGGCCGTCGAGATCACCGTGGGGTACTGCGCGCGTCACACCGACGCAGTTGACGAGTACCGCCAGCGAGTTGCCGCGCTCGGCGACGACTGCCGCCAATGCATCCAGCGAGGCCGAGTTCGTGACGTCGACGGCGCACGCGACGTGCGCACCGGGATCCAACGAAGCAACCACCTCGTCGGCGCGTTCGCGTCGCGAGCCGTACCCGACGACGACGTCGTGGCCGCCGGCGGCGAGCCGTCGGGCGATTGCTGAGCCGATTCCACCGCTCGCCCCGGTAACGACGGCGAGCGGTCGCATCATCGCGCCACCGCGCCGTAACGCTCGACGCGCAAGTCGGCTTGCGCCTTGTGTCCCCAGAAACGCTCGATTGCACACAAGCGGGAGCAGTACTCACCGATGAGCGCCGACGACGCCTCGTCGGTAACCCGCTGGTACGTCACGGTCTTCAGGAACTTGCCGACCCACAACCCGCCCGTGTAGCGCGCAGCGCCCTGCGTGGGCAGCGTGTGATTCGTGCCGATCACCTTGTCGCCGTAGGACACGTTCGTCATCGGCCCGAGGAACAGCGCCCCGTAGTTCGTCATGTTTTCCAGGAAGTAATCGTCGTTCGAGGTCATCACCTGCACGTGCTCGAACGCGAGATCGTTGGCCACTTCGAGCATTTCGCGATGATCACGACACACGATCACCTGGCCGTAATCGGCCCACGATTGCGATGCGATGTCGCCCGTCGGCAGGGTCTTCAGCTGTTCGGCAACCGCGGCAATCGTGGCGTCGGCAAGTGCGCGCGAATTCGTCACGAGAATGGCCGGTGAGCTCGGACCGTGTTCGGCCTGGCCGAGCAGGTCGGTGGCGCACATCCAACCGTCGACGGTGTCGTCGGCGATGAGCAGGGTTTCCGTCGGCCCGGCGGGCAGGTCGATTCCGACACGGCCGTACAACTGCCGTTTTGCTTCGGCGACGAGCGCGTTGCCCGGACCGACGATCATGTCGACGGGTGCGATCGCATCGGTGCCGATGGCCATCGCCGCGACGGCCTGGACGCCACCGAGAACGTAGATCTCGTCGGCACCGGCAAGGGCCATTGCGGCGATCGTTTCGGCCGGCATCTCGCCGTTGATCGGCGGCGTGCACGCCGCGACGCGCGGAACGCCGGCAACCTTCGCGGTGAGCACGCTCATGTGCGCCGACGCGACCATCGGGTAGCGACCACCCGGTACGTACGCACCGACCGCAGAGACCGGTATGTGTTTGTGGCCGAGCGTCACACCGGGCAGCGTTTCAACCTCGACCGGATGCATCGAGGCGAGTTGATGACGGGCGAAGTTGCGAATCTGGGTTTGGGCGAATTCTATGTCGGCGATCGTCGTGCGATCGACCGACGCGACGATCCGCTCGATCTCGCCCGACGACAACCGGAACGACTCGCGCTCCCACTTGTCGAACTCACGCGACATGTCGCGCACCGCTTCGTCGCCACCCTGTTCAACCCTGGCGAGCAGGTCGCGGACTCGTTGCGTGAGTTCGAAGTCGGCACCGTGGCGCCCCTTGCGGGTCGCCTGCTTCACGTATTCGGCCATCGCTGTCCCTCCCCCGTCCCCGGCGCCGAACGACGCAGGAACACACGAGAGTATCCAGCGCGCCGCAGGTTCGATGCCCGGGTGCAGGCGAATTCCGCGTCGTGGTGGCGCAACGCCGAATCCGGCACGTCGCCGGCGCTCAGGAACTGCGCAGTTCGGCACCGAGCTTGACAGCCGCCGTCACGCACTTCTCGCGTACCGCGGCGACGTCGTCGTCGGTGAGTGTGCGATCCCCGGCACGAAGCCGCATGGCGAAGGCGAGACTGCGGCTCGCCGCGGCGACGTCCGTGCGGTACACGTCGAACAACCGCACGTCTTCGACCAGCGCACCGCCCGCCGTTCGCAGGGCACGCTGCACCTGCTGGGCGGTGACCTTCGCTGGGACCATGAATGCCAGGTCGAAATCGCTCGCCGGGAAGCGGCTCACGGGTTTTGCCGCGGCGGGTGCGGGAGTGTCCGCGAGGATCCTCGACGCGTTCACCTCGAGACATGCGACACGGCCATCGATGCCGAGTCGGCGCAACACCCGCGGATCGATTTCGCCGACGGCACCGAGCACGACGGATCCCCGCGCAAGCGAAGCCGACCGGGTCGGGTGGAATCCCGCCGGCACGCGCGTCTGATCGATCTGGGCCCCGACTCCGAGCACCGCGGAAATCTCGGTCCACCAGTGCATTGCCGTCGCCGCGTCACAGCCCGCGGCAACGAGACACAACGACTCGTGTTCGTCGGGCAACTCGGCCGTACTCGTCGGATACACGTGACCGAGTTCGAACAATGCGATGTCCGCGGCGCGATGCGACTGGTTGAAATGAACGGCACGCAGCAGCCCGGGACGCAGCGACAGCCGCAGAACGCTCTCTTCGGCAACGAGCGGGTTCGTGAGCGACACGACACCGGCGGCGACGTCGATGCCCGCAGCTTCGTGATCACCCGGGGCGAGGAACGGCGACGGCATCGCCTCGCTGCAACCGAGCGACATGACGACATCGCGCAACGCACGGCGTCGCTTCTGCACCGGCGACAATCCGCCGGGCTCGGTTGATTGCGATACGTGCTTGCCGAGCGCGTCGTAGCCGATGTGCCTTGCAAGCTCCTCGATGAGGTCGACTTCGGCGGTGCAATCATGGCGCCACGACGGGGCCTTCACCTTCAGTACTGCACCAGCCTTGGTTGCCGAGCCGGATCCGCTGCGGCGAGCCGACGACTTTGCAGGTGCGGAGCGAACCGTGAACCCGATTCGTTCGAGCAGCGCGGTTGCCGTACGTGCGGGCACCGCGGTACCGAGTACGCGCTGCACCTCGCTCAATCGCAACGTCATCGTCGCCGGTGTCGGCAGCTTCGCCGTGCGCACGTCCGTGGCGCCGGAGTGAACGACGAGCTGCGGGCACGATTCGCGCAGCAACGCAGCGAATCGCGACGCCGCAAGAGCCACGCCCTGGGGGTCGACGCCACGCTCGAAACGCGCCGATGCCTCGCTTCGCAGCGAGAGTCGTTGACTCGTTTCACGCACGGTGGACGGGTCGAACCACGCCACTTCGAGGGCGACCGTCGTCGTCGAATCGCGCACCTCCCCTTCTTCCCCGCCCATGATTCCGGCGAGGCCGATCGCCTCGTCGGCGGCGTTGCAGATGAGCAGATCCGCCGACGTCAACCGGCGCGTCACGCCGTCGAGCGTGACGAGAGTTTCACCGTCCCGGGCGCGACGCACGCGCATTCCCTTGCCGACGACGTCGGCGTCGTAGGCGTGATTCGGTTGGTTCAGCTCGAGCATCACGAGATTCGACGCGTCGACGACGTTGTTGATCGAGCGCATGCCGGCGGCTGCGAGTCGTCGGGCGTGGTGTGCGGGCGACGGCCCGACGACGATGCCCGACATGACGGTGAGCGAGAAGCGCGCACAGCCCGCCGTGTCGATGATCTTCACCGGCAAGGTTTGCTTCGATCCGCGTCGCACAGTGTCGCCGCGGGGCGGGTTGAGTCGCACCTTGAAGTGCGCTGCGAGATCGCGGGCCACGCCGAGATGGCCGAGACAATCGGGACGGTTGCGCGTGACGTCGAGGTCGAACACCACCTCGGGCCCACCGACAACGGCGGAAAAATCGGTACCGGGGGCAACGCTCGGATCGAGGATGAGGATGCCAGAGGCATCGCTTGATACGCCGAGCTCGTCGGCCGAACACAACATGCCCTCGGAATCGATGCCGAGTATCGCCCGCCGTTCGATGCGCCGCCCGTCGGGCATGGTCGTGCCGAGCGTCGCCAACGGAACGACGTCGCCCGCGGCCATGTTGAACGCACCGCACCACACGTGACGCTGCACACCGTCGCCGGCATCGACCCAAACGCGGTGCACCTTCGCGGCGTCCGGATGGCGCTCGGTGCGCACGACACGGGCGGCGACGACACCGGGAACGCTCGCACCCACGACGTCGATCGACTCGACCGACAAACCGAGAGCCGTGAGCGCATCGGCGATGACGTCGTCGGAGGCGGCGTCGGAGAACCGGGCAAACTCCTCGAGCCACGACCGAACGATCTTCACGGGCGACCCACCTAGAACTGGCGCACGAAGCGCAGGTCGTTGGCGTACATGTCTCGCAGGTCGGCGACCGCATGGCGCTCCTTGGCCATGCGATCGATACCGAAGCCGAAGGCAAATCCCGTGTACTCGTCGGGATCCACTCCACCGGCGCGCAGCACGTTCGGATGGACCATGCCGCAGCCGCCCAATTCGATCCATCGTCCGTCGGCCCGACGGATGTCGAATTCGGCGCTCGGCTCGGTGAACGGGAAGTACGACGGACGCAAGCGACTCGTGAAATCGGAGCCGAAGAACGCCTTGGTGAACGCCTCGATGGTTCCGGCGAGATGGGCGAAAGTGATTCCTTTGTCGATGACGAGGCCTTCGATTTGGTGGAACACCGGCATGTGGGTGGCGTCGGGCGTGTCGCGACGAAACACCCGGCCCGGCATCACCGCATAGATGGGAAGCCCCCACTCGCGCATCACACGAATCTGCACGGGGGACGTGTGCGTACGCAGCAGCGTCGAACCCGGCGTGCCGTGATCGACGAAGAGCGTGTCGAAGTTGCTGCGCGCGGGATGCGAGGGCGGCATGTTCAGCGCGGTGAAATTGAAGAAATCGGTCTCCACCTCGGGGCCCTCGGCGACACGAAATCCCATTCCGACGAAAACGTCCTCGAGTCGCTCCCACGCCTGCGTGACGATGTGCGCATGACCGCGACGCCGTACTCCGAGGTGCTCGGTGAGCTCCATCGTTTCGGATCGCACCCGTGCATCGAGATCGGCGTCGGCAAGTGCGGCGATGCGCGATTGAACCTGCGCGTCGAGGGATCGCAGCGCCTCGTTGATCGCCTTGCCCACCTCGCGTTTGGCGTCGACGTCACCGAGCGATCCGAGGGACGCCTTCAGCGTTGCCAGTTCAGACGTTTTTGCGGTGTACTCGTTGGCCGTTCGGCGCAACGATTCGACGTCGCCCGCCAGCTGCAGGGCGGATCGAGCCGCGGCAACGGCCGCCTCGAGGCGGGCGAGTAACTGCGACGCCTCAGACATGCCGTTGAGAGGCTAGTTGAGGAGCGCCTCGCGACGCCGCGCGATCTCGTAGCACATGATCGTCGTCGCCATCGCGACGTTGAGACTTTCGGCGCGTCCGACATGCGGCACGTAGGTCCACTCCGCGACGTGCTCCCGCGACACCGCCGTGACGCCGTGACTCTCGTTGCCCATGACGAGTGCGAGCCGACCGGCGACGTCGAGCTGCGCAATCGGAACCGCGCCGTCACCCGGGTGGGACGTCGTTCCGACGGTGCGATAGCCACCGGCGACAACGCTGGACAGGTCGTCAACTTCGACGACGGGAACCCAGAACAGCGCCCCGGCCGATGCTCGTACGACCTTCGAGTTGAAGGGATCGACGCTTCCCGCACCGAGAGCGACGAAGGCCGCACCCATCGCTTCGGCACTGCGCAGCACCGTGCCGACGTTGCCCGGATCACTCACCGCATCGAGATACACGACGACGTGATCCCCGGGCTCGCCGAGTCGAGCCGGCGAGGCGAGACGTCGACCGACGATGGCGAGATGCGGTTGCGGTGTGTGCGTGGTGGAGACTCGCTCGAGAACCCCGCGAGCCAACTCGTGGGACCGTGCGCCCGGAACCTCGAGCGGCTCCGCACCGTGGCCGTGAAAGACGTCGTGCACGTCCCAATCGGCACGTACCGCCTCGTTGATGAGCGTTGCACCCTCGACGACGAACGCGCCGTCGGCAACGCGCGCGTCCCGCCGTGCGGCGAGTCGTCGCAGCTGTTGGACACGCGGGTGCGAAAACCCCAGCGTGTCGTCGCTCAGACGAGTGCTGCCTTGGCCGTGGCGACGAGCTTGGCGAAAGTGGGAGCGTCGTTCACCGCGAGGTCGGCGAGCACCTTGCGGTCGACGGCGATTCCCGCCTTGTCGAGACCGGCAATGAATCGGCTGTACGACAGGTCGTGCTGACGACAACCCGCGTTGATGCGCTGAATCCACAGACTGCGGAACTCGCCCTTCTTCGCGCGACGGTCACGAAATGCGTACTGGCCGGCGTGCAGCACTGCTTCGTTGGCGGAACGGAACGTGCGGCTGCGGTCACCGTAGTAACCCTTCGCCTTTTCCATGATTGCGCGGTGCTTCTTGCGCGCATGAACTCCTCGCTTGACGCGTGCCATGGTGGTGTCTCCTTTGTGGTCGTTCGGTCAGGTGTGGTTGTGGTCGGATCAGCGCTCGGCGAGCAATCGCTTGATCTTGCGTGCGTCACCGGGGTGAACGTCGACGGTTCCGTCGAGACGTCGGGTGCGGGTGGACGGCTTGCCCTCGAACAGGTGCTGACGCATCGCCTGCTGACGGCGCAGCTTGCCCTTCCCCGTCTTGCGGAAGCGCTTTTTTGCGGTCTTTGATGTTTTCATCTTCGGCATTGCGTGTCTCCTCTGCGTGGTTGTCGACGCACCGACCGTCGGTCAGTTCGTCGGATTCGTGTTCGTTGGTTGCGTAGTGGCTGGTTGCGTAGTGGCTGGTTGCGTGCCGGAAATCGTGTCGCTGTTCGTCGCTGCGGGTGACACCGACGCCGCACGTGCCTGCTGCGGCACCGGTCCCGTTGAGTTCGTTTTTGCTCTCTTGTCCGGCGACAGAACCATCGTCATGTTGCGACCGTCGAGTCGGGCGTGGGTGTCGACTTTTGCCAGCCCCCCGAGTTGCTCGAGCACCCCGTCGAGGATCTTCGCTCCGAGTTCCGGATGGGCGAGTTCTCGACCCCGGAATTGGAGCGTCACCTTCACCTTGTGCCCCTCTTCGAGGAACTCCCGCATGTGTCGAACCTTGGTGTCGAAGTCACCCTTGCCGATCTTCGGGCGGAACTTCACTTCCTTGGTTGTGATCTGAACCGTCTTTTTGCGCGATTCCTTCAGACGCTGGGCTTCCTCGTAGCGGAACTTCCCGTAGTCCATGATTCGACACACCGGCGGATTGGCCTGGGCGGCAACTTCGACGAGATCCATCTCGGCTGCTCGCGCCCGCGACATTGCCTCTTCGATGGGCACGACGCCCACCTGGCTGCCGTCGGCATCAACGAGACGAACTTCGCGGACGCGAATTCGTTCGTTGTAACGCGGCTCATTCGGTGCCGGTGCTATGGCTGGTCACTGCTGTACAAGCGGCTGGGCCTCCCGTGTCGATGGAATGTGATGACGACGAAAGACGTGTGACTGCGGCGGGTGCACACGGACCCGCGGCGCGACGCACAGCGTCGGCGGAACGGACCCACACGCACTCACCGCGGATGTCGCACGGACTCCGTCGGATTTTCGTGGCGAGGTGGACGACTCTGCTTGCGCAGCCTCGTCACTTTGCCGCGACACCACCACCGAGGCGGCGATGCCGTGAGTCATAGAGTGTACCGCCGTGAGCGACGAGTCTCCGCTGCCGCCGTCAGCGTCGGAAGTCGACGAAGACACCGCACTGTCCGAGGCACAACGGGCGCTGGACGATGCCCGCCGGCGAATCGGCGAGGTGCCGGCGCACGTGGTGGTTCTCAACCACGCGATGGGGTTGTACGAGCTCGCCGCGATCCACCTGTCGGCTCAGCCGCCACGGCTCCCCGATGCCTCGTTGGCCATCGACGCACTGGCCGCCCTCGTTGAATCCCTCGGTGACCGACTCGGCGAGGAAGCCCCGACGATGCGCGATGCCCTCGCGAACATCCGCATGGTGTTCGTCCAGTTTTCGTCGCGCGGCTGACCGTCCGGTCACGAATCCGACGCAGCACGCGAAACAGCACGCGAAACATCACGCGCCACAGCACCCGACGTCACTTCTTCCCGCGTGCGCACGACGAGCGGATGATCGAAGCGATGCAGTGCAGGAGGGCGCCGCTGCTCGAGGTCGAGCGACACCACTGACGTTGCCCGCGCGCGCGCGAGAATGGCCCGTGCCACTTGGGTCGACGTGCGAGTGAGCTCGCTGAGAGGTCGGTTGCGGTGCGAAATGCGCCCGAGCGGCACATCGACGACGGCATCGCGACCGTGTCGGTCGATGATGTCGAGCAAGATGCCGACATCAACGCCGTAGTCACTGTCCAACCACAGTGAACCGAGTTCCGCCGTACGACCGGCGAACATTCCACCGAGCGGCTCGCGCACCGTTGCGGCGGCGGGATGAAGCAGCGTGAGCAATGGTCGCGCAGTGAGTGCGGTGACGCGGCCCTCCTCGACCGTGCGTTCGTCGGTGACGCGGGTGACGAATCCCTTCGTCAGCTGCACCCGTGGATCATCGATGAGCGGCACGAACAAGTTCCACAGCCCCCGTGCGCGCAATCGGGTGAGATCGGCATCGACGAATCCGATGAGATCCGTGCGGCACTCCTTCACTCCCGCCCATACCGCGTCGCCCTTGCCTCCGCGCGTCGGCAGGTCTCCCGCATGGCGTGCCGTCGCGACGACCCGTGCACCGGCGCGCTCGGCGACTCGCGCCGTGTCGTCGTCGGAATAATCGTCGACGACGACGATGTCGTCGACGAGTCCGTCCTGCTCGATGAGTGCACGACGCAGACGTCGCACGACGGAGCCCACAGTCGCCGCCTCGTTGCGTGCCGGAACGCACACTGTGATCGTCGGACGCTTCTTCATGACAATGACCCTCGCCGAAATCTGCGAAACATCCGACCTCGAGACCGTCACAATGTGTCACCGATTCGTCACGAAAACACGGGCAATTCACCATACGATTCGGCTTGCGACCTGCGTCACTGGCACACTGGAGGTGTGAACTCGCACATCTTGTTCATCGAGGACGATGCCGACATTCGCCAGGTCATCGCAACGGCACTACGTGACGACGGTTTTTCCATGAGCGAAGCGACGACGGGCGAGGAAGGTCTGGCGATGCTCGAATCCACGCCATGCGATCTCGCCCTCATCGACCTGCGCCTCCCCGGCATGAACGGCATCTCCGTCGTGCGTGAGATGCGACGGGCCACCGAAATCCCGCTCGTCATACTCACCGCGCACGGTGATTCACACGACGTGGTCGCCGCGCTCGAAGCGGGAGCCGACGACTTTCTCAACAAGCCGATCGGCACCAAGGAGCTTTCGGCACGCCTGCGGGCAATTCTGCGTCGCACCTCGCTCATCCCCGACAAGGACGAACCGAGCGAGCTGCGCCTCGGCTCGCTCGTCATTCTCCCCGCCACCCACCAGGTGTTCGTCGACGATACCGAGGTGGGATTTACCCGCACCGAATACCTCGTCCTGCTCGAACTCATTTCCCGTGCACCAAGCACGGTGTCGCGCATGGATCTCCTCGAACGCGTATGGGGCTACGACTACCTCGGCGATTCGCGTCTGGTCGACATGCAGATCTACCGGATTCGTGCGAAACTCGAGCCGTTCGGCCTGAAGGACAAGTTGGCCACCGTGCGCGGAGTGGGATTCAAACTCACCGCGTGATGCACCGTTTCGCGCTGACGCTGCGCGCCAAATCCGTGCTCACCGGAGCCGTCGTAGCCGCTGTCGTCGCCTTTGGTACGAGCTCGCTCACCTATTTCGTCGCCCGCCAGTTTCTCCTCGGCCAACGCGAAGAGGCTGCGGTGAGCCAGGTTGCGGTGGCCGCACGACTCACTGCGCGCAACATCAGCGACGGGCAGTCGCCTCTCGACTCGCTGCTCGCGTCGGCACGCATTCTCCCCGACGGACGAGCCGCGTTGCGCACACCGGAAGGGTGGCTCGTGTCGACCGTCGGCATCGGGGCGGACGACGTTCCCTCCCCGTTGGTGACGGCACTCACCGATGATTTACCGGTGCGGGCGACGGCACTCGTCGGCAACGTCCCCAACGTTGTGGTTGGAATTCCCGTCGTCGGCGACCGTAACGGCACGATGTGGTTCGTCGGTTTCGTCGCGCTCAACGAATTGCAGCGCACGTTGCAGACTTTGCTCATCGCACTCGGCCTCGGGGTCGCCGCCACCACGGCCGGTGGTGCCGTCATCGGTTCGTGGCTGTCACGTCGCGTCTCGGAACCGATGGCCGCGATCAGCTCGGCGGCAACGGCGATCGCAGCCGGGGATTTGTCGATGCGGGTAACCGAACCGAACGAACCCGACCTCGCCCGAATCGCCCACTCGTTCAATGCGATGACCGTGGCGCTGAAGTCACGCATCGATCGCGAGGCGCGCTTCGGGGCGCTCGTTTCCCACGAACTGCGCTCCCCACTCACCGCGATTCGCGGTGCCACCGAGCTCATTTCGGATCAGAGCAACGAACTGCCGGCTCGGGCCCGATTCGCCTCCGCCGTGCTCACCGAACGCGTCGCGGCTTTCGAACGAATTCTCAACGATCTCATCGAGATTTCGCGATATGAGTCGGGCACCGTCGTCGTTGATCTCGAGCCCCGCCGAATCGTGCCGATGCTCGAAGCACTCTGTCAGCGCCGCGACATCGACGCCCGACTGCTCGACACGTCCGACGTCGAGGCGCACGCCGAGGTGCTCGTCGACGTGCGACGCCTCACACAGGTGTTCGACAATCTCGTGCGCAACGCCGAGCTCTACGCCGGTGGAATCACCGCCATTCGCATCGGCGTATCCGCCGACTACGTCGACGTTCATTTCGATGACGCCGGCATCGGCGTGCCCGCCGACGATCACGAGCGAATCTTCGAGCCGTTCGAACGGGGTCACCGACATTCAGGGGTCTCGGGCTCCGGACTCGGCCTGGCGATCACTGCCGAACATGCACGCATCATGGGTGGGGCCGTGTCGTTGTCGAGCAGCCCCGAAGGTGGCGCGCGATTCACCTTGCGTCTGCGTCGCCAGGCGAGCGAATCATGACCCGCTCATCGCGCACGATCGGTGCGCTTGCGGTCCTCGTTGCCTTCTTCGTCACTGCGTGCAGCGTTCCGCTCGGCGACGACGTCGAGCTACTCGATCGCTCCCAGTACGTGGCCGAGATTCGACTGAGCGGTGAGCGCGCGGGCGCGCCCGCGACGCCGACACCGACTCTCGACGGCGTCCTCGTGTACTTCGTGCGTGAGGCCGGACTGCGCACGCGGGTCGTGCTTGCACCGGAAAACTTCGGCATCGCCGAGGTGATTACCACTCTCGCCGCGGGACCGGAGCCGGTGGACCTGGCCGGTGGCTTGCGATCGGCGGTGAGTGAACGCGAGAGCCTCGTCGCGGACGTCGACGTACTCGACTCGATCGCCTACGTCGACCTCGATCCCGCCTTCGGCGACCTGCCGGGCAACGAACAGATCCTGTTTCTCGGACAGGTGACCTTGTCCGTCGTGAGCAACGGGCTCGCAACGGCGGTTGCCTACACCCGCAACGGCGAGATTCTTGCGGTACCGGACGCCAACGGCCAACCCGTGTCGGCACCGACCCAGCGACAGGACTACATCATTCTCATCACCCGCTGAGCGGGCGGCACGTCACGGAATGATCTTGGAGATCGGCAGTTCGAGAATGTCGGTGGCACCGGCATCCTTCAACGCCGGAATCACGGTGTTCACCGTGCTTTTGGCAACGACGGACTCGACTGCCCAGTCGCCCGAGGCAAGTTTCGACACCGTGGGCGACTTCGCCGACGGCAGGACGGCAAGGACATTTTCGTAGTTGGCGTCGCTGACGTTGAGCTTGACGAGCACCTTGCCGCGTGCCTCGAGGGATCCGTTGAGCAACGTGAGCAGCTGCTCCATCGCGTGGCGCTTCACCGGATCCGCCGCCGACGCGGGGTTGGCGATGAATTCGGTGTGACTCGTGAGGATGGTGTCGATGATCCGCAATCCGGCTGCGCGCAATGCGCGCCCCGTCTCGGTGAGATCGACGACGCAGTCGGCGATGTCGGGAATCTTCGCCTCGCTCGCACCGTACGACAAACGCACGTCGGCGTCGATGCCCTTGTCGCTGAAAAAACGGCGTGTCAGATTCGGGTACTCCGTCGTCACCCGCACTCCCGCGGGAAGGTCGGTCACCGAGCGGTACGGCGCATCGTTGGCCACGGCGACCACGATGCGCACCGGATCACTGGTGGCCTTCGAGTAATTGAGGGTTCCCAGCGACTCCACCGTCGATGCAGTCTCCTCGATCCAATCACGACCCGTGATTCCGACGTCGAACACACCCTCTGCGACGTAGGTCGGAATTTCCTGCGGACGCAGGATCCGCACCTCGCCGACCCGCGGGTCGGCGATCGTTGCACGATAGTCCACCTGCGACGAACGCTTCACGGTGAGATCGGCGGCGTCGAACAGTGCAAACGTCGCGTTTTCGAGGGAGCCCTTCGGCAGGACGATACGCAACATCGCCGGTGAAGGCTACGGCTTGCGTGCCGCGATCACCAGCCCGCCGCTCACTGCAGACGGGCTGCCGTGCCGCGTGAGGCATCGACGAGTCGAGCACCACGCGCCCATTCGGCTGCGTCCATGTCGTGACGGCCTTCCGGACGAACCCGTTCGATGACGAGCGTGCCGGTGCCGCAGGCGACCAGCACTCCGTCACGATTCACGTCGATCACTTCCCCGGGACGCAGGCCCGTTGCGGGCGAATCCGCACCGGGTCGCGCGCGTACGAGGCGAATGCGCCTGTCTGCGTACAAAAACCATGCGGCTTCGAGTCGGGTGACGGCCCAGACGTCGGATACCGCTCGACTCCAGTCGATCCGCAGGTCGTCGGTGCCGATCTTGCGCGCGTACACGACGTCACCGCTCTGCGGTCGTGACTCCCCCGCACCGTGACGCACGACGCGAAGGAGCGGCTCGAGGCTTGCCTCGACGAGTTCGGCACGCAACGACGACAGCATATGGTCCGAACGAACGGGCACGCGCACGGTGTCGTACACCTCGCCCTCGTCGAGCCCCTCGACGACACGCATGATGCACACGCCCGTGACGTCGTCGCCGGCGAGCACAGCACGCTCGACGGGTGCGGCACCTCTCCAGCGGGGCAGCAACGAAAAGTGGACGTTGAGCATCGGTACGACGCGAAGAATCGATGCAGGAACGATCCGCCCGTAGGCGACGACGACACCGAGGTCCGCTCCCGCGTCGACGACCGAGTCGACGTCGTGCTCGACGCGCAACCCGAGTTCGAGAGCCGCCGATTTCACCGGACTCGGTGCAGTTGCTCCGCCGCGACCGCGACGCTTGTCGCGTCCCGTGACCACGACGACAACGTTCACCCCCGCACCAACGAGCGCTCGCAGCGGCGCGACTGCGACGTCGGGAGTGCCGAGATACGCCACTGCGCGGGCCGGGCCCGCCGGGAGCGGCGCAAGGTCAGTCAAGTTGAACGTGAACCGGCTCCGCGTCACGCGGGCCTGCCTCGCGGGCGCGATACAGCGTGACAGCCTTCTTTCGTTGGTCGGGTGTCATTCGATCGAACATGAGCACGCCGTCGAGATGGTCGATCTCGTGCTGGAAGAGCCGCGACAACAGCTCGTCGGCCTCGAACTGCACGTCGTTACCGTCGAGATCGATGCCCTGCACGAGGATCTTGCGCGGCCGCAACATCTCGACGTACAGACCGGGAATCGACAGACAACCTTCGTCGTACACCCACTCACCACTCGATTCGACGATCTTCGGATTGATGATCACCCGCGGATCGTCGCCGATGTCGTACACGAACAGACGGCGCTGGATGCCGATCTGCGGTGCGGCCAAACCGATTCCGGGCGCCGAGTACATGACACCGAACATCTCCTCGGTGAGTCGCACGAGCTTGGCGTCAATGTTGACGATTTCGTCGGCGACGGTCTTCAGTACCGGATCGCCGAAGGTGCGAATGTCGTGCGCCATGTGTGCAAGGCTACAAACGCCGTGAACGACGCATCACAACACCCCCACGGCGATGCGCCCGGCAGCGAGCACTATTTTTCGCGGCAACCCCGTTCACCGCGCCATGCGCAAGCACGCTTCAGTGCCGTACGGGTTGCAGGCGTCTCGTGGGAACTGGCGCTCGATCGAGGGGTGTTCAACGGGGGCGACCTCGACTGGGGTACGCGCGTACTGCTCGAAAATGCACCGTTGGCACCGGAATCGGGTGTCTTTTGCGACCTCGGTTGCGGAAGCGGCACCATCGCGACGTTCCTTGCGCTCTCGCGTCCGAGCGCCACGATTTGGGCCGTCGACGTGAACGAGCGCGCCCGCGACACGGCACGTGCCACCCTTGCGCGCAACGGTGTCACGAACGTCACGGTGTGCGACGAATCGGAGGTGCCGGATGACGTGCGCTTCGACCTGCTGTGGTCGAACCCACCCATTCGTATCGGCAAGCAACTGCTGCATGCGATGCTCGCGACGTGGCTCGCCCGCCTCGCACCGACCGGCACCGCGTGTCTCGTGGCGCACAAGAACTTGGGCTCGGATTCACTCGCCGCTTGGCTCGAAGGTGAGGGTTGGGCCGTCTCGCGCCACGCGAGCAAACAGGGTTACCGCGTGCTCGTCGTCACCCCCGCAGAGTCAAGGTCGCACTAAAACGCCAAGCGCGAACGGCGCCCGGCGCCACCGGTGCTTCGTGCACGACCGCCGGCAATCAGCGCCGGTTCACACCCGCGGTGGATCGACGGCCACGCGCCAGCGTGCATGCTTGCCCCGCGACACGCTGCCCAATTCCTCACCGAGCATGTCGTAGGTGGCGGCGCGAACGAGAACTTCGCCGTCACGACGTGCCACCGAGAGATGCAACGAACCCGCCAACTGATCGGCAACGTCGTCGGATCCCGGCCCCGAGATTCGGGCAAGGGCGCCGAACGGTGGCAACGACAACGCGCGGCGGCGCTGCAACTCGTTGGCCGTGAACGCCTCGAGATCACCCGCAGCCAAGCCGCTCACCACGTCGTGGCCCGGGTGATGGGTGTGCAACCACACTTCCCCACCCGACAGCGGCACGCGACGCACGCCGTGAACGATGAGCTCGAGGGTTGCTTCAGCCGCACGGAATCGCGGGGCGAGCAGTTCGCCGTCAATGTCGAGAAACACGACGACGTCAACGGAGTCGATGCGATGCAGCACCGCCACGGTTCCGACGTAGACGTCGGCGGCAGCGATTCGATCGTCGATACCGGTGACTTCGACGACGTCACGGCCGGCAGCTGCCTGCAACTCCTCGCGCAATCGAGCGACACCGCGCCGCACCGTGCGCATCGCCGTCGAGCCGCACTGAGCGCACACGACCGGGCGTGACGCACCGCATCGCGGACACTCGAGCCGCGAGTCGTCGGGCTGGGTCATCGCCGCGTCGCACGTTTCGCATCGCACGATTTGCGAACACGAGCGACAGGACAGCAGCCGGGCCCGACCTTTGGTGTTCAACACGCAGGCAACGCGCTTCGAGCGATCACGCAACAGTGCAACGAGTTCGCTCGACACGACCGACGATCCCCATCGCTCGTCGTGCGAGCGGTCAATAACCCGCACGATCGGCCATTGCGCACTCGAGGTGAGCGTGACGATACGCGACCCGCCCGCGTGAAGGGCGGCGATCGTCGGTACCGGACCAACGAGGAGGCACGGTATGTCCGCGCGACGGGCCCGCTCGACGGCGATGTCCCGGGCGTGCCATGTCGGCGTGCGCTCCTCCTGCAACGAATCGTCGTGTTCGTCGATGACGACGATCGAAGTCAGGCCGTCGATTCGCGACCACACTGCCGAGCGCGCACCGATGGCAACGTCGACACCCGAGGCCGCTCGCGCCCACTCGTCGGGCACGAGCGCCGTCGTCAGGCCGCGGCGACGCAGCTCGGCGGCCAGCTGGCGTGCGACCGAGACCATCGGCACGACGACGAGCGTCGGTCCGTGCAGCGCTGCCGTGAGCACGACGTTCGATCCGTCGTCGTGGGGACCGATTCTGACGACCGCTGCGCCGGGCGCCCCGAGAAGGTCGGCAACCCACGGCTCGCGGCCACGTGCATCGACGCTGCGCGTGCCGCGCTGACTCACGCCCAGCGCGGACACGATGCGCGGAGGCGAGGCCGACACGAACAGCGGCCGCCGCCGCGACACGTAGCGTTTCGCCGCCCATTCGATGAGTTCAACGAGCGGCGCATCCGGTCCGAGCGACACCACTTTGTCGAGCGGCAGCAGCCGCCCGGGATCGAATCCCTCGTCGGCAACGTCACGTGTCGTGAGCACCGCCATGATCCAGCCGGGCACGTGGCGGTTGTGCAGCGGAACGCGGACACGCGCTCCGACGACCGCCCGCGCCGCGAGGTGCTCGGGAATGAGATAGTCGAACCACCGATCTACGCCGGTGACGTCGACGACGACTCGTGCGACCGGGTCGCTCAGAGTCCCACTTTCTTCGTGAAGTCGGCGAGGCGCGACGTCTGCTCCCACGTGAATCCGTCACCGGTGCGACCGAAGTGGCCGTACGCGGCGGTTCGCCGGAAGATCGGCCGCTTGAGATCGAGGTCGCGCAGGATCGCAGCGGGACGCAAGTCGAAGGTCTCGCGCACCGCGCGTTCGATGACGGCCTCTTCGACGACGTTCGTGCCGAAGGTGTCGACGAGGATGCTGATCGGCTGCGCCATTCCGATGGCGTACGCCACCTGAACTTCGCAGCGCCGCGCTGCGCCGGATGCGACGACGTGCTTGGCCACCCATCGCGCCGCGTACGCAGCCGAACGATCCACTTTCGACGGATCCTTCCCGCTGAACGCACCGCCGCCGTGACGACCCATGCCGCCGTAGGTGTCGACGATGATCTTGCGACCGGTGAGGCCCGTGTCGGCGTGCGGTCCGCCCTTGACGAACTCACCCGTCGGGTTGACGTACACCGCGTAGTCGTCGTTGGCGAACTGCGCCGGAATCGTCGGACGAATGACCTGCTCGATGAGATCCGGGCGGATGACCGTGTCGCGGTTGATGCCGTCGGCGTGTTGCGTGCTGATGAGCACCGTGCGCAGGCGCACCGGGCGACCGTCCTCGTAATCGAACGTCACCTGCGTCTTGCCGTCGGGGCGCAGGTACGGGATTGCCCCGGACTTGCGCACCTCGGCGAGCTGTTCGGCGAGTCGGTGCGCGAGATGAATCGGCAGCGGCATGAGCTCGGGGGTCTCGTCGCAGGCGTAACCGAACATCATTCCCTGGTCGCCGGCACCCTGACTGTTCAGGCGATCCTCGCCGCTCTTGCCGGCGCGGACTTCCTCGCTGACGTCGACTCCCTTGGCGATGTCGGACGACTGTTCGTCGATGCTGATGATGACACCGCACGTGTTGCCGTCGAAACCGTACGCTGCGTTGTCGTATCCGATGTCCTTGATCACCGACCGGGCGAGCTTTGGAATGTCGACGTATGCACTCGTCGTGATCTCTCCGGCGACGACGCACAAACCGGTGGTGAGCAGCGTCTCGCATGCGACACGACCCTCGGGGTCCTCGGCAAGAATCGCATCGAGAACCGCATCCGACACCTGGTCGGCCATCTTGTCCGGGTGACCCTCGGTCACGCTCTCGGACGTGAAGGTGTAGGCGCGCGTCATTGCGCGTCCGCCTCGGCCTCCATCGCCATCGCATCGGCAGCGGCCTGCTCCTCGGCGAGTCGCGCGGCCTCCGCTTCGGCGAGCAACTCCTCGACCGACTTGGCGACGTAGCGCACCTTGTCGGCAGCGATCTCCTCGAAGGCGATCGACAGCGGCTTGGTGCTCACCGAGGTGACGCTCGGCGGCACGAGTCCGCCGGTCTGCAGGTTTTGGTAGTACTCGGTGATCTCGCGAGCGCGACGCGAGGCCAACGTGACGAGGCTGAACTTCGAGTGGGTGCGCTCCATGAGGTTTTCCACCGCAGGATTCATCATTGTCGTGTTCTTGGGCGTGGTCACGCAGGCTCCTTTGACCGGGGGCGGCGCAAGCCGCACGGATGACGAAGTCTAGCCGCGTTGGGCGCGGGCCGATTCGACGATCCGCAGCATCTCGGCCACCGTCGTGGCGAGGTCATCGTTGACGAGCACGTGATCGGCCAGGGCCCTGCCGACCGGCTCTTCTTCCTCGGCTTTGCGCAACCGTTGATCGACCTTGTTCGCTTCGTCGCCCCGGGCATGGAGTCGGGCGCGCTGCTCGTCGCGCGACGGGGGCAGGACGAAGATGAGCACGGCATCGCGGCGGTACGCCTTCACCTGCCGGGCCCCGTCGACTTCGATTTCGAGAACGATGTCGAGCCCGTCGGGTGGCACCGGCAACGGGGTTCCGTAGTAGTTGCCGAGGAAATTCGTCCATTCAAGGAAGCCGCCGGCGTCGATTTTCCGTTCGAACTCTTCGCGCGAAACGAAGGTGTACGCATCGGGTGCCTCGCCGGGCCGGCGCTCGCGGGTCGTCCACGATCGGCTGAGCCACAACCGCGTGTCACCGGCAACGAGTTGTTCGACGATGGTGCTCTTGCCGACTCCACCGGGTCCGGACACGACGAAGACGAGCGGCGTCGTCATGCAAGCTCTCGCACGATGTCGTCGCGGTGACGTGCGGACAGATCGGAGCACCGCGTGCGCGGCGCGACACCAATGTCGGCGAGCAGGCGTCGACCGCGCACCTTGCCCACGCCCGGCAGAGCCTCGACGATCTTGGTGACGTAGCACTCGGCAACTTCGCGACGGGTGGCCGCCATCGACAACACAGCCGGCAAGTCGAGTTCGCCGGCGGCGACTCGGGCCAGAAGTTGGTCACGCTCGCGGCGAATCGCACGCAGATCCTCGAGGAGCTGCGTGCGCGACGACATGAACAGATGTTACCGAGCGCCGCCTTCAGCGCTCGCGCCAGACACCGCCGCGATGCGCCGCCGACACGATCTGTGTCCATGAGGTCACGCCGCGACGTCGGCCTTCGGCGACGAGTTCGTCGCGCACCCGCGCGACGGCGCGCGGATCGGCGAAGTTCGCGGTTCCCACCTGCACGGCATCCGCACCGGCCATCATCATCGCCAGGGCGTCTCGTCCGCACGCCACACCACCGACTCCGACGATCGCCGCGTCGGGCAATGCCACGCGCACGTCGTACACGCAGCGCAACGCCACGGGGTGGATCGCACGACCCGACACTCCCCCGCCTCCGTTGCCGAGTGCCGCGCGGCCCGTGTCGGTGTCGACGACGAGACCGAGCAACGTGTTGACGAGCACGAGCGCGTCGGCACCGGCGTCGAGAACGCCGCGTGCGACGGCAACGAGCCGATCGGTGTTCGGACTCAGCTTCGCCCACACGGGGATCGCCACCTCCCGACGCACGGCAGCAACGACCTCGGCAGCGAGCGCGGGATCGTGGGCGAACATCTCCCGTGCGTGGTCGAGGTTCGGACACGACAGATTGACTTCGACGGCAGCGATGCGACCGGTGACCGCGGCGAGCATTCGTGCCGCATCGACGAACTCGTCGACCCGTCGCCCCCAGATGCTCACGATGATCGTCGCCCCCGCACGCTCGAGACGGGGCAACGAGTCGGTGATCCATGCAGCGACTCCCGGACCCTGCAGGCCGACGGCGTTGATCATTCCCGCCGGCGTCGGATGGATCCGTGGCGCGGGATTGCCGGGCCATTCGTACGGCGCAAGCGACTTCACGACGAAAGCGCCGAGTGAACTCATGTCGAGGTAACTCGCCAGTTCGTCGCCGTACCCGGCGGTTCCGGCAGCGTTCATCACCGGATTGACGAGTGCCACCCCGCCAACTCTGGTCGCCGGAAACGCACCGACGTCACCCGCGACGTTCACGAGTCCCGGCCGTGGTATTCCTGCAAACTACGAATCGTCATCGCCTGCTCGGCGCGCTCGCGCACTCCCCGTGCCGCCGCGCGCGCTGCGCGCAAGGTGGTGACGAGCGCAATCCCCGTGACGTTGGCCGCCTTGCGGATCGCTTCACCGTCACGATGCGTGCCACGTCCGCGCGGAGTGTTCACCACGAAGTTGATCTCGCCCGCCTCGATGAGCGCCACCGCATCGTCGGTCGTTGCCCCCGTGTCGGTGCCTCGCTGGGACACCTTGCCCACCACGCGCTGTACGTCGAGTCCGGCCGCGCGCAACGCCGCTGCGGTGCCCTGCGTGGCGACGATGCCGAATCCCGCCGCACTCAACTCGCGGGCCACCTCGACTCCGCCGACTTTGTCGCGATCGTTGAACGACAAAAACACGGTTCCTGATTCGGGAAGGTCGGTGAATGCCGCAGTTTGCGCCTTGAGGAATGCGCGGGCGAACGTCGAGTCGATGCCCATGACTTCGCCCGTTGAGCGCATTTCCGGACCGAGCGCAGCGTCGACTTCGGGAAAGCGTTGGAACGGCAGAACGGCTTCCTTCACCGACACGTGCCCGGTGGCCGGTGCGCGCACGAGGCC
Source organism: Ilumatobacteraceae bacterium (assembly GCA_049433365.1). Taxonomy (GTDB): domain Bacteria; phylum Actinomycetota; class Acidimicrobiia; order Acidimicrobiales; family Ilumatobacteraceae; genus F1-60-MAGs027. The sequence goes on along the minus strand of JBMTET010000006.1, from coordinate 30,911 downwards.
TTCCTTGCGCAACTGCTGCAGCGTCGCACCGAGCATCACCCGGCTGGCCACCATCGCCAACGGAACTCCGGTCGCCTTGGCAACGAAGGGCACGGTGCGACTGGCGCGCGGATTCGCCTCGATGACGTACACCCGGCCGTCCGACACTGCGAATTGGACGTTGATGACACCGACGACGTCGAGCGCATCGGCGATCCGGCGCACGGCGTCCTCGATGCGTGCGACGACGTCGGCGGACAAGGTTTGCACCGGCAACGCGCACGCCGAATCGCCGCTGTGAACACCGGCTTCCTCGACGTGCTCCATCACGCCACCGATGAGCACCTCGCCGCCGGCGTCGCGAATCGCGTCGACATCCACCTCGGTCGCATCCTGCAGAAAACGATCGATGAGCACGGGGCGCGCGGCCGACAACCCACCTTCTCGGCCGAGCGAGCCGAACGCACTCAACTCGTCCATCGCCCGGGCAAGATGGTCGTCGTCGTGGACGATCTGCATCGCCCGACCACCGAGGACGTAACTCGGGCGCACGAGCACGGGGTACCCGATCGTTGCGGTGATCGCCCGGGCACCGGCGAGATCGGCGGCCGTGCCACCCGGTGGCTGCTCGAGGCCGAGAGACGCGCACAGTTCGGACCAGCGGGCACGATCCTCGGCAACGTCGATCGACGCCGGTGACGTTCCGGCGATGAGTTCGGCCGGGATGACACCGGCAAGTTTCAGCGGTGTCTGCCCACCGAGCGACACGATGACCTTCGGTGGACGGCCGCCGGCAGCCGCAGTTTCGGCGGCGATGACGTTGAGCACGTCTTCGCGGGTGAGCGGTTCGAAGTACAACCGATCCGACGTGTCGTAGTCGGTCGACACGGTCTCCGGATTGCAGTTGAGCATGACCGTTTCGTACCCGGCGGCACGAAGGGCGAAACTCGCGTGCACACAGCAGTAGTCGAACTCGATACCCTGCCCGATGCGGTTCGGGCCGCTGCCCAGAATGATGACGCGCTGCGCATCCGACTCGCGCACCTCGCTTTCATCCTCCCACGTCGAATAGAAGTAGGGCGTCTGCGCGGAAAACTCGGCGCTGCACGTGTCCACCGACTTGTAGGTCGGAAACACACCGGCGGCTTCGCGGGTGAGGCGTACGTCGTCCTCGTCGGCGCCCGACAGATGGGCGAGTTGCGCATCGGAGAATCCGAGGCGCTTCGTGCGCAACCAGTCGCGCTTGGTGAGGTCGGAGAGACGACGCTGCGCCAATTGGGCACGGTGTTCGCCGATGAGCAGCATTTGATCGCAGAACCACGGGTCGACGTGCGAGCGTTCGTGCACGACGGAAATCTCGATTCCCCGACGCAGACACTCGCCGATCTGGAAGATCCGCTCGGGTGTCGGACGCGCTATCGCCGCCAGCAGTTCCGCATCCGACATCGCGCGCAACGATTCCTCGGCGGGATCGCAGTTGAGCCCGAGACGACCTCGCTCGAGTGAACGGAGCGCCTTTTGCAGACTTTCCGGGAACGTGCGGCCGATGGCCATCACCTCGCCGACACTGCGCATCTGCGTTCCGAGTTCGTCGCTCGAGCCGGCGAATTTCTCGAAGGCCCATCGCGGCACCTTCGTCACCACGTAGTCGATGGTCGGTTCGAAACTTGCCGGTGTCATCTTCGTGATGTCGTTGGGTATCTCGTCGAGCGTGTAGCCGACGGCGAGCTTTGCGGCGATTTTTGCGATCGGGAAACCCGTGGCCTTCGATGCGAGCGCCGACGAACGCGACACGCGCGGGTTCATCTCGATGACCACCTGCTCCCCCGTGCGGGGATGCACGGCGAACTGAACGTTGGAACCACCCGTCTCGACACCCACCCGGCGAATACAGGCGAATGCGGCGTTGCGCATCTTCTGGTACTCGACGTCGGACAACGTCATTGCCGGCGCCACGGTGATCGAGTCGCCGGTGTGCACACCCATCGCGTCGACGTTTTCGATCGAGCAGATGATGACGCAGTTGTCGGCGCGATCGCGCATCACTTCGAGCTCGTATTCCTTCCATCCGACGATCGACGTTTCGATGAGCACCTCGTTGATCGGGCTCGCGGCAAGACCGTTGGCAACGACGCGTTCGAATTCCTCCATCGTTGCGGCGATACCCGTTCCGCGACCGCCGAGAATGTACGCCGGACGGATGATGACGGGAAGTCTGATGTCGGCGAGCACGGTGCGCGCCTCGTCCATCGAATGCGCGACACCCGAACGCGGCACACCGAGCCCGATTTCGATCATCGCCGCCTTGAACTTCTCGCGATCCTCGGCGGTCGAAATCGCCTCTGCATTGGCACCGATGAGTTCGGGGGTTCCCGGGACGCCGACGAGACCACGCTCGTGCAACGCCATCGCCAGATTCAGTGCCGTTTGCCCGCCGAGAGTCGGCAACACCGCATCGGGGCGCTCACGCTCGATGATTGCGGCGAGCACCTCGACGGTGAGCGGCTCGATGTACGTACGGTCGGCGAAATCGGGATCCGTCATGATCGTTGCCGGATTCGAATTGGCGAGCACGACGCGGTAGCCCTCTTCGCGCAGGACGCGACACGCCTGCGTTCCCGAGTAGTCGAACTCGCATGCCTGACCGATCACGATCGGACCCGAGCCGATGACGAGAATCGTCGAAAGATCGGTGCGCTTTGGCACGTTCAGCCACCCGCCTTGTACGCCGCCATTGCCGCGGCGAAACGATCGAAGAGATAGCGACTGTCGTGGGGGCCGGGCCCTGCCTCGGGATGGTGCTGCACCGAAAACGCGTTGCCGCGCAACGCACGGATTCCCTCAATGGTTCCGTCATTGAGGTTCACGTGGGTGACTTCGGCAAGCCCGGAGAGGGATGCTTCGTCGACGCAGAAATTGTGGTTCTGACTGGTGATTTCGACTCGCCCGGTGGCGAGATCACGAACGGGGTGATTCGCACCGTGGTGCCCGAACGCCAACTTGTACGTGCGCGCACCGAGCGCCAGCGAGAGCAGCTGATGACCGAGACAGATGCCGAAGGTCGGCACGCCGGAGTCGAGCAGCGCGCGGATGTTGCCGACCGCACCTTCGACGCACTCGGGATCACCCGGGCCGTTGGACAGGAACACGCCGTCGGGGCGCAGCGCGAGCACATCTTCGGCGGGCGTGTCTGCCGGCACGACTCGCACGTTGGCAAACTCGGACAGGCAGCGCACGATCGTGCGCTTGATGCCGAAGTCGTAGGCGACGACGTTTGGCACCGCCGCACCGCTGCGTCGCGACGCCACGTCGTACGGTTGCCCGGTCGTCACTTCGACGACGAGGTTGCGCCCGGCGGTACCCACTTCGTCGCGGGCTGCCGCGAGCAGTAACGACTCGTCGGCTGCGCCGAATGCGCCGCTCATGGCACCCTCGTCGCGCAGAATGCGGGTGAGGCGACGCGTGTCGATGCCCGCAATTCCCATCAGCGATCGTTGCGCGAGAAACTCGGCGAGCGTGGTCTCGCTGCGCCAGTTGCTGCTGATTCGCGCGTCATCGCGCACGACGACACCACGGGCAAACACGCGCGCCGACTCGTCGTCGTCTCCCGTCGTGCCGTAGTTGCCGATGTGCGGCGTCGTGAAGGTGACGATTTGCCCGGCATAGCTCGGATCGGTGAGCACTTCCTGATACCCGGTGAGTCCGGTGTGGAATACGACTTCACCCGAACACACCTTTCCCTCGTCGACGGAGCCGATGAGCGTGCCTTCGAAAACGCTGCCGTCGCGCAACACGAGTGCACCGTTCATCGCTGCGCCTCGCCGTCACGCACCGTGAACGAACCGTTGAACAAGGTGTGTCGCACCTTGCCGCGCAGGGTCATCCCGACGTACGGCGTGTTGCGACTCTTGCTTGCCAGCGCCTCGGGGACGACCTGCCACGTCGCCTGCGGATCGAAGACGACGAGATTGGCCGGCGAACCGGCCGCCACGGGTCGACCGTGCCGATCGTCGATGCCCGCGATGCGCGCCGGGTTCACCGACATCAAGCGCACGACATGGGCAATGTCGATGTCGAGAACCGTCAGTGCGACGCCGAGCGCAGTTTCCAAACCGAGCATCCCCGGCGGTGCCTGGTCGAGGGCGAGCTCCTTGTCGCGGCGCGGGTGCGGGGCGTGATCCGTGGCCAGCGCATCGATGGTGCCGTCGCGCACGCCCTCGCGCAGCGCAGCGATGTCGGCGGCGGAACGCAGCGGCGGATTCACCTTGAAGACCGGATCGAACGACGCGAGGCGGTTCTCGTCGAGCGACAGATGGTGCGGTGTCACCTCGGCAGTGATCGGAAGTCCGTCGCGCTTCGCGGCACGAACCAGCTCGACGCTGCGCGCGGTGGACAGATGCAGAAAGTGCACCGTGGCCCCGGTGAGTCGGGCAAGTTCGATGTCGCGAAAGACCATCAGTTCCTCGGCGATTGCCGGCCAGCCCGGCAGGCCGAGCGACGTGCAGCACTGGCACTCGTTCATCACAGCACCTGCGGTGAGCGTGGCGACTTCACAGTGCTGGGCGAGGGTGACGCCGAGGCCGCGCGCGTACTCCATCGCCCGACGCATCAACAACTCGTTCTGCACTCCGTTGCCGTCGTCGGTGAAGATGCGCACACCGGCAGCGGCGAGCTCGGCGAGTGGAGCAAGTGCCTCTCCACGCCGACCGAGCGTGATGCACCCGCTCGGCACGACGTCGACGAGACCCGCGCGACGCCCCTGTTCACGCACGAAGTCAACGACCGCGACGCTGTCCTGGGCGGGGTCCGTGTTCGGCATGGCCACCACGGCTGTGTAGCCACCCTTTGCAGCCGCCCGGCTTCCCGTTTCGATCGTCTCGGCCTCTTCCTTGCCCGGTTCGCGAAGGTGCGTGTGCAGGTCGACGAAACCGGGAGCAATGACGCAACCCGCGATGTCGACGACGTCGTCACCCGACTGCGGTGCGAACCCGGCGACGACCTCGACTATTGCGCCGTTGTCGACGACGACATCGGCGCTTCGCTCCCCGGAGCCGTCGACGACCCGTCCACCGCGCAAGAGGATCCGGCCGCTCACGATGCAACCTCGCTGGGAGAAATGCTGAACGATTCGCCGACGAGCAGGTCGTACAGCACGGCCATGCGCACCGCCACGCCGTTGGCGACTTGGCGATGGATGAGCGAGTTCGCCAGCGCGGAAGGATCGACGAGCATCTCGACACCGCGGTTCATCGGACCGGGATGCATGATCACCGCTCCCCGCGGAAGTCGGGAGGCACGTTGCGCATCCAGACCAAAATACGTCGCGTACTCGCGCAAGTTCGGCACGTGGCCTTGTGTCATGCGTTCGCTCTGCAAACGCAGCATGTACAAGATGTCGGATTCGCCGATGACGTCGTCGAGTCGGTGCACCACTTCGACGGGCCAGTGCCCGATGTCGGGTGGCAGTAACGTGGGCGGCGCAACGAGTACCACCCGTGCACCGAGCATCGAAAAGGCCGTGACGTTGCTGCGCGCGACCCGACTGTGCTTGACGTCCCCGACGATCGTGAGAGTGAGACCGTCGAACCGGTCGCGGCCGAGCGCTTCGCGCACCGTGTAGCAGTCGACGAGCGCCTGCGTCGGATGCTCGTGCCAGCCGTCACCGGCATTGACGATTGCGGCGTGCGTCCACTGCCGGATCTGCCACGGTATGCCGCTCGATTTGTGGCGCACGACGAATGCGTCGACGCCCATGTCGGTGATCGTCTCGACGGTGTCGCGCAAGCTCTCCCCCTTGTTCACGCTCGACGTGGAGACGCTGAACGACATCGTGTCGGCCGACAGGCGCTTGGCGGCCGTTTCGAACGACAACCGGGTGCGGGTCGAGTCCTCGTAGAACAAACTCACCACCGTTCGACCGCGCAAGGCCGGCACCTTCGGCACGGGACGACGATTCACTTCGACCATGTGGTCGGTGAGCCCCAGGAGCCGCACGAGACCGTCGTGGCCGAGTTCGGTGATGCCGAGAAGATTGCTCACTGCCCACCGGCTTTCGCCACGGTGACCCCGTCGCGCTCGGCGACGACGTCATCTGAGTGATGCGTCGGCAGGTTTTTTCCGACGTAATCCGGGCGAATCGGCAACTCGCGGTGACCGCGGTCGACGAGTACGGCAAGCTGCACCGCACGGGGACGACCGTAGGTGTTCAAACCCTCGAGAGCGGCACGCACCGTGCGACCGGTGAACAACACGTCATCGACGAGCACGACGACCGCCCCGTCAATTGCCGCATCGATTCGACTGATCGCGCCCGGAACGATCGGTCGCAGTCCGACGTCGTCACGATGCATGCTCACGTCGAGCGTTCCCACGGGAACCGCGTAACTCGGATCGATTCCGACGAGGGCAGCGCCGAGATCCTCGGCCAACCATGCGCCGCCGCGCTGCAATCCGACGAGCACAACGCGCTCCAAACCGGGATGCCGCTCGACGATCTCGTGGGCGATTCGGGTAACGGCTCGGGCCACATCGGCCCCGGACATCACTTGTGTCGTCTGCGCGCGCGACGAAGCCATCGTTCTCCTCCGTTCGGGCCTCACGGGACCCGTTTGACGGTGACATCAAGGGTAGCGCCCTTCGATGCGGCGCAACGAACCGAAGCTGCGCACCACACGGGTCAACCTCACGGCTTTCGCTGGTACACCACCCACCACTCGTTTCCGAACGCAACGTCGTAGCGGAATCGCTCGAGCTCCCACACGGCCCGCAGCGCATCATCCGGGGCGGCCGGCAACACGACGTGGGTGATGTCATCGACGAAGTCGAGTCGGTCGCCGCGAGCGAACGGATCCATTCCGTACAGCACCCGCTCGAACGGCACGGGGAACAGGTACACGCGCTCGCGGCGCGCGAGGTGCGCGGCGAGCCCGTGCCATGCACTCACCACCGCGTCACCGGGCACCTGGCGAATCGCCTCACGGGCCGCCACGGCCGGCGGTGACGAAGCCGAGTAGCGCGGCGGATCGATGCGTGCAAACGGCAGCGCCGTCCACGCCCACGCACTCACCGTCGCGGCAACCACCACGATCACTCCGGCAAGGAGGTGACGGCGCTCGTCGATGCGCAGTATCGCCCACACCGTGCCCAGGGCCACGAACGGGACGAGTTGCACCGAATAGTGGTACTCGATCTGCGACTGGTACCAAAACGTGCTCAACACGTTGACACCCAGCGGTGCAGCAATCACGGCGACGAGCGCCGGACGAGCGAGGGCGACGAATGCCGCCGGTGCGAACACTTGCAGCACGTACAACGGGCGCTCCCCCGACACGAGGTGAGCGATGAGCTCGTGCGGCCGCGTCAGGGCGGTCGACGCAAGACCACCCCAGCCGCCGAACGGAAGTCGCCATTCGTTGCGGAACGGAACACCGTTGATCGCGGGCATGACCGCCCACAACAACAGGATCATCACCCACACGGCAACGAGCGTCGTCACCACGCCGCGGCGCCTGTCGATCCGCGTCGCCACCCACACCCCGAGCCCGGCGACGACGAGCGCGGCGTCCTCCTTCGTCGCAAGTGCGGCGACGGTGGCAATGCCGAACACGAGCCAGCGCCGTGTGATCGCGCCGTACACGGCCGTGGCCAGCAACGGCGCGAGAAACGCATCGGGATGGAAGTTCTCCAACGCCGTCCACGACAGCGCGGGATGAAGGAGATACACGACCACGGCGACGAGTGCGAGGGGCTCGGCGGCACCCATTCGGCGCGCCGCGAGCCACGTCGGCCACGCGCCAACGGCGAGCGCAACGGATTGCACGACGAAGAGCGCGCCGGTGCCGAGGCCCAACCAGTACAACGGCACGAGAGGCAACAAAATGAACGACGTGTGATCGCCGAACAAGTTGCGCCCCATGAGCGTGACGAAGGGCTCGCGACCGCGCGACAACAACCACATGCCCTGGTCGTACAACCCGAAGTCGTAGGCCGAGGTGCCGATGCCATGGTGCACGGCCAACGTGTACGCCGTTGCCCACGCACACCACAGCGCAGCGAGCGCAATGGCCACGGCGCGCCACGGCGTGATGCTGCGCACTGCCGTGACGACGTCGGACAGCCGACGCCTGTGCGGGCCCGCCATAGGCCCATTCTGTCGCAGTCGGCTCAGCCGCGAATCCGGGATGCAACCGCCGACAACACGCCGTTGACGAACGACCCCGAGTTGTCGGTGCTGAAGCGCTTTGCCAGAGTCACCGCTTCGTCGATGACGACGGCCACCGGAACGTCGCTGCGGTCCAACAACTCGTACGTCGCCATGCGCAGGATGGCGCGGTCGATGGTCGGCATCCGATGCAGTGGCCAGGAGTGCGACGCATCCGACAGGAGGGCATCGATTTTCGTGAGCTCCGCGGTCGTTCCGTCGATGAGCGCACGCGTAAGTTCGTCGAACGGAACGACAATTGCCGCCGTGACCTCGGTGGGTGCGATCCCACGGATGTCGGCCTCGTACAGCACGTTCATGGCACGCTCGCGCGCGTCACTGCGCGGATCGAAGTCGACGCCCCAGTCGGAGTCGTCGTCGGTGCCCCGCGGCGGCACGCTCGGAACGTCGGTCACGGCGACGATCAAGCGCGGGTGATGTAGTCGCCGGTGCGCGTGTCCACCTTCACGCGGTCGCCGACGTTGATGAACAGCGGCACCTGGATGACCTTGCCCGTTTGCAACGTTGCGGGCTTGCGCGCACCGGACACCCGATCCCCCTGCACTCCCGGCTCGGTCTGCGTGATCTCCAACTCCACCGATGCAGCGATGTCGACACTGACGATTTCGTCGTTGTGCGTGGCGATGATCGCCTTCATCCCCTCGATCATGTAGTCGGCCGCGTCGCCGAGGGCGACGGGTCGCACGTTGATTTGCTCGTACGACTCGGTGTCCATGAAGACGTAGTCGTCGCCCTCTTTGTAGAGGAATTGCATGTCGCGACGATCGAGGATGGCTTGCTCGACCCGAACACCGGCGTTGAAGGTGCGTTCGATGACGGCACCGGTGCGAAGGTTGCGCAGTTTCGTGCGCACGAAAGCGCCGCCCTTGCCGGGCTTCACGTGCTGGAACTCAACGACGTTGAACAATCCCTTGTCCAACTCGAGCGTGATGCCGTTCCTCAGGTCGTTGGTCGTAATCGCAGGCACGAAAGATCCTTGTCTGTTGATGTGAGAATGCGGCAACCGTCATCGGTGACCACCACGAGGTCCTCGATACGCACGCCGCCGAGCCCTTCACGATACGCCCCGGGCTCGATGGTCACCACCTCGCCGGTGCGCAGCGGTTCGTCGGCGGCCGTGCGCACCCACGGCATCTCGTGAATCTGCAATCCGACACCGTGTCCCGTGCTGTGCACGAACAACTCCGCCAGGCCGGCGTCGCGAAGTACGTCACGGCATACGCGATCGATCTCGCCCGCGGTGACCCCTGCGCGCACCGCAGCCAGCCCGGCCAACTGTGAACGCGCCACCACCTCCGCCATGAGGTCGAGTTGCGGATCGACGTCACCGATGAGATAGGTGCGCGTCATGTCGGAGTGGTAACCGTCGACGAGCGCGCCGACGTCGATGACGACACTGTCCCCTTCGACGATGCGGTGGTCCGTAGGGCGATGATGCGGTCGAGCAGCATTCGGCCCGGCGGCAACGATCGTGTCGTAACTCGGACCGTCGGCACCGTGGCGCCGCATCCGGTACTCGAGTTCGTCGCGCACGTCGCGCTCCGTCGGACGAGCCGACAGCATCGGCACGCACTCGCCGAGCGCCGCGTCGGCGCATCGCGCAGCCTCGGCCATGCGCTCGACCTCGGCGTCGGTTTTCGTGCGGCGCAAGGCCGCAACGACACCCGACACGGCGACGAGCTCGCCCCCGATCGCGGTGCGCCACGAATCGAACACGGCCATCGTCACCTCGGCCGGGTCGTAGGCAACGTGGGAGAAGTGGTGCGTTGCTTCGACGAGTGACTCCTTTGCCGCCGATGCCGCCCGGGTTTCGACGACGGTGACGGCCGCACCGCTGCGCTGCGCCTGGTCGCGAGCCTGTTCGCCGTATCTGCCGTCGGTGATGAACACCATGTCGTCGGGACGCACGATGAGGGTTCCGGCCGATCCGGTGAAGCCGGTCAACCAGCGGATGTTGTTGAGGTCGGCAACGACGAGCGCTGCGGGGGCACCACGTCGGGCGAGTCCTTCGCGCACGCGCGAATCACGCCCGGACACGATGAGCGGAGACAGCACCCGACCCATGGTTCAGCCGCGCGCAGCGGACAGATGCCGCATCAGCGCATCGAAGGCCACGAGGTACGAGGCGGCTCCGAATCCGGCCACGGTGCCGACGACCACCGGGGCGAGCACACTGACGTGGCGCCACGGCTCGCGGGCCGCGGGGTTCGAGATGTGCACCTCGACGGCCGGCACCTTCACTGCCGCCAACGCATCGTGGAGACTCCACGCAAAATGGGTGAAGGCGCCGGGATTGACGAGAATTCCGCGTGCCCCTGCGGCACCGTGCACTGCGTCGACCAACTCTGCAAGAGAATTCGTCTGCAGCGATCGCAGATCGACACCGGCAGCCTTTGCGGCCGCGGCGAGCTGTGCATCGATGTCGGCGAGCGTCGTCGTGCCGTACACGTGCGGCTCCCGTGAGCCGAGCAAATTGAGGTTGGGGCCGTGCATAACGACGATGTCACCGGCCGCCATGGCCTTCAGGGTACTCACATTGCCGCGAGAGCCGACAGCACCGCGTCACGCGGAACGTTGCTCACCACTTCGACACCGCGCGATCCGTCGAGCACGAACGTGAGACCGTCGAGGGCCTTCTTGTCGCGGGCCATGACATCGACGAGAGCTTCGTGCGATGCGCCGTCCGGAAGCCGCACCGACAGGCCGTAGCCGTCGGCGATGACGCTGCGATGGTGGGCGACGCGGACATCATCGATCCGACCGAGTTCACGGGCGAGGTGCGCGGCGTACATGAGTCCGATCGCCACGGCTTCGCCGTGGGCGAGATCGTGGTTGGTCGTCGTCTCGAGCGCGTGCGCCAGGGTGTGGCCGTAGTTGAGCAGCGCGCGTCGGCCCGATTCGCGTTCGTCGCTACCGACAATGTCGGCTTTGATTCGCACGCAGCGCGCGATCCGTTCCGCGAGGTCCATCGATTGCAGGTCGTCTCCCGTGAGGAAGTGGTACTTCGCCATTTCGCCGTTGCCGCAGCGCACTTCGCGATCGGGCAGGGTGGCCAGTGCGTCGAGGTCGCATACGACGCCACGCGGCTGCCAAAAGGCACCGACGAGGTTCTTGCCCTCGGGAACGTTCACACCGGTCTTGCCACCGATTGCGGCATCGACCATGCCGACGAGCGTCGTGGCGACGTGCACGACCGCCGTGCCACGGTGCCATGATGCGGCGGCGAATCCGGCGACGTCGGTGACCATTCCCCCGCCGACACCGACGATCACGTCGTTGCGGGTGATCCCCGCGCGGGCGAACTCACGGGAAAGCGTTTCGATCGTCGCCAACGACTTGTGGGTTTCGCCTTCACCGATGAGGTGCACCGAGACCCGGTGATCGGATCCGACGAACCGGGAAACGTCGAATGGCACGGAACGCTGCGTGACGATGGCGACGCGTCGCGCCGACGCGGGCAGCATCGCTGCAAGGGTCGCCGCGGCACCGTGTCCGACTGTCACGTCGTACGAGCGGTCGCCGAGTTCGACGCGCTCGGTTCGCACGGCATTCGTCATGTCAGTACCGAGCCGGATCGGGAAGGCCGATGACGACGGTGTCACGAATGATGTCGACGACGACGGCGACGACCTCGTCGACGCTGAGCTCATTGACCTCGATGTCGTGCGTCGCCACGCTGCGGTACAGATCCTCGCGCTCACGGGACAACGCGTCGAGCCGTGCGAGTGGATCCCCGGCGAGCATCGGACGCGACGCGTCACCCGCGAGTCGCCGGGCGAGAACGGCGGGTTCGGCGTGCAGCCACACGACGGCACTGCATTCGCCGAGCCGATTGCGCGTCGATTCGGTGAGCACCGCCCCACCTCCGAGCGCAACGACGCAGTCCTCCCCGCGATCGAAAACGATTTCGACCATCGCCGCCTCGACCTCACGGAATCCGGACTCGCCCATACCGGCGAATATCTCGGCAATCGAACGACCAACTTGGGCTTCGATTTCGGAATCGACGTCGACGGCCTTCCAGTTCAGCGCCGCTGCGACACCTGCGGCAACGCTCGATTTTCCGGTTCCCATCATTCCGACGAGGGCAACTTTGGCGGGCGGGCGTTCACTCGACGGCGCCATGTCGCGGCTCACGTCTTGCGGCTCACGACTCGCGCAGGGACTTCGAATACGACGTTGCGTTGCGCACGAACTCGGCGAGCGAGTCACCGCCGAACTTGCGTTGTGCTTCGTTCGCGAGCACGAGAGCCACCATCGTCTCGGCGACGACACCGAGCGCCGGCACCGCAGTGACGTCGGTGCGTTCCTTGAAGCTCACGGTCTCCTGCTTCGTTGCCATGTCGACCGTGGCGAGCGTCGGACGGTTGAGGGTGGCGAGCGGCTTCATCGCCAGGCGTGCAATAAGTGGTTCACCGGTCGTCATGCCACCTTCGGTGCCCCCGGCGCGCATCGAATCACGACGGTACGAACCCGTCTCTTGTTCCCAGCGAATGGCATCGTGTGCATCGCTGCCACGGCGACGCGCGACGTCGAATCCGTCGCCGATCTCGACACCTTTCACGGCCTGGATACTCATCAGCGCCTGCGCGAGAAGTCCGTCGATCTTGCGATCCCAGTGCACGTGACTACCGAGCCCGATCGGCACGCCGTAGGCGAGCACCTCGACGATGCCGCCAAGACTGTCGCCGTCCTTGGCGGCCGCCTCGATCTCGGCGATCATCTGTGCTTCGGCGGCAGCATCGGCGCATCGCACCGGCGACTCGTCGATGCGGGCGAGATCCTCGGGCAACGGACGCGGCGCAGTCGACGAAGCCGCACCGACAGCAACGACGTGCGAGATCACCGACACCCCGAGCGGCTTGAGCAGAGCCTTGGCAAGCGCTCCGGCGGCAACACGGGCAACGGTTTCGCGGGCACTCGCCCGCTCGAGCACGTCGCGTGCGTCGTCGAAGCCGTACTTCTGCATGCCGGTGAGGTCGGCGTGTCCGGGACGCGGCTGCGTGAGAGGCTTCTTCGTCGCACCCGGATGCGGTGACATCTCTTCATGCCACACGTCGCTGCGGAACCATTCGGTGTTCTTGATGAGGATCGACACGGGCGACCCGAGAGTGCGACCGTGGCGAATGCCGCCGAGCAATTCGATCTCGTCCTGCTCGAATCGCTGTCGCGGTCCGCGCCCGAAACCGAGCCTGCGGCGGGCCAATTCACCTGAGATGTCGGCAACGGTGATCGGCAGATGGGCCGGCAAACCTTCGACAACGACGACGAGAGCCTGACCGTGACTTTCGCCGGCGGTCAGGTAGCGCAACATCGCCGTCAGGCTATCGGTGGCGACGATCGAGCTCGTCGAGAGCGGCGGTACGCATGACGTCATGGTCGGGTCGTCGACCGAGCCACAACGCCTGTTGCAGCACCGCCTGTGCGACGAGCATCTCGAGACCGTCGACGGCTCGCGCACCGATCTCGCGCGCGGCGCGCAGCAACGGCGTCTCGAGCGGGTGGTACACGGCGTCGAGTACGACGAGTCCGGCATGCAGCGATTCGCGCGGCACAGGCAACTCGTCGGGCGCAACCCCCGTCATTCCCAGGGGTGTCGTGTTGACGAGCACCGACGCCCGGGCAATGTCACCGACTGCGCCGTGCCGGGTGGATCCCGATGCGATCGATTCGCCGACGGCGACTGCGTCGGCGGCGCGCTGCGGGCTGCGGTTGATGCACGTCACGCGCGCACCGTGCCCGACGCACGCGGCAATGACCGCGCGCGCGGTGGCTCCGGCCCCAACGACGACGACGTGGTCGAGCACCGCACCGTGGCGCAGCAGTGCCGCAACGCAGCCTTCACCATCGGTCGTCGCACCGAGCAGGGTGCCGTCGTCACGACGAACGATCGTGTTCACCGAGCGCACCGCAATTGCCCCGCTCGTCACCTCGTCGAGGGCATCGATGACCCTCTCCTTGTACGGCATCGTCACGGACAGTGCTCCCACCCCGAGCACCCGCGCGGCGTCGACGGCCACGCGCGCGTCGGTGTCACCGATGTCGAATGCGACGTACACCCAGTCGTCACCGTGATGACGAAAGGCGGCGTTGTGGATGATCGGCGACAGGCTGTGCCGTACGGGCGAGCCGATGACTGCGGCGACGATGGTTCCCGCGTGCGTACTCACGGCAGAACGCCTGCGGCTCGCGCCTCGGCAACGCGGACTTCGTGCTGCTCGAACGTTGCCGAAAATGCGTGCCGCCCCTGGGTATCGGACAACACGTAAAAGAGGTACTGGCACGGCTCGCTGCGACGTTGTGCTGCCGTTCGCGATGTGCAGATCTCGTCGTCGACTCCCGGATCCGGGGCGGGGTTGAGCGCCGCTTCGAGGGCGGCGACTCCGGGGTTGGCGATCGGTGTCGGTGGCAAACCACGACGGCGGTACACGTTGTACGGCGAATCGGAGTTGCGCAGATCGGCAAACGACGCCCCGGGTGCGGCGTCGTAGTACAACGCTGCATCGATCTGCAATTCGATGTCGGCGGCGAGACGGTTGTGGATCACCCGCGACACGATGGCCCGCTCGTCGGCGATCTTCACCTCGCGCTCGATGAGCGATGCGATGATGATGATCTCGTATGGGGTCACCCCGAGGCGCGCCGCACCCGCTTCGATGTCGAGACGCAGGGTGCGGTTGCGCATCTCGTTGATCATTCGATCGACGACCGCCCGTTCGTCTTCGTATGCGGCGACTTCGTACAGTGCCGGGAAGAGCAACCCCTCGTACGACGAGACACCCTCGGGTCGCCACGGTGCGGGCAACGTCCCGTCGGCGAGAGCCGCAAGGACCCGCTGTGCATCCATGTTCGGCACGTCCCGGGCGAGACGCTGCGCAACTTGCGCCACGGTGAAGCCCTCCGGAAAAACGACGTTGACGACGTCGACCTGCCCGACTCCCCCCGTCACGGTCGCGACGTCGTCGCTGCCACCGACGAGCCCGGCAGTGCGCCATGCAGCCCAACTAATGAACAGCACCGTTCCCACGACGAGTCCGACGAGGATCTGGCGCGACCAGCGGCGCAGGTCGGGAATCATTCCGTCGGCGACGAAATCACGAGCCGCACGCGGATCGTCCCACGGATCATCGCGCCACGGATCTTCGTCAGGTAAATCTTCATGACGCGGATCTTCACCCCGTCGTACTTTGTGCCGTGATTCGTTGTGCCGTGATTCGTTGTGCGCAAGCACGTGCCGCCGCGATTCGTCGGGCACGATCACGATCGCATCGTCGTCTGCACGCGGTCGATCGGTCATCTGCCCACCCCGGTCGGTCGCCCCGCGTCGAGCCACGACTGGAGCATGATCGTCGCGGCAAGAGCATCCACCTTGGTGCGGCCCTTGCGGGAGTCGACCCCCATCTCGCGCAGCGAACGTTGCGCCTGAACGGTGGTGAGGCGCTCGTCCCACGTGTGGATCGGAACGCCGAGGAGGCCGCGCAGCTGCGTCACCTCATCGAGCACGACCCGCGTCGAATCGGTCACTCGTCCCGAAAGTGCTCGCGGCAGTCCCACGACAACACAGTCTGCTGCGTACTCGGCGACGAGGCCGGCAATTGCGCGATGTGCTTCTGCGACGCTCGAACCACGCATGATCGTCGTGAGCGGAGTGGCAACGACACCCGCCGGATCCGACACCGCAATACCGATTCGTCGGGCGCCGAGATCGAGGCCCAGACAGCGCATCAACGGGATCGTTGCGTCAACTTCGAACGCCCGAGATCACCGATCGGGCAACGTCGAGAGCGTCGTCGAGTGCCGCGACGTTCTTGCCACCGGCCGTCGCAATGTCTCCCTTGCCACCACCGCCACCACCGACGGTCTTTGCGGCATCGCGAATGATGTCACCGGCCTTCACCGTCGCCGCTGCGGACACGGCGGCGACGAGCGCAACTCCACCGGAGTCGGCGACCCCTCCGAGTACGACGACGTTGACACCCGGTACGTCGCGCACGGCAACTGCCAACTCGCGCAGCGACGTGGGATTGAGACCGTCGACTCGTTCGACGACGACTCCGTCGCGGGCACCCGCGGCCATGTCCCGGGCCCGCGACGTGGCCTGCGCGAGACGCAAACGTTTCACTTCGTCCTCGAGTGAGCGCACTTGCTCGCGAGCTCGCTCGACGGCACGCACCAGTTCGTCGGGTTTTGCGCCGAGCATGTCGGCGGCGACGGCGATGATTCGCGACGTGTCGAGCATGTTCGCGATGGCCCCGTCACCTGTGACGGCTTCGATGCGGCGCAAATTCGATCCGATCGAACCCTCGCTGACGATCTTGATCGGGCCGATGTCACCGGTTGCCGACACGTGCGTTCCGCCGCAGAACTCGAGCGAATGCCCGGCCTCGAGTACGCGCACGGTGTCGCCGTACTTGTCACCGAAGAACGCGATCGCCCCCTTGGCGAGGGCATCCTGTTTGCTCATTTCGGTGGCGCTGACGGACTCGTTGGACAACACCTCGTGGTTGACGAGCCGCTCGATGCGCTCGATCTCGTCGCCGCTCACCGGGGCGTAGTGACTGAAGTCGAAGCGCAGTCGATCCGGGGCAACCAGTGAGCCGGCCTGCTTCACGTGCTCGCCGAGAACCTCGCGCAACGCCCAGTGCAGGAGATGCGTGGCGGTATGGTTGCGGCGCGTCGCGCGCCGGGCTGCGGTGTCGATCCGCGCCCGCACGGGGTCGCCCACCGCGAATGCGCCGCGCGTGATGCGCACCGTGTGCCGACGCAACCCGGGAACCGCAAACGTCGTGTCGAGAACCGAGGCTGCCGCACCGGCGGATTCGATGACCCCGGTGTCCCCCACCTGCCCGCCGCTTTCGGCGTAGAACGGACTCGCATCGAGGAAGATTTCGTGCACGAGCGAACCGTCGTCGTGGTCGAATGGGCCGAGCACGGCGAGCACCTTCGCATCGCACTCGTCGACCTCGTAACCCACGAACGTCGTCGCCCCGCGTTGCTCGGAGAGCTGACGGTAAGCGTCCATCCGAGTCGGATCGAGCTGCTCGTTCTTGCGGGCGTTCTTGCCGCGAATCTTTTGTTGCTGCATTTCGGCATCGAAACCCTCGACATCGACGGCGACGTTGCGCTCGGCGGCGATCTCCTGGGTGAGCTCGAGCGGAAATCCGTAGGTGTCGTGCAACATGAACGCCTTCGCGCCGTCGATCCGTGCCGCCGATGCGGCGAACTCGTCCTCGAGGATTCCCAAGCCGGTGCGCAACGTGGCCCGGAATCGCTCTTCTTCGCGGGCGAGCACGTCGACGATGAACGACGAGTTGGTGCGCAACTCGGGATACGCCGTGCCCATCACCTCGATGGCCGTCTCGACCAACTTCGGCATGACGAGCGTTTCGGTGCCGAGCAGGTACGCGTGACGAACGGCGCGACGAATGATTCGGCGCAGCACGTAACCGCGACCCTCGTTGGACGGGAACACCCCGTCGCCGACGAGCATCATCGATGAACGGGCGTGTTCGGCAAGAACTCGCAGGCTGAAACTCGGTTTGTGCTCGTAGTCACCAACGACGTACTCGGCGTTGGTCAACGAGCGGCCGGCGTCGATGAGCGGTGCGAGAACGTCCGTTTCCCACACCGAATCAACCCCCTGCACGAGGGTGAGGATGCGCTCGAGCCCCGCACCGGTGTCGATGGACGGCTTGGGCAGACGAGTTCGCGATCCGTCCTTGGCCTGGTCGTATTGCATGAACACGAGATTCCAGAACTCGAGGAAGCGGTCGCCCTGCGGGTCGTGGAGTGGACCACCGTCCGGGCCGAATGACGGACCGCGATCGATGTGGATCTCCGAGCACGGTCCGCACGGACCGGTGTCGCCCATTTGCCAGAAGTTGTCCGCATCGCCGAGTCGCTGGATGCGCGACATCGGCACGCCCACTTGCTCGTGCCAGATTGCCTCGGCCTCGTCGTCGCTTTCGTGCACCGTGATCCACAGTCGGTCGCCGTCGAAACCGAACACCTCGGTGACGAGCTCCCACGACCACGGAATCGCGCTTTCCTTGAAATAGTCACCGAAGCTGAAATTGCCGAGCATCTCGAAGAACACGAGATGCCGCTTCGTGCGACCGACGTCGTCGAGGTCGTTGTGCTTGCCGCCCGCACGCACGCACTTCTGCACGCTGACTGCGCGGCGGTAGGGGGCGGTTTCGTCGCCGACGAAGTACGGCTTGAACGGAACCATTCCGGCGACGGTGAACAGCAACGTCTGATCGAACGGAATGAGGGCAGCCGAGGGAACGACCGAGTGCTCCTTGTCGCGGAAGAACCCCGTGAAGGCGTCGCGCAACGAATTCGCGGAACTCAGCGCGTCACGGGACGACGGCATCGCTCAGGAAAAGAGATCGGAGCCGTCGGAATCGGCCGCTCGCTCGCCCGACACCTTGGCGACGACCTTGTCCTTGAATCCGAGCACGGCATCGACGAGCGCATCGAGTGCATCGTCGCCGGCGAGGCTCGAGGCGGCCTGTGCGGCGCGGCGGCGCATGTAGCCGTAACCGAACAGAGCACTGAGAGCGCCGAGGAGGAACCAGAACAGTCGTCGCAACATGACCCCGTCAGGGTATCGCTCCACGCTCCGGGCCGCAGTCCCCGGGGTCCGATGCCCGAAACACCGAAACGTAGGACACCGAATCGAGGGACCCAACAGCACGGGGCGCGACGCGCGAAGTTCAGCGTTCGGGCATGTACGACTGGCGTGCCGCACGCCGCGGATCGTCATGCGGCGACACGTAATCGGTGCCGTGGCCGAGTGACTCGGCACCGGCGTAATGCGCGTCGCGCAGGTGCGCCGGCACCTCGCCGGGACCTTCGTTGCGCACCGACTCGCGCGCCGCCCAGACCGCCGTGGCGACATCGTTGCTCTTCGGGGCACGCGCGAGGTGGTGCACGGCGTGGGAGAGGTTGAGTTGGGCCTCCGGCAACCCGACGAACTCGACGGCTTGCGCGGCGGCGACGGCAACGAGCAGTGACTGTGAATCGGCGAGCCCGATGTCCTCGCTCGCGGCAATGACGAGTCGACGGGCGATGAAGCGCGGATCCTCACCCGCTTCGAGCATCCGTGCCAACCAGTAGGTGGCCGCTTCGGCGTCGCTGCCGCGAATGCTCTTGATGAGCGCCGACGTGACGTCGTAATGCTCGTCACGTCCGTACCGCGACGCGCTCGCCGACAACGCCGCTTCGACGTGCGCGACGGCAACTCGCGGCACATCGTGCGCCGCCGCACCGGATGCCTCGTTGCCCGCGTGTCGCGCCAGGGCGGCTGCGACTTCGAGCGCCGTGAGCGCCGCACGTGCATCGCCGGCGGATCGTCCGACGAGCAGCTCCAACGCGTCGTCGTCGACGGCCACCTGCTCGACGGCCACGCCGCGCTGCACGAGCCTCCCGATTGCCGCATCTTCCAGAGGCTCGAGACGAAACAGCGTGCTGCGGCTGCGCAACGGTGAATTGACGGAGAAGTACGGGTTTTCGGTCGTCGCCCCGATGAGCGCGACCACCCCCGTTTCCACCGCGGGTAGCAGTGCGTCTTGTTGCGCCGTCGAAAAGCGGTGGATTTCGTCGACGAACACGATGGTTCCCTTCCCGTGCGCGCCGAGGCGTTCGTGCGCGGCTTCGACCGCGGCGCGGACGTCTTTCACACCCGCCGTCACGGCCGACAATCGTTCGAAGTGACGCTTCGTCGACACCGCAACCAACTCGGCAATCGTCGTTTTGCCCACGCCGGGTGGCCCCCACAAGATCGTCGACCCGAGTCGATCCGATTCGATGAGCACCCGCAGCGCCGCACCGGTTGCGAGAAGGTGCTCCTGGCCGACGACGTCGTCGATGGTGCGCGGTCGCAGCCGTGCCGCCAGTGGCGCTCGACTGCGGAGTTGTTCCTCGGCGGCGGCAGAGAACAGGTCGCTGCGCGCCACGGACTCAGCCCGCCACGGGAGGTGGCAACGTGCGCAACCCGAGCTCGGTGAGTTGCGCCGACTCGACGGGTCCCGGTGCGCCGGTCATCGGATCGCTGCCGGACTGCGTCTTCGGGAATGCAATGACTTCACGAATGTTTTCCTCCCCCGCAAGGATCGCAACGAGTCGGTCGATTCCGAAGGCGAAGCCGCCGTGCGGCGGCGCCCCGTAGCGAAACGGCTGCAGGAAAAAACCGAACTTGCGATCCGCGGTTGCATCGTCGATGCCGAGTTTCGCAAAGACGCGGCGCTGCAGTTCCGGCTCGTGGATTCGGATCGAACCGGAACCGAGTTCCCAACCGTTGAGCACCAGGTCGTACGCCAGCGCGCGGACGTTCAACGGATCGGTGTCGAGTTTGTCGATGTCGTCGGGATGCGGGTGGCAGAACGGATGGTGGCCCGGTTGCGGGGCGTTGGTTGCCGGGTTGATCCCGACGAACAAAGGAAAGTCGACGACCCACACGTAGCGGTACGGCCCCTCGTGCACGGGCGGACGGGCGAGATCGTTGCGCAACTGGCCGAGCACCGTGCACGTCGTCATCCAGTCGTCGGCGACGATGAGCAACAGGTCGCCCTCGTGCGCATCCATCGCGGCGAGAAGATCGCGCTTTTCGTCGTCGCTGAGAAACTTCGCCACCGGTGACTCGACGTCGCCGCCGGCGACGACCCTCATCCACACGAGCCCCTTCGCGCCGAGTTTCTTCGCCCGCTCGGTGAGGGCATCGAGTTTGTTGCGTCCGCTGGCAGCCTGCTCGGGATATTCGGCGTGATCGACACGCACACCCTTGATGCTTGCCGCACCGGCGAATGCCTTGAACCCCGTCGACGCAAACACGGCGGTGAGCTCGACGAGACGCATCCCGAAACGCAAGTCCGGCTTGTCGGTGCCGTATTGGTTCATCGCATCGTGCCACGTGATCCGTTCGATCGGCGGTGGCGCCTCGCCCGTTGCCGCGGTTGCCGCCGCGGTGACGGCATGTGAGATGGCCGAAAGCACGTCGTCCTTCGACACGAAACTCATCTCGGCATCGAGCTGGGTGAACTCGTACTGGCGGTCGGCGCGCAAGTCCTCGTCGCGCAGGCAGCGCGCAATTTGGTAGTAGCGGTCGATCCCGGCGACCATGAGCAGCTGCTTCCACAACTGCGGCGACTGCGGCAACGCGTAGAACGAACCGGGCTCCTTGCGCGACGGCACGAGGAACTCGCGCGCACCTTCCGGAGTCGAAGGCATGAGCAAGGGAGTTTCCACTTCGATGAAACCCTGCTCTTCCATCGCCCCACGGATGGCGGAGTTCACCGCCGCCCGAACGCGAAGGTTGCGTTGCATTCGCTCACGACGGATGTCGAGATACCTGTACTTGAGGCGCACGTTTTCGTCGACGTCGTCGGCACGCGCATCGATCGGAAACGGTGGCGGCTCGGCGACGTTGAGCACCGTGACGGTGCATCCCGTGAGCTCGATCTCCCCCGTCGGCAACTGCGTGTTCACCGTCCCCTCGGGTCGCGGCTGCACGACACCGGTGATCTGTACGACCCACTCGCTGCGCACGTCGTCGCCCGTCGACACCACACACTGCACGACGCCCGTGTGGTCGCGCAGGTCGACGAAGGCGAGTTTGTCGCCGTGCTCGCGACGCCGCCCCACCCAGCCGGCAACCGTCACGGTGCGTCCGACGTCGGCGACCCCGAGTCTTCCGCACGCGTCGGTGCGCAACGCAGTGCCGAGGGGTGGGGTCGGTGATGGGGACATGCCTGTTCGCCTCGACTTCTTGGTTAGTGGCCGAGCGCCGCGCGAACCTCGTCGCACACCGCCTGGCGTGCAACCGGTCGCTGGGAGCCGTCATCCATCGTACGCAGGATTGCGGTGTTCGCCGTTGCTTCGTTGGCGCCGATGATGACGACGATCCGCGCACCCGAGCGATCGGCGGACTTCATTTGCGCCTTCATGCTGCGTCCGTCCCACGCGCGGTCGACACGCACGCCACGGGCACGCAGCTCGGCGCAGATGGCGGCTGCATGCTCACCACCAACGGTGTCGACGACGAACGCATCGACGCGTGACGTCCGCGGCGCAAAGACGTTTTCCGCGTCGCAGGCGAGCAACGTGCGATCGAGTCCGAGGGCAAAACCGATTCCCGGTGTCGACGGACCCCCGAGTTGCTCGACGAGCCCGTCGTAGCGACCACCGCCGCCGATGGCGGTGTGGGCGGCATCGAGGCCGCGCGCGGTGAACTCGAAGGTCGTTCGCCGGTAGTAATCGAGTCCGCGCACGAGGCGATCGTCGACGACGAAATCGATTTCCGCCCGACGCAGGCCGTCCTGCACCGCAGCGAAGTGCGCCGACGCATCGGTACCGAGGAAGTCGCGCATGCTCGGCGCCGCAGCAATGGCCGGTGCGTCCTGTGCGCGCTTGGAATCGAGAACGCGCAATGGATTGCGCTCGAGGGTCGTCTTCGTTTCGTCGCTCAACTCGGCGATACGGGCGGCGAAGTGCTCGCGCAACGCGGCAACGTAGCGATCGCGGTCGCCGTCGTCTCCGAGAGAGTTGATCGCCAGTCGAACACCCTGCAAACCGAGTCGACGGTAGAAATCGTGGGCGAGCGAGATGACTTCGACGTCGAGTTGCGCATCAAGAACCCCGAGAACTTCGATGCCGACCTGGTCGAATTGGCGGTAGCGGCCGAGTTGCGGCTTTTCGTAGCGGAAATTCGGCCCCGCGTACCACACCTTCCACGGAGTCGTGGGGCGGTGCTCGACGAACGCGCGGCACACGCTGGCGGTTTGTTCGGGGCGCAGGGCAATGTGCCGACCACCCTTGTCCTCGAAGTCGTACATCTCCTTGGTGACGATTTCGGTGGCTTCCCCGACCCGCATGAACACGCCGATGTCCTCGAACATCGGGGCAATCACGTGGTCGTATCCGGCAGCTTCGACGACTTCGGCGAACACGCCCACGAAGTTGCGCCATCGACCGGCTTCGGGGGGCAGGATGTCGCGAGTTCCGGGGCTCGTTTGGAAACTCGGCACGCCGTCAGGCTAGTTCGCCGACGGATGCGCCGACCCGAGCGTCGCAGGTTCGTCGGCACCGGGCAGGATTCGATACGCGTCGTACACGCCGTCGATCGACTTGATCGTGCGCAACACGGTGCTGAGATGGCCGGGATCGGCGAACTCGAACTCGAACCGCATGCGGGCAACTCGATCGCCACCGGTGTGCGTCGTGCACGCGACGATGTTCACGTGCTGGTCGGACAACGCGTTGGCAACGTCACGCAGCAGTCGGGTGCGATCGAGGGCCTTCACCTCGACTGCGGCAACGAATGTTTCTCCCCCGCCGTCGTTGGCCCATTCAACGTCGATGATGCGGGCCGCCTGCTGGGCCTCGAGCGACTCGGCGTTCGCGCAATCGATGCGGTGCACACTGACGCCGCGTCCTTTGGTGATGAATCCCATGATCCGGTCACCCGGCACGGGTGTGCAGCACTTCGACAGACGCACGAGCACGTCGTCCAAGCCGTCGACGTGAATCGAGCCCCTCGACTGACTGCCGTCGCTGCGGCGGCGGGCCAACGGCACCGACAACTGTTCGTCGCTGCCACCGTCGCGCAATTGCGCAGCGAGGCGTTGCACGATCGGGCGCGCCTGGATCTTTTTCAATCCGATCGCCCGGAACACACCTTCGGAATCGGCGTATCCGGACTGGCGCAACTCTTCGACGAAGGCGGTGGATGATTCGACGTCGCGCCAGGACAGCCCCTCGCGGCGCAACTCCTCGACGAACTCGTCACGCCCCTCGTCGAGCGTGTCCTCCATTCGTTCGCGCGACCACCACTGCTTGATCTTCGAGCGCGCTTTCGTCGACACGACGAAGTTCAACCAATCCTGCGACGGCGCGGCATTCTCGGCCTTCGAGGTGAGGATCTCGCACGTGTCACCCGACGCGAGGCGGTAGTCGAGAGCGACGAGCCGACCGTTCACCCGAGCACCCATGCAACTGTGCCCCACCTCGGTGTGCACCGCATACGCAAAGTCGACCGGAGTCGCGCCGACGGGCAACGACACCACGCGCCCTTTGGGGGTGAACACGAAGGCTTCGTCTTGCTCAAGGTCGGTCTTCAGCCCCTCGAGGAACTGGCGCGGGTCGGTGATCTCCCCCTGCCAATCGATCATCCGGTTCAGCCAGTCGACTTCCTGCGCACTTGCCCCGTCCTTGTACGCCCAGTGCGACGCCACACCCCATTCGGCACGTTGGTGCATGTCACGGGTGCGGATCTGCACCTCGACCATCTTGCCGTCGGGGCCGACCACCGTCGTGTGCAACGACTGGTAGAGGTTGAACTTGGGCATCGCAATGTAGTCCTTGAACCGCCCGACGACCGGCGTGAAGTGTCCGTGAATGACACCCAGCGCGCCGTAGCAATCCTTCACCGAATCGACGATGATGCGCACCGCCATGAGGTCGTGAATGTCGTCGAACTCGCGGTTCTTTTGCATCATCTTTTCGTAGATGCTCCACAGGTGCTTGCCGCGCGACGTGAGCTCGGCCTTGATCCGCACCGACGCGAGCAACCGCTCGATCTGCCCGAGTGTGCGCGCGAGGTACACGTTGCGCTGCGGCGCCCGGGTGGTGACGAGGTGGTCGAGCTCGGCGTAGCGCTTCGGATGCAGCGCGGCGAACGAAAGATCCTCGAGCTGCTGCTTGATCTCCTGCATGCCGAGCCGGTGTGCGAGGGGTGCATAGATGTCGAGCGTCTCCTGGGCGACGCGGTGCTGCTTTTCCACCGAGCTCGAGGCCAGCGTGCGCATGTTGTGCAAACGATCCGACAACTTGATGATGAGCACGCGCAGGTCGCGCGCCATCGCCACGAGCATCTTGCGCATCGTCGCCGCCTGTTGGGCCTCCTTCGAGTCGAACTGCAATCGGTCGAGCTTCGTCACCCCGTCGACGATCGCCGCAACCTCGGGGCCGAACTCGCCCTCGACGTCGGCGAGTGTGAGGTCGGTGTCCTCCACCGCATCGTGCAACAGCGCGGCAACGATCGATGCTTCGTCGAGGCCGATATCGGCGATCACCCGGGCAACGGCGATCGGATGGTTGATGTACAACTCACCAGTCGTGCGGGTTTGGTGCTTGTGCGCCTCGCGGGCCACCTCGTAGGCGCGATTGATGCGCCCGATCGGGGCCTTGGGATGCTTGGCGCGAAAGGCGGTGAGCAACGGGGCGAGTTCGTCGGCCGTCGCAGTGTGGTGGCGCCGCCATGGCAGCACCCGCGAGGCGGTGCCCATGACTCGAGGCTAGCGACGGCGTTGTTTGCGGGGTCGCGGAGGATGCGTAAGGGCGCGGGTGACGGCCGGGGTGGCCGCGCCGGCAGCGGAAACGTCGGCGATGCGGCGCGCCGTGCGCGGCGAGCCGTGTTCGAGCAGCGCCGCCATCTCGGCGCCCGTTGCGACCTGGTCGACGAGGCCGGCGTAACGCGGCTCGCGCTCCTTCATGAACGACAGCAACGGCGTGGCGAAAAAGATCGACGAGTACGTACCGACGATCATCCCGACGAGCAGGGCGATGGCGAACTCCTGCAGCGAGGTCGCGCCGAGGATCCACGACCCGACCACGACGAGCGACAGCACCGGCATCGACGACGTGATCGTCGTGTTCAACGAGCGGGCAAACACCTGGTTCGTCGACACGTTGACGATGTTGGCGAACGAGGTACGGGTACCCCCGAAACGCTCGACGTTCTCTTTCACCCGGTCGAAAATGACGACGGTGTCGTACAGCGAATATCCGAGGATCGTGAGGAACGCCACGACCGTGGCCGGCGTTACATCGAACTGCAACAAGGCGTACACGCCGACGGTCGCCAGGACGTCGTGCACGATCGCCGCGAGCGCGGCAACGGCCATTTTCCATTCGAAGCGCCAGGCAATGAACCCGGCAACGATGACGAGAAAGATGATGAGGGCACGAACGGCTTTCTCGGTGATGCTTCGACCCCACGACGAACTCACCTGTGCGACGCTCACTTCCCCGACGTCGACCCCTGCGGCCGCGGCGAGCGCCTCCTGCACGGCGACACGAACGTCGGGGGGTTGGTCACCGGTTTGGATCCGCACCCGTTGCGAACCGGCCGCATCGAGGACCTGGATGCGCACGTCATCGACGAGTTGGCGCTCGGTCATGATCGTGCGTGCACGCTCGACCGTGAGCTCGCCGGTCACCGGCGCCTCCCAGGCGACACCGCCGCGAAAATCGATGCCGAGACTCAGCCCGTTGACGAGCAGCGCGCCAACGGTGACGACCATCAGCCCGGCCGAAACGAGAATTGCCAGTCGGCGGCGAGCGTAGAAGTTGATCGTCGTTTCCCCGCGAAAGAGCCTCGCGAGTCGACCGGTTGACGCCGGCTGTTCCATCACTGCGCCTCCTGTTTCGACGTTGCGACACCGAGCACGCCGCGCTCGTTCACCCGGGTGGAGCGACACACGAGAAGCAGTGCCGGACGCAGGAAGTAATAGACGACGGTGACGTTGGTGAGCGTTGCCAGTCCGAGGAAGAACGCAAAGCCGCGCACCGAACCGACGGTCAACCACCACAGCACTGCCGCACCGAGGAACGACACGACGTTGGCAATGAAGACCGTCTTCCATGCCGACGACACCGCACCCTGCACCGCGTTGCGCGGGGTGCGACCGGCATACAGGCCGTCCTTCACCCGTTCGAACATGACGATGTACGAGTCGACTCCCATGCCGACGGACACGACGAGGCCGGCGATACCCGCCAAGGTGAGCGCCAATCCGTTCGTTCGCGACAGGTACGAAATCGCCGAGTACTGCAACGCCCCACCGGCGGCGAGGCCGAGGAGAACGAGCGCGGCCATGAGCCGGTAGTACGCGAGCATGTACACGAGCACGAGGCCGATGCCGACCAAACCGGCGATGATCGCGGCACGAAGGGTGTCTTCACCGAGCGTCGCCGACACCGTTTGCACCTGCGACACACCGAACTTCACCGGCACGGCGCCGAATTCGAGAATCTTCGCCAGGTCGCGGGCCTCGGTTTCGGTGAAGTTGCCCGTGATCTGCACCTGACCGCCGGTGAACACCGGCTCCTGCACGACCGGTGCCGAAATGACAACGCCGTCGAGAACGATGGCCACCTGTCCCGTCGGGCACAACTCGTCGCGGTTGTAACACAGCGTTGCCAGCGCGTTCCACAAGTCCTCGCCTTCGGCACCGCGACGCAACCCGACGACTACCGTCCACTGACCGTTCTGAATGTCGGCGGTGGCCGAGTTGTCGAACACCCGACCCGTGGCCCCGGCCGGCGCGACGAGATACGTGAAACCGTCGCGCCCGGAGAGAATCTCGACACCGTCGGGCAGATTGTCGAGCGGATTTGCCGTCACCGCCGCATCAACAGGTGAGCCTGATTCCGTTGACCCAGTATCCGTTGACCCAGTATCTGATGGATCTGTCACCGCTGTCGCATCGGCACCCGTGTCGTCGGTCGAATTTGCCGCGTCGTTCGCCACGGTCGAGTCGGTGTCGCCCGCGGCGCTCGTGTCACCGGGAACACTCGTGTCGGTGGTGCTACGTCGCGACCCACCCGGTCCCGTTGGCGCCGCACCATCAATCGTCGTTGGCGTACCGGCACCGCTGTCCGGAGTCGCGCCATCGGGCGACGTGACATCGGGGGACGTGTCATCTGGAGAAGTGGATTGCGGCTCGCTCGAGCCATCCGCAGCGGGAGCGACGCCGGACTGGAGAACGCCGCGCAACTGCACGTCACCGGTGCGCCCGACGATGTCGAGTGCACGCTGCTGATCCTTCACACCCGGAAGGTTGACGACGACGGTGTCGCCTTGACGGATGATCTCCGGCTCGGCGACGCCGATCGAGTCGACGCGGGAGCGGATGATCTCCACGGCAACGTCGAGCGCATTGGCGTCGAAGCTGCCTTCGGGCTGCAGCGTTACCGACGCCCCACCCTGGAGGTCGAGGCCGAGCGACGGACGATCCCCGGCGACGACAGTTCCCGTGATCGCCGCAAGCGCAACGAACAGGAGCACGGCGAGGGACGCCACGAGTCGGCGGTTCATGAACGGTCAGTTCTCCGATGGTGCGGGAAGGAAGTGGAGCGACTTATTTCTTTTTCTTGTCCGCATCGGGTTCGGCGCCGACCTTCTGGCCGATCGATCCCTTGGTGACGCGAATCTGAACTCCATCGGCAACTTCAACCCACAACCAGTTGTCCTCGATGCCCGTCACCGTGGCGAAGATTCCGTTCGTCAGCACGACGTCGTCGTCGACCGCGAGCGACGACTGCAGGGCTGCCATTGCCTTCTGACGACGGCGCTGCGGTCGCAGCAACAGGAAGTACATGAGTACGAAGATGAGCAGCAACGGCAGCAATCCGACGATGCCCCCACCGGTGGACTGCTCGGCAGCCTCGTTGGCAAAGACGGGTGACAGGAGGGCGATGAGGGAAGAGAACATGGTCGTGAACGCTAGCCCCACACCGCGAGAACTTCCCGCCGCATCGCCGCGAACGTTCCGGCACGTATCGCATCGCGGGCCCGGTTCATGAGCGCCAGCGTCCAGGCGACGTTGTGCAGGGACACCAAACGTGACGCCGTCGGCTCCGACACCTGAAAGAGGTGGCGCAGGTATGCCCGCGAGTGGGTGGAACACACCTCGCACGAACATCGCTCGTCGAGCGGCAAGTTGCTCGTGACGAACTCGGCGCGCTTCACGTTGAGTCGTCCCGCACTCGTGAGCGCCGTCCCGTGCCGACCAAGTCGTGTTTGCATGACACAGTCGAACTGATCGACACCGAGCGCGACTGCCTCGACGAGCGCAGCGGGATCCCCGACACCCATGAGATAACGCGGCTTGTCGGCGGGCAGGTATTCGAGAGCCGCGGCCAGCGCCGGCAGCATTTCGGCGCGCGACTCGCCCACCGACAGCCCCCCGATGCCGTATCCGTCGAAGTCGAGTGCAACGATTTGCTGCGCACTGATCCGTCGCCTGTGCTCGTCGATGCCTCCCTGCACGATGCCGAACAACGACTGGTCGGGTCGCGAGTGTGTCGATCGCGCACGACGCGCCCACATCTCGGTACGGCGCATCGCTTCGTCGATCGTTGCGTCGTCACTCGGCAGCGGCGGACAGACGTCGAGCACCATTTGGATGTCGGCACCCAACTGCTGCTGAACCTCGACGGCACGTTGCGGCGTGAAGCGATGCAGCGAACCGTCGTACGTCGAGCGGAAGGTCACCCCGTCGTCGTCGACGTCGGGGTCGAGCGAGAAGACCTGAAACCCACCCGAGTCCGTCAGTGTGAGGCCCGTCCAACCGGCGAATGCGGCGAGGCCGCCCATCGCCTCGACGACGTCGGCGCCGGGGCGCAACATGAGATGGTACGTATTGCCGAGCACGATCTGCGCGCCGAGGCGGTCGTAGTCGGCGGCGCTCAAGTACTTCACCGCACCCCTCGTACCGACGGGCATGAACGTCGGGGTGACGTACGAGCCGTGCGCGAGCGACACCGTGCCCGCGCGCGCCGCTCCGTCGATCGCCTCAACGACCATGCGTGCCGAATGCATCGCGTGGAGACTAGATCTCCGGCGGCGCGTGCCGCGCAGTCAGAAGCGACGGGAACGCGACGAGGTCGTGCACGTGAGCAGCGACGCGTCTCCGAACGACAGCATTCGGTAGTCGGCAGCTATTGCGTGCACGTAGATGTCGCGCCATCGTCGCCCGACGAATGCCTCGACCATGAGCAACAACGTCGTGCGCGGCATGTGGAAGTTCGTCATCAGGAGGTCGACGACACGGAAGTCGTACCCAGGGGTGATGAACAAGTCGCTGCGACCACTCAGTTGGCCCGTCGACGCCGCGGTTTCGAGCGCTCGGGTCGCCGTCGTTCCGACCGCAACGACCCGCCGCGCAGCATTGACCGCATCGATCGTTGCCGCCGGCACGCGGTACCGCTCGGTGTGAATGACGTGGTCGAGCGGGTTGGCCGCACTCACCGGCTGAAAGGTGTCGAGTCCGACGACGAGCTCGAGACTCGCCATCTGCACACCGACACGTTCCAACTCGGCAAAGAGCGACGGGGTGAAATGCAACCCCGCGGTCGGTGCCGCGGCCGATCGGGCGTCGCGGGCAAACACCGTCTGGTAGCGCTCGGGATCAGTGAGCGGCTGTGTGATGTACGGCGGTAGCGGCATCTCCCCCACCCGTGCGAGAAACGCCGCCACGTCGTCGACGACGAAGGATACGTGCATCGTGTCTCCCGCGGCACCGCGGTCCCCGACGACGAGCACGTCGACGTCGCCGCCGTCATCACCATCGCCGACGAGCACTTCACCGAATCGCAGTTTGCGTGCGGGGCGAATGAGCGCATCCCACCGGATGCGCTCGTCGTCGAGGGATTCGAGCAGCAGAACCTCGACGGCTCCCCCGGTGCGCCGCCGCAGGTGCAGCCGCGCGGGAACGACGCGCGTGTCGTTGACGACGAGCACGTCTCCTTCACCGAGGATCTCGGGAAGGTCGCGCACGTGACGGTCGAGCGGCGTCCCTGCACCCGTGTCGACGAGCAGACGTGCGGCGTCGCGCGGCTCGATCGGCGACTGCGCAATGAGCCGCGCGGGCAACTCGTAGTCGATGTCGTCCAGGCGCATGGCGTTGTTTCTCGGATCGTTGTTTCT
>JBMTET010000005.1:0-70571 GCA_049433365.1 Ilumatobacteraceae bacterium | reverse complement strand
TCGGTCGCGACGGACGAATCCTCGCCGACCACCCCGTCGACATCACGTCGGACTCCGGACGAGCGAATTACGCGACGCTCACCGGCAAGTCGGTGAAACAAGCGCAGACTGCGATCGTCGAGATGCTGCGCGCGTCGGGTGAGTTGCTCGGCGAACCGCGCGCGATCACTCATCCTGTGAAGTTCTACGAAAAGGGCGACCGACCTCTGGAAATCGTCACCAGTCGCCAGTGGTACATCCGAAACGGCGGTCGAGATTCACACCTGCGCGAAGCCCTCGTCGCGCGCGGCGGCGATGTGCAGTGGCATCCCGAACACATGCGGCACCGTTACACCAATTGGGTCGACGGGCTCAACGGCGACTGGCTGATCTCGCGCCAGCGCTACTTCGGTGTTCCGCTCCCGCTGTGGTACGCAATCGACGACGGTGGAAACGTCAGTTACGACGTACCACTCGTGCCTGCCGACGACCAACTACCCGTCGATCCGAGCACCGACGTGCCGGAGGGATACGATTCGTCGCAACGCGGCAAGCCGGGCGGCTTCGTCGGCGAGCCCGACGTCATGGACACGTGGGCAACGTCGTCGCTCACCCCCGAAATTGCGGGGCAGTGGGGCACCGACGACGATCTCTTCAACCGCGTGTTCCCGATGGACGTTCGCCCGCAGGGCCACGACATCATTCGCACCTGGCTGTTCTCGACGATGGTCAGATCCCACTTCGAACACGGTGTCGCACCTTGGCGCCACGCGGCGTTGTCGGGTTGGATCCTCGATCCGGATCGCAAGAAGATGTCGAAATCGAAGGGCAACGTCGTCACGCCGATCGACCTGTTCGACAAGTACGGCAGCGACGCGGTGCGTTACTGGGCGGCCAACGCGCGTCCCGGCGTCGATACCGCGTTCAGCGAGGATCAGATGACCGTCGGTCGCAAGCTCGCCACGAAACTGCTGAACGTTTCGAAATTCGTGCTCAGCTTTCCCGACGACGGGAACACGGCGACTCACGACCTCGACCGGGCGATGCTCGCCCGACTCGCCGACGTCGTTGCCGATGCGACCACGGCTTTCGAGAGTTACGACTACGCACGCGCGCTGGAGCGCACCGAGTCGTTCTTCTGGTGGTTCTGCGACGACTACGTCGAGTTGGTGAAGTCCCGCGCCTACGGTGACGCGGTTGACTCACCGTCGGCCCGTTACGCGTTGCGCCGGGCGCTGTCGGTTGTGCAGCGCCTGTTTGCGCCGCACCTGCCGTTTTGTGCTGACGACGTGTGGTCGTGGTGGCACGAAGGATCCGTGCACCTCGCCGAGTGGCCGTCCTCGCACGAGTTTCCCGCGTACGCAGGGGATCACGAGTCGCTGCTCACCGGTGTGTGTGAAGTTCTCGCCCGCATTCGTCGCACGAAGACCGAAGCCAAGGTGTCGCAGCGCGCCGCCGTGGCGAGCGTGTCCGTGACGGGATCCGAATCGCTCATCGATGCCGTCGAAACGTGCCGCGACGATCTCATGAAGACCGGTTCGGTCGGCGAACTCGTGGCATCCCCGGGGGCAGAGCTCGTCGTCGACGTGTTGCTCGCACCGGGAGGCTGAAGCGGTGGCGATCGGGCACGATCCCGCACCTCGCTCGGTGGGTCGCCCGCGACGCCACGCCATCGTGCTCATCGTCAATCTCGTCATTGCCGCCGCGCTCGTCGGCACCGGATCGCTCGTGCTGTACGCCAACGGCAAGGTGTCGAGCCGACTCGTCGTCAATCTCGGGGCAGGTGCGGCGCCGATCGCCGATGGCTCCCCCGCACAGCTCACCGACTCGCGCCCGCGCAACTTTCTCCTCACCGGGTCCGACGGCGGTGCATGCACCGATTCGGGCGACGTGACCGCGGGCGGAATCGGAGACCGAGCCACACTCGGCGAACGCAGTGACACGATCATGATCCTGCGCGTGGATCCCGCCACGACGAATGTCGCGATCCTCTCCTTTCCACGCGACCTGTGGGTCGACATTGCCGGCACGAATCGGCAGAGTCGGATCAACTCCGCGTTTCGTGCCGACGATCCCGACCGCCTCGTGCGCACGATTTACGACAACTTCGGAATTCCCGTCGATCACTACGTCAACGTCAACTTCTGTGCGTTCAAGCGCATCGTCGACGCCGTCGACGGGGTAAAAGTGCCCTTCGAATACGCAACGCGCGACGAGAAGACGGGTTTCCGTGTGCCCGGCCCGGGGTGCTACACACTCGACGGATCCCAGGCTCTTGCCTACGTTCGTTCACGTTCGGGGTACCGCTACTTCGACGCCACCCGCCAGCGATGGCTCGCCGACCCGACCGGTGACATCGGCCGAATCGGTCGCCAACAGGATTTCCTGCGCAGATCGATGCAACGAGCACTCGATCGCGGCCGTGTCAACCCCGCCGTGGCGACGCAGTTGCTCAACGCGGCTCTCGACAACGTCATCACCGACGACAAGTTGACACCCCGTGATTTGCTCGCTCTTGCCGACGCCATGCGCAACGTCAACCCCGCCGGTTCGGCGAGCTACACCATCGAATGGACGCCGCGCCGCATTGGCGATCAATCCGTGCTGCTCCCCGTGACCGACAGCGACTCGATGCGCGCAATTCTCGAACTGTTCCGTGGTGACTCAAGCGACGTGATGGCACCCGGCGGTGCAGTCGTGGTGCCCCTCGCTCTCGTCCACCGCATCGGGGAAATCGTGTCCTCGTTGTTCGGTGCCGACGACGGCAGCGAGCCCCTACCCGTACAGGCGCAGATTGGCATCGTTCCGCCCGACGATCCGTCGTGTCGCTGAACAATACGGACGATCCGCGGCACGCGGACAACTACACTGACAAGCGATCCGCATGGACGTCTTGCTCGCCGCCGGTGCGGTTGTCGTTGCCTACTTTCTCGGCACGTTTCCGAGTGCCGAACTCGTAGCCCGTCGCGCCGGAACCGACATCTCCAAGGTGGGTTCCGGTAATCCCGGTGCGTCCAACGTCATTCGCTCACTCGGGTGGAAGGCAGGTCTCACCGTGTTCGCCATGGACATGGCGAAGGCGGCGATCGGCATCGCAATCGCCTGGGCCGTCACCGGTGAGCACCGTAGTTGGCTGTCGTACGCGGCGCTGTGTGCCGCAGTCGTCGGTCATACCTACCCCGTCACTCGACGCTTCAAGGGCGGCAAGGGAGTCGCGTCCGGCGGTGGGGGCATGCTCGTCTTGTTCCCGATCACGAGCCTCGTATGCCTCGTCACGTGGTTCGTCGTCAGCCGTCTCACACACAAGGCGTCGGTTGCGTCGCTCGTCATCACGATTCTCACTCCGATTGGCATGGTTCTCACCGGTGCATTGTGGTGGGAAGTTGCCGTTGTCGTGGCACTCGCCGCGTTCATCGTCATCAAGCATCTCCCCAACATTCGTCGACTGCGGTCACGAAGCGAACCCTCGCTGTAGCGGGCCCCGATGCTCGACGTCGTCGACGGGGTGATGGGGTGGCTGAAGGATTTCTCGTCGTCTCCATGGTTCTACGCGATCATTTTCGTCATCGCGGTGCTCGATTCGCTCATCCCGATCGTGCCGAGTGAAACCCTCGTCATCGTCGGCGGCGTCGCCGCGGGAACCGGATCTTTGTCGATCGTGCTCGTCATCATCGTCGGTGCGCTCGGCGCTTTCGTCGGGGACAACGCGAGCTACCTACTGGGTCGTGAGGCGAGTGACAAGGTGATCCGCTGGCAGACCCGTACCGAACGGGGCGCACGGCGCATGGCATCTGTGGTCGAACAGATCCATGAGCGCGGTGGCTTGCTGCTCATCACCGCACGCTTCATTCCCGGTGGCCGCACTGCGTTGACACTGTCCTGTGGCGTGACGCGTCAGCCACGGCGCTGGTTCATCGGTTGGGACGTCGCAGCAGTCGTCATCTGGGCGAACTATGCGGCCCTGCTCGGCTTCATCGGCGGCAAGTCCTTCGAGGACAACCACACGATGGCGTTTCTCATCGCGTTCACGACCGCAATCTCCGTCACCGCACTCATCGAGCTCGTTCGCTGGCTCGTCCACCGCAACCGAAGAGGTCGTGCGACATGACCCTTCATCTCGTCGTCGACCGTCGACGCTGGCACGACCATGTTGCACGCGTTGCCGATGCCGTCGCTTCACTGATCCCGGTTGTCAAGGGGAACGGATACGGATTCGGACGCAACGTGCTCATGCCCCACGCCGTTCACATGTCGAATACCGTTGCCGTCGGAACGGTGTTCGAAGCCTCAGACGTGCCGGCCGGAACGACTGCGCTTGTGCTCAGCCCCGTCGGTGACGCCATGCCGGATGCGGTGTCCCCCACGACGATCTTCACCGTGGGGTCCCGCGCACACGTCGACCGACTTGTCGCGCACGGACTTCGCTGCAGGGTCGTGGTGAAAGTTGCATCGTCGATGCAACGCTTCGGTGTGGACGCAAGCGACGCCGCCGATCTCGTCCGCTACGCGCACGATCACGGCTGCGAGCCCGTCGCTTGGTCGATACACCCGAGTCTTGCGGGCACGGACGCACAATGCGCCGCTGAGGTGGCCACGCTCGCTGCATCTCTCGATGCGTCACTGCCCTTGCACGTGAGCCACGTCGTCGAATCCGTCGAGGCAGTGCGCACGGCACTCCCGGGCCATACGGTCATCGCCCGACTCGGCACGGCATTGTGGCTCGGTGACAAGTCGATGGTGCGGTTGGAAGCCGACGTCCTCGAGCGCCGGAAGTACGTACGCGGCACGACTCTCGGCTACCGGGCCACTTCAATCGACGAAGACGGCTTCGTTGTCGTCGTCGGCGCTGGAACGGCACACGGAGTCGCGCCGCTCGCCGACAACCTCAGCCCGTTCCACTTCGAACGTACCCGTATCGCTCTGGTCGAGCCGCCGCATATGCACGTGACGATGCTGTTCGTCCCGGCCGGAAGTGCGTGTCCGTACGTCGGTGATCGTCTCGACGTTCAGCAGCCGATGACGCGCATTCATGTCGATGCCATCGACTGGGTGAACTGACGCGTGTGACGGCGACTACCGATTGGAACCCGCTGCTGCGCAGCGAATTCGACAAGCCGTACTGGCAGGAGTTGCAGGACTTCGTCCGAGCCGAGCGCAGTCGTGGTGCCGTGTATCCGCCGGCAAGTCGGGTCTTTGCCGCACTGCACCTCACATCGTACGCCGACGTTCGCGTCGTCATCCTCGGGCAGGATCCGTACCACGGGCCGGGCCAGGCGCACGGCCTGTGCTTCTCCGTCCCCCACGGAGTGCCCGTTCCCCCGTCGCTCGTCAACATCTTTAAGGAGTTGCGCGCCGACCTCGGGATCTCTCCGCCCGGGCATGGTTGTCTCGAAGCGTGGGCTCGCCAAGGTGTGCTGTTGCTCAACGCGACACTGACGGTGCGCGACGGAGCCGCCGGATCGCACCAGGGCAAGGGTTGGGAGACGTTCACCGATGCCGTGCTGCGCGTCGTGAACGACAAGCCGTCACCGGTGGCATTCGTCCTGTGGGGGGCATTTGCCCGGCGCAAGAAGTCGCTGGTTGACGTCTCCCGGCATTGCGTCGTTGAATCCGCCCACCCGTCACCACTGTCGGCGCACAACGGATTCTTCGGCTCGCGCCCCTTTTCGCAGGTGAATACGTTCCTCGACTCCACCGGCTTGCCGGCAGTCGACTGGTCGCTCCCCGACGGCTCGTTACACGCAGCGGCACATCTAGCGTGACGGGCTGATGGACAACGTCGATCTCACCGTCGTCGGTGGGGGAATTGTCGGCATCGCCACTGCGATGCACGCCGCTCGACGACGCCCGGCGATTCGGATCCGTTTGGTGGAGAAAGAATCGTCGCCGGCGCGACATCAAACGGGACACAACAGCGGCGTCATACATTCGGGCGTGTACTACAAGCCGGGTTCGCTCAAAGCACGTCTGTGCATCGAGGGTTACGCGGCTTTGCTCGAGTTCTGCGCGCGCAACGACATTGCGCACGAAATTTGCGGGAAAGTGGTGGTTGCAACCCGCGAAGCCGAAAAGCCCCGGCTTGACGAGCTCGCCCGCCGCGGGGTGGCGAACGGACTCACGGGGTTGCAAAGACTTGATCCCGCGGACATTCGTCGTCGCGAACCACACTGTGCGGGGATTGACGGGCTGTACGTTCCGCAGACGGGGATCGTCGACTACGTGGCGGTCGCGCGAGCAATGGCCTGTGAGGCAGAGAACCTCGGCGTCACGATCGTTACGGATACCGCAGTCACGGCCATCTCTGAGCGGTCAGGGTCTGCGGTCATCTCGACACCTCGGGGCGAGTGGGAGTCGGGTCACGTCATAACGTGTGCTGGACTTCAGTCGGATCGTGTCGCGCGCTCCACGGTGGCCGACCTCGACCTGAGGATCGTTCCCTTTCGTGGCGAGTACTACGTGCTCACACCGGAGGCTGAACGACTCGTCAACGATCTCATCTACCCGGTGCCCGATCCGGCGTTTCCCTTCCTCGGAGTCCACTTCACGCGGATGATCGACGGCGGAGTGGAATGTGGCCCGAATGCCGTTCTCGCCTTCGCCCGCGAGGGTTACACGAAGACAACGATCAGTGGCCGCGATCTCGCGGAGACTCTCGCATGGCCGGGCTTCCGCACGGTCGCGCGACGTTATTGGCGGACCGGAGCCGGGGAGATGGTGCGTTCGTTTTCCAAGACTGCGTTCGTGCGTGCACTGCAGCGCCTCATTCCTGACGTTCGCTCCGAGCACCTGATTGCGGCTCCCGCCGGTGTTCGTGCGCAAGCCTGCCACCGTGACGGAACCCTGCTCGATGATTTTGCTCTGCGAGGATCCGGTCGGGTCGTGCACGTCTGCAACGCTCCTTCACCGGCAGCGACGGCGTCGCTGGCCATTGGTCGCCACGTCGTCGACACCGTCTTCGGATGATCTTCGCAGTTGACTCAACTACCGGGAGGACACCGCGGGAACTTGCTGCGTGATGCAGTGGATCCCTCCCCCGCCGATTGCGAGGATCGTTCCCACGCCGAGACCGATGACGTCCCTGTCCGGAATCGTGTCGCCGATGAGCGCGAGCATGTCCGTATCGGCGGGATGTCCGCTCGTCGGCACGACGACTGCACCGTTGACGAAGTAGAAGTTGAGGTACGGCACGCACACCCTCGCGCCGTCAACGTCAACGAACGGCAGAACCGGTATCTCGTGCACGGTGAGGCCGGCGGCGCGGGCTGCAGCGATGTTCGCGGCACAACGGGAAAAATCCTCTTCACGTGGATCGTCGCACCCCTGCATCATCACGATCCCCGGGGCGATGAACGCCGCCACGTTGTCGACGTGACCGTCGGTGTCGTCGTCGAGTGACAACCCGAAAGGCAACCACACGACTTCGGTGCATCCGAGTCGTTCGCGCAACGACGCCTCGATCTCACCGCGACCCATCTTCGGATTGCGGTTCGGATGCAACAAGCACTGCTCCGTCGTCACGAGCAGACCCTCACCGTCGACGTTGATCGATCCTCCTTCGAGAACCATGTCAACATCGACGCACTTCTCGCCGCGCATCTTCAACCACGTCGCAGCAAGGCGGGCATCGTTGTCATGCGGTACGAACTTGCCGCCCCAACCGTTGAACCGCCAATACGTACCGATCCGCTCGTTACCGGCGGTGACGTAGATCGGACCGGTATCCCGGAACCAGGCATCGTCAATCGGTGCAGTGACGACGTCGACACCGGAACCGCACATGTCGGCTGCTTCGTCTGCATCCGCTTCGTTGGCGATCATTGTGACGGGTTCGTACCTGGAAATCGTTCGCGCAACTGTCGCATGGGCGCGCTTGGCTTCGTCGAATCGGCCCGCATAAATGGCCGATCGCGTGGGCCAACACATTCCGGTTCGCTCGTGGGCGGAGAACTCCGCCGGCATTCTCACGATTCCGAACCGCCGAGATGCAACAGCGGTCCGTACAAATCGGGCCGTCGATCGCGGAACAATCCCCATGACAGGCGCAGCTCGCGATTGGTTGCCACGTCGACGTCGGCAACGAGCACGGCTTCGTCGGCGCGGCCCGCCTCGGCAACCTTCGTACCGGTCGCATCGGTGATGAATGACGAGCCGTAAAACGTGATTTCCGTCGGGTGTCCGCGCTCGTGACCGATGCGGTTGGCGGCAACGACGGGCACGACGTTTGCCGCGGAATGGCCCTGCATGACGCGTTGCCAGTGGCCACTCGAATCCCACGACGGATTTTGCGGCTCGCTGCCTATTGCCGTCGGATACAGCAGCAGGTCCGCGCCGAGCAACGCCATCACCCGCGCGGCTTCGGGAAACCACTGATCCCAACAAATCGCCAGGCCGACGATTCCGAATTCGGTCGGCCACACCCGAAAGCCGGTGTCTCCGGGCGAAAAGTAGAACTTCTCCGAGTATCCGGGACCGTCGGGAATGTGCGACTTGCGGTACTTGCCCATGACCCGTCCGTCGGCATCCACCATCACGGTCGTGTTGAACAGGGCGTTGCCGTCGCGCTCGTACACGCTGAGCGGCAACACCGCACCGACCTCCCGGGCAACATTTGCGAAACGCTCGATCGTTGGATGGCCCTCCAGTGGTCTCGCCCGCGCCAAGTCGACGGCTCGCTGGTCCTTGCAGAAATAGTGCCCCTCGAATAGTTCGGGAAGGAGAATGACCCGTGCACCCTGCGCGGCAGCGTCGCGCACGAGTCGTTCGGCGGTGTCGCAGTTCGCTGCCACATCGTCGGCCATCGCCATTTGGATGGCGGCGACGCGAACCGGCGCGGTCGTCACTTCGCAGTCAGCTCGCGGCTGATGGCCTCGATCACCTCGGGAGCATCCGGGGCCGTCATCGGCGCAAACCGTGCGACGACCCGACCGTCACGCGAGACGAGGAACTTCTCGAAGTTCCAACGGATGTCTCCGCCGTGGCCCTCAGCGTCGGTGGTGTCGACGAGTTGGGTGTACAGCGGGTGCCGACCGGGACCGTTCACGTCGACTTTTTCGGTGAGCGGGAAACTCACGCCGTAGTTCGTCGAGCAGAAGGTTGCGATGTCGGCG
Source organism: Ilumatobacteraceae bacterium (assembly GCA_049433365.1). GTDB lineage: Bacteria > Actinomycetota > Acidimicrobiia > Acidimicrobiales > Ilumatobacteraceae > F1-60-MAGs027. Next base: position 61,485 of record JBMTET010000005.1, on the reverse strand, counting down.
GGTGATCCCGGTTCCTGGGCGCCGAACTGGTTGCACGGCACACCGAGGACGCTGAAACCCTGCGCGGCATGGTCTTTTTGCAGCTGCTCGAGTTGCGTGTACTGGGGCGTGAGGCCGCACTTCGATGCCACGTTGACGACGAGCACCACCTTCCCTGCGAGCGACGAGAGTATGTCGTCCCCCGATGTGAGTCCGGAAATCTTGGTGGTGAACAACGACATCTGATACCTCCACTACGAGTTGGTCGCAAGGCTACTTCTCCGTCTGCTACACCTCTCGGGTGGCTCGCAACGACTTCGACGCACGATTCTTCTCCCGCTACTACGGACGACGTCCGATCCATACGAAGGCTCGTCTGCATCGGCTCGCGACCGCAGTCGACAATCTCTGCATGTGGTGGGAAGTTCCGGTGCGCTCGATGCTCGACGTCGGTGCCGGGGTCGGCCACTGGAGCAACTGGTACCGAAAGGAACGCCCCCGGGTTCGCGTCACGTCCACCGACGTGAGCGGGCATGCATGTCGTCGCTACGGCCACGAACTGCTCGACATCGGGAGTGAGCGGCCACACGGGGTGTACGACCTCGTCGTGTGCATGAGCGTCCTGCAGTACCTCGACGATGCCGCCGCGCGGCGAGCCATCGCGAATCTCGCGGCTGCCACCCGCAACGTGCTGTATTTCGAGGTGCCAACGACTCGTGACCTCGAGGAATCCGTCGATACCGAGGAGACCGATTTCAGGATTCACGTTCGCAGCGGCGAATGGTACGCGCGCAAACTTGAACGTCACTTCGTTCGTGCCGGGGTGGGCCTGTGGGTGCGACGCGAATCCAACGTCATTCTGTACGAATTGGAACGGTGCCGCTGACCCCTGACTAGCGTGTCGGGCAATGACGACGATCGACTGGGATGCCCTGCGTCGTGCCGCACTCGACGTTGCAGCCCACGCGTACGTGCCCTACTCCGGCTTCCGTGTCGGTGCCGCGGGACTCGTTGACGACGGCCGGATCGTCACCGGGTGCAACGTCGAAAATGCGTCGTACGGAATGACTTTGTGCGCCGAGTGCGGGATGGTGAGTGAACTGGTTCGCTCGGGTGGGGGTCGTCTGGTGGCCGTGTGCACCGTGGGCAATGACGCTCCGGTCACCCCGTGCGGGCGCTGCCGTCAATTGCTGTGGGAGCACGGTGGAGCCGAGCTCCTCGTCGAGGTGAACGGAACTCCCCGTCCAATGACGAGTCTGCTTCCCGACGCGTTCCCTGAGGCATCGGTGTTCGAACGAAAGGACTCGTGATGCCGCGACGTCTCACCACCGAGCAGGTGCGGTCCTTTGCCGACGACGGTTTTCTCGTTCTCCACGACTTCGTCGACGCCGCTGCATGTCTCGCTTTGCGTGCCCGTGCCATCGAGCTCGCCCGCGAGTTCGTGCCGCATGCCGACGTAGCAACGGTCTTCACCGCCGACGGATCACCTCGTCACACGAGTGCCGAGTACTTTCTCACGAGCGGTGAATCGATTCGCTGCTTCTTCGAAAGGGATGCCTTCGACGAAGCCGGGAACCTCCGCCAGGAGGCACACCTGTCGCTGAACAAACTCGGCCACGCAATGCACGACCTCGATCCGTTGTTCGATTCCTTCAGTCGAACGTCCGCACTTGCCGATGTGGCGACTGATCTCGGCATGGTCGATCCCTTGCTCTTGCAGTCGATGTACATCTTCAAACAGCCACGCATCGGCGGCGAGGTGACGTGTCACACCGACCACACGTACCTCTGGACCGAACCACGCAGTGTTATCGGCTTCTGGTTCGCCATCGACGACGCAACGACCGAAAACGGCTGCATGTGGGCACTTCCCGGCGGTCACCGGATCCCCGTGAAGACACGTTCGCGACTGAACGGCGAGCGCACCGCCACCGTCACCGACGTGCTTAATCCCGAGCCTTATCCGACGGAAGGCCTGGTTGCGCTCGAGGCGCCGCGTGGCACGCTCGTACTTCTCGATGGTGCCGTTCCGCACCTGTCCGGGGCGAATCACAGCGACAAGCCGCGGCATGCATACACCATTCATGCCATTGACGCCGTCGCGAAATACCTCGACGACAACTGGCTCCAGCGCCCAACGTTGCCGTTGCGCGGCTTTTCCGCGAACTAGTCCGCATGGGCACGCTCCGCTTCAGCTTCGGCACGATGGGTTCGGGCAAGAGCACTCTGGCGCTGCAGATCCACCACAATCTCGCCTCGCGGGGCCTGCACGGAATTCTGCTCACAAAACTCGACCGCGATGGCGCGCAAGTGACGAGCCGTCTCGGCGTGTCGTCACCGGCAATTGACATCGGCGGCGACGTTGGTGTGTTCGAGATGGCACGAGCACGGATGCCGCTCGATTTCATCGTGTGCGACGAGGCCCAGTTCTACACAACCGCACAGTGCGACGACTTGGCTCGCGTCGCCGACGAACTCGATGTCGACATATTCGCGTTCGGGTTGATCACGGATTTCCGCGGACTGCTCTTCGAGGGAACGAAGCGCCTTCTTGAAATTGCCGATCAACGAACCGAGATGCAGGTCGAAGCACGATGCTGGTGCGGTGAGCGTGCGACGAACAACGCACGACTCGTCAACGACCGGGTCGTTTTCGAGGGCGAGACCGTTGTCGTTGGCGACACCGCGACCACGCGCAAGGAACCACTCTTCGGGGACGTCGTGCGTTACGAACTATTGTGTCGAACCCACTATCGACGCGGTCAGGTTGCACCCGATCGCGGGTGATCATTCGGCGAAGCCGGTGAGCTCCTCGCGCCAGAGATCGAGCCAATCGTCCGAGTAGTTCGCGTACGTGGCGACGAAGCGGGCACGGTCTGCCTGCAGATCCTCCTGTCGCCACCACGCCCGAGCATCACCGCCGAGCGACCGCACGAACCGGGCGGCCGCCCGCGGATCGTCGTGAATGACTCCGTGTGCTTTCAGAGCATCGACATGCGGTTGTGCGGCGGCGCGAAACGCGTGGATGTTCGGTGGAACGATGCACAGTGTCGGAACGTTCATTGCGAGGGTTTCGAGCCACGACGTGCCCAAGTAGTTGTGCACGACGAGTCCGGACGCCGAGGCCGACACGGTTCCCGGCGTGCGCAAGTCGTCGCGCGGCACCGGGGCCCCGATGAGGGCGTGTTCCCGCTCCCCCGCACGCACGACCGGGTTGAATCCCGCCGAGTCGCCGAGCTCGTCGAGGAACGTGCGCGTCATCGCGAAACATACCTGTGCGTGTTCGGGCAAACAAAAAGGCTGCAGCCGGTAGATCGAGTCGCTTGCCTCCACGCTCATGACGAGCATTCGGCGGCGGTCCGCCGAGTCGGCCCGCAACGGCGACGCCGTCGGCAAAGGACGCACGTTCGACCGATCGTCGACCCAACCGAATGTGTAGAAACGATCGGCAGCGGCAACCTCAACATTTTCTCCGGCATGAACCGAGTCGAGTCCGAAGTGTCCGCCGTGCTGCTGAATCCCCACCCGAGTTCCGCGCGACTCTGCCTCTGCGGCCAAGACCTGGAACGCCGTGACGAATTGCAGGCCGTTCGCCGAAAAAACCATCTTCGGGTGCATGGGCAAGGCCCTGTCAAGTTGCGCAAGTACCTCGCGCCTGCCTTCGATCACTGCAGATGGCAACAGAAGTATCGCCAATACCAGTAGTGCGCTGCGCTCGTCACGTACATCAACGGCGCGTGCGAGCGCACGACGGCGCTCGATGAGCGGTGTTGCAGCCGACGTGCACGAAAGATCTTGCCATTGCGACCAGGAGCTGCTGTGCCCGATGAATCGGCGGGTGTCGCGAATTCCGAATCGGAGGTAGGGCTGCGTGATGAGCACTTCACCGCCTCCAGATGCACGGGTCAATATCGCGCGACGCAACCGGGACCGCAACGATGTTGAGCCGTTGCGCAGCTCAACGGGCCGCAGCTGGATGGTGGACGCACGACCGTTGCGAATCGCGGCGATGGCACTGTTCAGTGCGACGCGATAGTCGGCATCGGCAACGTACGAGCGATGGTGGTCCATGTGTTCGGCGTGGAGCGGCACCGTAAAATCGTTCCGACCGTCGCTCGTGTCGCGGCCGAGAACATGAAACTGGTGCGACACGTGCATCAACCAGTGACCGATGAGTCGCCGGGCCGCCGGGACATCCGTTGGCCGGCCACTCAGCTCCGTGATCGGATCCGCAAGTCTCGTCAAAACCCATTCTGCGTCGGATTCGCACGCTTTGACCGCGGCGAACAGTGTCTCGGCCGACCAGCGAGTCATGAAAACGCCAGCGCTGCCGTCACGAACTGATCCGCCGTCGACGTCGGCGTGAGGTTCGCCGAATCGACGATTCGCTGCAACTTTTCGAGGTCCTCGGGAGTGTCGACGTCAAGTCGAACCTCGGGATGCCGCAACGCTTCGGGGGCGCGCATACCGTGACGAGACGTTTCGATCGTTCCGTCGACGATGGCCAGCGTCACGTGTTCTCTGTGTTCGCGGCGCGAGACCTCACGATTCAATCGATCGAACAATGAGCGTTCGATGGCTTCGGCTCCGAGTCCGTCGGCATAGTCGCAGCCATCATGGGGCCGGTGGTTGAACGTATACCCGGATTTGGTGAGAACGTGGTCGCGAACCAGTGCGTCAATGCACTCGGGATCCACGAACGGATTGTCGGCGCACACGCGGACGACGTGGTCGGCATCCACCGACGCAAGTGCACCGGAGAATCGGCCGAGCACGTCGTCGGTGGAACCCCGAAACACCCGAACGGGATAACCGGCAATCGCTGCGACGAGCGGATCATCGGCGGGCGCATCGGTCGTCGCCACAACGACCTCTGTCACCTCGCGGGATCGCAGAACGCGATCCAGAACCCAGAAGATCAATGGTCGATCACCGAGGGACGCGAGCATCTTGCCGGGAAAACGCGTTGACCCGAGTCGTGCCTGAACGACCAGAACCGTGTTCATCGATCGGCGACGTCGTCCCACTGAAGGACGTGATCGGCTTCGAGTGCGTGCCGAGTCGTCAAACCGACGACATCGTCCCAATACATCGGACTCACACCGGTTCCTGGTCGCTTGTACGTGATGTCCGACTCGGCGATGACATGACCGGTTGGCAGGTCGCGGGCAACGACGATGCTGCGACGGGCGTTGAGGCGCGAGATTTGCTCGCTCTCCAATGGCTCCTTGCGGTCGGTCACCCCGAGAAGCGGTGCGATTTCTCGCACGAGTTGCGTGAACTCGCGCAACTCGTTGACGTCCATGGCGTGATAATGGTCGTTGCCCGGGAGCGACTTGTCGTGTGTGAAGTGTTTCTCGAGGATGACGGCACCGCTCAACCACGCTGCAAGCAAGGTGTTCAGTCTCGGTGTCGGAACGGTGTGATCCGAGTAGCCGAGCAGACAACGGGGGAACTTCCGCTCGAGGTCGCGCAACATCCTCAAATTGGCGTTCTCGTTGCTCGTCGGATAGTTGAGGATGCAGTGCAGCAGAGCAATGTCCCGCGCGCCGGCTTCCTGCAGCGTGCGCACCGCCCAATCCACCTCTTCCATCGTTGACGCACCGGTGGACAGCACGACGGGCTTCCCGGTACGAGCGACGCGACGCAAAAGCGGGGTGTTCGTCAGATCGGCCGACGCGACTTTGAAGAACGACATCAACGGAGCCAGAAAATCGACTGCGGCATCGTCGAACGGTGTCGATGCAAAGTCGATGCCGACACGCGCACAATGCTCCGCCAAGATCTCGTATTCACGAGGTCCGAACGCATCGTATTTTTGGAAGAGCTCGTACTGGCTTTGTGTCGGCTCCTTGGTGGTGTCCCAGTAAGCGGGTGAGTGTTTTGAAGCGAGTGTCTCCGCCTTGTACGTCTGGAATTTTGCCGCGTCAGCACCCCCCTCCTTGGCGAGTTCGATGAGCAACTTTGCAGTGTCAATTGACCCTTCGTGGTTGACGCCAATCTCGGCGATGACGTACGGCGGGGACTCGCGCGTGAGCGTCCGGGAACCGAGCGTGATTCGCGGCCCGGTCACGAGCGCCCCTTGTCGCCGTGCTTGTCGATGAGGCGCCGGTAATGGTGTTGCATTGCATCCGTGTCGTTGGTGATGTTGTCGGCATGACGTCGGTAGCGGTACAGCGGCAACGGAATCCGGTGGATCTCGTGCTGTTCGAGGAACCGTACCCGCAGGTCCCTGTCCTCGTGCAACAGAAATGACTCGTCGTACAAGCCGAGATCGATCATCTGATCGGTGCGAAACATGATGCCACAGGCGATCGGCTCGTCCATGCAGTTGCGCCTGCCGAGAACCTCCTCCCGATCGTCCACGAGCAAATAATCACAGGCAACAGCATCGAGGGTCGGATTTTCGGCGAGGAACATGTGGAGCACCTCGAGGAACGAGGCGTTCACGTAGTCGTCGGCGTCGACACGCACGATGAACGGAGAGCGCACTTCACGAATCGCTCGATTCAATGATGCCGGCAGTCCTCGATTCGACTCGTTGCGCAGCAGACGGACGGCGTCGCCGAACGAAGTCGTCACTTCGGCAGTCTTGTCGGTGCTTCCGTCGTCCACCACGATGATTTCGAAGCGATCCCGCGGAAACTTCTGTGCCATCAGCGATCGGATGCATCGCCCGATGAAGCGCTCCTCGTTGTGCGCGGCGATGATCACACTCACAGCGGTCATGTTGAGACACCCACGCTACGGGTTGGTGCTACGTCCTGAGCACCGACTGCAATGCGGTGCGCAGACGACTGGGCACGTCTTCTCCCATTTTCACCACGACCGGCAAGGATACGCAGCGAGACAATCGGTCGGCCGAGTGCGGGAAGGCGGTCTCGAGATCGCCATGCGATGCGACCAACTCGGGCATGTGGGTCCACGTTCCCGCAAAATGCCACGTGACGGCTTCGGGGAGTATCTTCGTCGACATTCCCGCCGCGACGAGCGCATCACGGCAGCGTCGGGCGGTCACAGCATCGGCAACTTCGAATACGAGCGCATCGGCAGTCTCCACCGAACCGGCGGGAACCTCGCGCGGTACGACGCCGCCGAGGTCTCGGATCGCCGCCCACATTGCTGCACGATTTCTCTGCTGTGCAGCGACGACGTCGTCGAGTTTCCTCAATTGCGCAAGACCAACCGCACCCTGCAACTCGCTCATTCGGTAGTTGAAACCGCTTCCTGAGCGCGTGTCTTCCCAGCGGGGTACCGATGGATTGTTCTCGTGACCGTGGTCGTGCCACGCAGCAGCGCGAGCATGCACGTCGGCATCGGAGAACACGATCATGCCTCCCTCGCCGGTTGTCATCGTTTTGGCGAAATCGAAACTGTACGTTCCCATCGCCCCCCAGCGACCGAGCGGCACGTCGGCGAACGAGCCCCCGCAGCCCCAGGCGGCATCCTCGATGAGGACCACGTCGTGGCGCCTGCATACGTCGGCAATCCGGTCGAGTCGTGCGGGGGTCCCCAACATGTGCACGGCGATGACCGCCCGTGTTCGGGGGGTGATTCGACTTTCGAGGTCGTCTGGATCCATGTTCAGCGTTGCATCGATCTCGCAACACACCGGCACCGCTCGCGCCTCGATGATCGCCTCGACCGTTGCAACGAAGGTGAAGCTCTGCGTGATCACCTCGTCACCCGGTTGCAGATCGAGTGCAGCGAGCGCCACGCGTAACGCCGCGGTTCCCGACGTGACGGCAAGCGCGTGCGGCGCGCCCATTCGCCGTGCAAAAGCAGCCTCGAAGTCACGCACCTTGTAACTGCCGCCGCGAATGGCGTCAAAGCCGTGCCGGAACAGCACGCCTCCTGCAGCGAATACCGAATCGACTTCGGCTCGTTCCTCGTCGCCGATGACCTCGTAGCCCGGCACTTACATCCTCGAGAAGATCTCGACGACCTTGTCGTCGGTGAGGATGTCACGGAAATTCGGGCCGAGCGCGTTCGTCAGGGGCTTGGCGTGCACCACGGTCGCAGCGACGAGCTGGGCAAACTGCTGTTCACTCAGCGAGCTGCACACACCGGTTGGTAGCGGAACGTTCTGTGCAGCAAGCATGCTGCGGAACTCAGCGTGCTCCTCCGGGTAGAACTCCTGCAGTGCATTCAACGCAATGCAGTTGGCAATGCAGTGGTGCAAGCCGAGGACCACGCTGAGCCCGGCAGAAAAGGGGTGCACCACGCCGACGTAGCTCGTGGCGATTGCACATCCCCCGAGATACGACGCTACCATGAGTTTTTCCCGGGCTTCATCGGACATCATGTCGTCGCCGAGGAACACTTGGCGACAGAGATTCACGGTTTCGCGCGAATATGCATCACCGACTGCATTGCGATACGACCCCCGCAACGCCTCGACGCAGTGAATGTAGGCATCCATACCGGTGTAGAAGTACTGGTCGCGCGGCACAGTCGCGGTGAGATCCGGGTCGAGAACCATCTGGTCGAACACGGTGTAGTCGCTGTTCATTCCCAACTTCAGACCCGTCTTTTTGTTCGTCATCACGCAAGTCCGAGTCGCCTCCGCACCCGTTCCCGAAATGGTGGGCACCGCGATCTTGTGCACCCCGGGAACCTTCACGAGGTCCCATCCCTGATAGTCGGCGGCGGCGCCACCGTTGGTGAGCAGATTTGCGACTGCCTTGGCGGTGTCCATCGTCGTTCCACCACCAACACCGACGATCGTCACCGGCAGATCCGCAAGGTTGCGGCGAATGTCGGCCGTGAGCTCGTCGATGGCATCGGTCGTCGGCTCGTCGGCCACGGCAACGTAGCGCACCAGATCGTCGGCGCCGACTCCCAGTCGTGCAACGATGTCGGGGTGCTGCCGGAAAAACTCATCGATGAGAAACACCGCAACAGCCGGTGCGGAGCCTGCCTGGCGCCTACGAGCGTCGACAAAACCCGCAAGTTGGGACACTGAGCCCTTGCCGACGGTGAAGCCCGACACGTTGCGCACCACTTTGATGCCGGTATCGAGGATGTTCGTCGTCATCGTGGTCACATGATCGCAAGGATCGTTCCTCAGTCTACGAGTCGGGCATTCCGCACGTCGGAACCGACGGTGGGTACGGTGAAACCATGCCCGAATTGACGGGGTCTTTCGACACCGCAAAGCTTCCACAAATCGCCGCCGGAGCCGTCACCGTGACGGTTGCGAGAACGATCAAACCGGGGACTTCAGCTGAGTTCGTCGCGGCATCCGAAACTCTCGCTGATGCGGTTCGCTCGTTCCCCGGTTGTCTCGGTGCCACGCTTCTTCATCCGGGCACCGAATCCGACGAGTACCACATGGTGTTTCGCTTCGTTGATGCCCTGCACCTGCGACGATGGGAACGAAGTGAGGACCGCGAACGGCTGATCCGCGCACTCGATCAGTTCGTCGTCACCGAGCGCGTGACGGTCACCGCAGGAGAAGAGCAGTTCTTCCGTTCGCAAACAACGAGTACACCGCATCGCACGCGGTTCGGTCGGTTCTTTTCCGAACTGTTGTGGATTTACCCCGTTAGTCTCGCCTTCAACGTCATCGTCGGGCCCACGCTCGGGGCGATACCGCTGTGGGGCCGTGCACTCATCTTTACGCTGCTCATCGGCTTGGCGTCACGTCTCGCCGTCGCGCCCCTTCGCAACAGATTGCAGCGACGTCGAATGCTTCCGCAGGGAAAGTCAACCCGACGACAGCATCGTCGCTAATCGTCTCACGACGACGAATCGGCCAATTTCTTCAGAACGACGAAGTCGTCAACGACGTCAATGACGTAGTCATGTTCTTTGTCCTGGCCAGCCGTGGTGCGAAGGTAGTCGGCTTCCGCGACGGAGGATTGTCCGCGATCGATGATCATCACGTACAGACAGCCGTCGTCGAGGTCGAGTGAATCAATGCGCTCGGCAGTTCGCTCGGCCAGGGCTTCAACGACGCTCTGATCCCAGCGGGAGAGATACGACACGTTCGTCGACATTCCGTTGAGCACCGCATACTCGGCGAAATCCCGCCAGTAGGGACCTTTCACTTGCGGTGGGCTTACGACGAGACACGTTGCCCCCTCGGCGATCGTCGCCCAGCGGGCATCGCGGAGATACGTTTCCTCGCGGGAACTCTCGACGAATCTCTCGTTCACTTCAGCCAGCGCCGTTCGCGAATCGACCAACTGTATGACGAGAGCTACCGATACAACAGCGGTGATGGTCACCCGATGCGGCACTACCCGAATCAGCATGACAATTGCGCTGCACATGAATACATACACGATTGGCCACGAAAAACGTCCAGTTGCGCGCACGACGTTGAGCAACGTCTCCACACCGGCGGGTAACGGCAAGGCACCCACCTCACGGCCGGCGAACTGCAGGCGGTTCGTCAACGCGAGCAGAAAGAGCGGCGCCGAGGCAGCTGCGAGAACGGTGAGACGAGTATCGATTCGTGACCGACGAAGTAGTCCACCGACGATTGCCGCCACAACGAGAATGAGTGTCGCCGATCCGAGGAATGCGTACCCCTCGTGCGTTCCGTCGACGTTGTAGGGGTTCGGCAGCACCGCCGACCATCCGGGAAAGTCGTTGGGGCTCGGATCAACGAAACCGACGATGTCAGTCCGGAACTGGCCGAATCCATCGGCGACGCTCGATCCGCCCATGAAGTAACCCGCGAGATACGCAACAACTACCACCGTCGACACGTTCACCACGACACTTCGACTGACTGTCGACCAGGGACGCTCACTGCGTTGACGCCACACCCACCAGCCGATAGCAACCATGTAGAAGTAGCCGACAATGACGAACAGGTAAAACTGCACGAGCAACGACACAAGCAGCACCACCAGCCAGCGTCGATGTGAAAGCCGGAGGTCCAGAACCAGCCACAGAGCCCACAGCACGAAAAAATGTCCGACAAGGGCCATGTGACCGTGACTTCCGGTCACCATCCGATACAAGAACACAGGTGCGATCGAGAACAACAACGCACCCGGCACGAGCACCGGACCGTCCACACCGAAACGGCGCAGGAGCATCACGGCAAAAACTCCCTGCAACACGAAGCACGCCAACAACCACGCACCCAAGTACTGAAATTGCGCGTCCGTAAATGCCAACAGGAACTTCATCGGCAAGGCAAGAAGCGGGATTGCGTCGGCGTACACCACCGAACTCGAATACCCGACACCGAACAACGGCGATGCACCGGGAGGCCACACCGTCAAGGGACCGCGGCGAAAAAACTCCCAGCCGAGATAGTGCTGTGCGGAATCACCCCACATCAACCACGACACGTGACCCGGCCACAGAATCCGACCTCCCGTCAACCACACGAACAACGCCACGTTTGCAGCAACGACCCAACTCACGGGGGTTCGCAGCAGTCGGGTCACCGACAGGGAAGTTAGACGAAAATTTGGTGGCGGGGGCAGGATTTGAACCTGCGACCTTCAGGTTATGAGCCTGACGAGCTACCGGACTGCTCTACCCCGCGTCGTGGCGCTGAACTCTATCGTGCGATGATTGAAGCACCACCCCGATCATGGCCATCTTTCGTCGCACCCCAAAGGCAAGCCAGAGCGATCTGGATCAGTTGCGCGCCGACGTGGTTGCGCTTCGCGGAGAGCTCACGAAACGGACCAACGATCTGGCACTGGTCACCGGTGCGGCGAACGCCCTTGATCAGAAGTTTTCCGCGCTCGATGCACGGGTTGCACGAATGACGACCGAGTTGGCGAATCAGCTGCACGAACTCGGCAACGAACTTTCCGTGCTCGCGGACCGCAACGACGATGCCGAGATTCTGTCGACGATCACCGAGTTGCGCACGAACCAAACCCGTATTGCCAACGAACAGGCGCGCTACGAAATCGCATTCCGGCAGGATCTCGCGGAAATCGCCGAGATGCTTCGCCGCTTGCGCTGACGCAAAACGCGTCAGCCACCGACCAGTTCGAGCGCACGACGCACGAGAGCCTGTGCTTCGGCGAGCTTTTGCTGGTACGTGGCGAAATCCGGCGGCGTGGTCGACAACGCTGCGTCCGCTTCGCGGAACAACTGATCGGCGCGCGTCAGCAACTCCGGCGCGGTGAGAGTGTTCGTATCCACGGGCAAGGTTGCCGGTGGAGCTGCAACGGTCGTCGGTGTAGTGCCGCCGGACGGCGCGGTGTCGGCCGGTGCGTCGGGGGTGGCACCGTCAACGTTGTCGACGACCTTCCCGTCATCGGTGCGATCGCCGAGGTCCGTGTCGAAACCGGGGAAGAGTCGGCTGATCGCTTCGGTCAAACTGTCGGCCATGACGACCCTGTTGTCGTACGACACGAGGAACTTGCGCACGAAAATCTGGCGCGCAGTGACGTCGTCGGGTCGCGTGAACAACGGACGTACGTACAGCAGACCGCGCTGCAACGGAATCATCTGCAGATCACCGAAGATGACCCGCGAGCCTCGCTGGTCGAGCAACGTCACCTGCTGCGATACGACCGGATTGCTGCCGAACTCGGCGGCGACAGTTCCCGGGCCTTCGGGCAACGGCTCGTTGAGTTCGTACACGGTGATTCGCCCGTACGACCTGGGGTCGCTCGATGCGACCATCAATGCCCGCAACTCTTTTCGCGCATTGTCGGCAGAGAACGGCACGAAAGGCCGCAGCATTGAGAACTTCGGTGGCTGCTTGTCGAGCGGATCGTGGAACATCGTGAAGTACGGCTCGAAACGCAGCACGTTCGCATCTTGAACGTCAATGGCCTGGTTGGTGCCGAGTCCGGTGCTACCGACGACGCCACCGACGGCTTCGGGCTCGGTCGGAGGCGCCTGTGCAACGCTCCATGCCGCATCGCGGTTGAAGAACAACGTCGCGTCGTCGAACTGGTACCTGCCGTACACGTTGGTCTGCACGCGGAAGAGATCCTCCGGGTAGCGGAAGTGCTCGACGAGTTCCGTCGGGGCTTCGCTGACCGGCGTGAACATCTCGGGAAACGCCTTGCTCCACGACGCGATGAGCGGATCCTGCCGGTCGATGACGTACATCGTCACCGATCCGTCGTAGGCATCAACCACGGCTTTCACGCTGTTGCGCACGTAATTGAAGAAGGCCAACAAACCGCTGCCGGGTGTCAGTTGGTCGACGTTGGCGGTTTGCGAGTACGGGTACCGGTCGCTCAGCGTGTAGGCATCGACGACCCACTTCACCCGCCCCTCGACGGCAACCGGGTACGGATCGGCGTCGAATCGCAGGAACGGGGCGAGCTTGCGCACCCGATCGACGACGTTGCGATCGTGGAGAATGAGCGAATTCGGCTGAATCAACGACGATCCGAAGAGGTTGTACTCGCCGTAACTCACTGCGTACGCGACACGGCGCACCGTGGATGACAACGCAACACCGCCGAGCTCGCCCGGGGCTGGCTGATCGGCCGAACACGCCTGCTCGGACTGTTGGGTACGAATGACTGCGTAGTCGTTGATTCCTTCACCGAAGTACAACTCGGGTCGCGCGACGGGCAGGTCGACGTAGAGCGGGCGGCCGTCGACCGTGCTCGTACTGGCCGGAGCCGCGATGAGTCCGCAACCATGGGTGTACAAGAGATGGCGTGACACCCAGGTTCGGTTCGGGATGCCGGCGGTGTTGATCTCACGCGCGGCCACGAGCACCTGCTGCACCCTGCCGTCGATTTCGTAGCGATCGACGTCAAGGTCGCGAATTGCATAGAACGACGTTCGCCCCTCGTCGAGGGTGAACCGGTCCCGCATCTGCACCGGGTCGAGTTGGCGAACGTCGCGTAGCGGCCCGGGATCGGCGGTGATCAACTCGGTCGTCAGTGGTTCAACCGGCATCGTCGTGCGCACGATGTTGTCGAGGCCCATTGCCGCCTTCGTCGCAGCGATGTTGCTCCCGATGTACGGCAGCTCCTTCGTGCTGACGTTCGGCTGCACTTGGAACCGCTGGATGAGTGCCGGGTAGATGCCACCGGCAGCGACGGCGATGACGACCCACAGCAGCGTGGCAAGGATCGGCAGTCGCCAACCCCTCTGGCGGATGCTGGCGAGGAACAGCAGCGCTACCGCCACCGAAACGAGAATCATGAGATTCGTTGCCGGCAATTGTGCGTTGACGTCGGTGAACGTGGCGCCCTGTACCACGCCGCGCGTCGAACGAGTGAGGTCGAATCGCGAGAACCAGTAGTCAACGGCACGCAGCAGCGAGAGCAGCGCAAACAAAATCGACAGGTGTGCCTTTGCCGCAACGGTGACGCGCCGACCCTGGGCCTGCAAACGGATCCCGCCGTTGAGATAGTGCGCCGCAAAAGTCACCAGCGTGACGAGAACGAGCGCGGCAAATCCCCAGTTCACGACGAACTCGATGAACGGCAGTTGCATCACGTAGAACGAGACGTCCCGGTTGAACAGCGGGTCCGTCTCGCCGAAAGTCGAAGCGTTGCGGTACAGCAACCATTCCTGCCACTGAGTCGCCGCCGGCGAACCGACCATGAATCCGAGCAGCACGGCGACGAGCAGTCGCAGCAGCCAACGCCGGGCACCGGTGAGTGACCGGTAGCCGGCCAGTGCCCGCTCCTCGATCGTCATCGGCACCTGCTCGGGACGGAATCGATCGGCGATCGCCAGGTTGACGATGAGCACCGCGGCGAATGCTGCAATGAATGCTGCGCTCAGCCCCACCCGGTTGAGAATGACACCCCAGAAAATGTCGGTGCGGTCCAGCGAAGTGTGCCAAAGAAGGTCGATGTAGAAGCCGGCGATGCTGCGCGCCGACACGACGACACCCACGATCGCGAGAAGAATGACCGACAGCACGATGCGGCTGCGACGAGGGCGCCGAAGCGTGAACCCTCCACCGCGGGGGAACGACGGTCCGCGCGGGATATCTCCGGGTATCCGCACGCGGCTGAGACTACTGCTGGACGGGCACGACTAGGCACCGACATCCCGAATGCACGATCGGATGCTCATGTCCCGTCGGAAACTGCTCGCCACACGGCACGGCACCGGCCAACGAATTGTCCTCGGCATCGGCGCACGGCGGCCCGTTCGGATCGACCGCCCAGCACAATTTCACGTTGTGTGCCGTGGTGAGAACGATTCCGCGTGCATACGCCAAGCGTGCAAGATCGGCCGTCACGACGTCGATGCGCTGCATCTTCCATTCGCGGTACACCGATCGTGCCCGCGATGACATGTCCGCGCGATCACCGGCACACTGCTCACTGGCATGCTGCAGCCGTTCGCGCAGCGGACGCACGAGTTCGTCGTTGATCCGCGATGCAAGGACGGACATCACTGCGGCGTCACCCACCTTCTTGCGCAGATCGGCACGCAAGCCCTTGTTGAATGCCTTTGCTCCCGCGAGTGCAGCACTGACGAGTTCCTCGGTGACCGATTCGACCCACTGCTGCAGGTGCACATCGGCACCGGGCAGCATCGCATCGATCGCCGTCGCTGCGCGCTTGCCTTCGAGGTGTGTGAGGACCGCGTTCTCTTCGTCGGCGAGTGATCGCTTCAACTTGCGCGTCATTGCATCGATGAGCGGGGTCAATGCGGCCTCGCGCGCCGCAAACACCGACGTGTCGACACTCACGGGCCCGACACCGGCCGGTGTCACCAATGCTTCCGCAACGACTGCGGGGTTATCGACGTCGGTCTGTCGATGATCACCCTTTTTCTTGTCGCTCTTCGGGCCGCGGTTCTTCGACTCTTGTTCCGGTGCCGAACTCTTTGCCGATGGTGACCGGGGTGCAGAGCGCTTTGCCGTGGCGGCCACCTTGTCGGGAGACGATGCGCGCAACCGGGCAAAAAGTTCATCGACACCTTTCGGTGCGGCACTCGACGGTGTCGTCGCATCGTCGCGTTGCTCGGCGTCATCCCGGGTTTCGGCCGCGGTGGGCTCGACACGCTCGAACACCGGGTGCAGTGGCGTGCCGCGGTCCGCGGTGCCCGCGTCGCGGCGGGCAAACAACTGCACCACTTCGGCGACATGCTCACGTGGTGCGTCGGTCGACCCCGACGTGCTTGGCGGGGCTGCGGAAGTTGTCGAACTCTGCGTTGGCGAAATCGGTGTCACCGTCGTGTGAGTTGGCGTCTCCGATGAGTTGGTGGGAGTTGTTGCCGAGTCCGTTGCTTCCGACTCGGTTGTCGTCGACTCTCCCGGCACGTCAACAACCGACCCGCTAACTCCGACCGGCTGAGCCGGCGGTTCGCCACCCGCGACCGTTTCATGTGCGACCGTGCCGGAATCCGCCATGACATCGTCTGCTGCTGCCGGGGTGCCCGACTGCGTGGCAACGGTGCGCGACGGATCATCCTCGTGCGCCGGCGCCGATGCAACCGGCTCGTCGGCGAGCGACCGCGACGACGAGTACGGCATCTCCGAATGCGACATCGCGTCTTCGCCGCCGTCGGGGAACTTTTCGCGATCAAAGAACGGAACCGTCGTCGCACGACTCTGCACCGGCGGAGGCGGAGCGTCGGCGCCGATGAGCGGCGGCGCAACGCCGACCTCGTGCAACGTTGCATCGCCCTCAACGAGTTCGCCGACAACGTCACTTGCCGCCAACCGTGCACGCTCGAAGGCTCCGAGCACCCGTTCACGTTCGACCACGAGGCGCTCGAGTTCGCGACGCGCCTCTTCGGTGCGGCGGGCCAAGTCGGCGAGCACTTTCTCTCGGTAGGCACGTACCTCGGCCACCATTTCGCGACCCTGTTGTTTTGCCAACTCGATTTCCGCCTCGACTTCACCGGCCAAATCGGCGCGTCGACGGGCGGCTTCCACCTGGGCCTCGTCGATGACCCGCGACGCCTCGTGGCTGGCCTCGCGAATGAGCTGTTCAGCGGATTCGGCAGCCCGTTGGCGCATCGACTCGGATGCTTCCCGGGCAGCGGCAAGCACTCGGGCCGCCTCGGCGCCGAGCAGCTGGGTGACGGTTGCTTCGTCGAGCACACCCGGATCGGACAAGCCGCGGGTTTGCATCGCGCGCATCTCGCTCTCGAGGAACCGCTCGCGCTCCTGCAGTCGCGCCAATTCGGCCGAGACCATGCGCAGAAAGTCGCGCACCTCTTCCTGGTCGTATCCCCGCCGTGAGACGCTGAATTGTGCCGCACCCACCGCCGCCGGCGACGAGGGATCGGGGCGTGAGAAATTGAGCGCCATCGCACCAAGAGTACGGCGATTTACCGCCGAATTCGTGGACTACAGGAACGAGTCACCGCCGTTTGCAGCGAGTTCGTCGAGTGCGTCCTGCAGCGTCGCCACGGTGACCACGCGCATCTTCGCGCCGCCGATTGCCCGTGCCCGGGCAACGTCTGCTTCGCTTTGCGCCGCGGGAACGAGAAACAGCGTTGCTCCGGCGGCGCGGGCGGCAACTGCTTTCTGGCGAATTGCACCAACGGCCCCGATGTTTTCGTCGACGTCGATCGTGCCGGTTGCCGCGATGCGCTCGGCACCCGAGAGATCCCCGGGTGACAGTGCATCGAGTAACGCCAACGTGAAGGCGAGACCCGCCGACGGGCCACCGATGTCGTCGGTGTCGATCGTCACCGTGAACGGTGTTTCCACGCGCCGTGTATCGGCCGGCCAAATGCCGATGAGAGTGCGATCGGCGTCGTCGGGATCGGCGATGAGGCGCACACGGCGCTGCACCTCCCCAGATTCACGGTGGGGAATGACGTCGAGCACGACGACGTCACCGGGACGGTACCCGGCGATGAGTCGCGAAAGATCCGCGAGCGTCGAGATGGGTGTGCCGTCGAGCGCCAGCAACGTGTCACCGGGAGCGAGCACCTTGCACGCACTTTGCGGATCGTCGCCGCCACGGCACACGACGTCTTCAACGACGATCGCTCCGGCCGTGATCGACGTCGGCAACCCGAGCCGGGTGAATGCAACGTACTCCGCGATTTGGCGCGAGCTCACCATCGCCTGGGCATTCACCACCCGCTGCCGTGCAGGTGTCGAATCACCGAAACGCTCCTCGAACGTGAGCACATCGACGTCGGGGTCCCACCATCCCATCGCCGCTTGCAGGGCCGTCAGGCGGCTACCGAACGCCGTGACGAAGAGAACGTCGTCGTCGGTGTCATCAACGGTGACGAACTTGCGGGCATCGGCGTCGAACGACATCCGTGGCGCAACCGGTTCGGCCGTGCCCGGTGCGATCTCCCATAGACGTACGCTCCACAAGCCGGCCACGATCATCGTGAGCATCACCAACCACGCAAGCGTGAACAGTGGCAGCGACCACAACAATCGCCGCACGACAATGCGCTCGCGCCACCGCTCATCGGGCGGCGGTAGCGGCGGTACGCTGTGAAGTGCTGTTTCCGTCATCGGATGAAACCGCTTCTCACGCTATGGCCCGCGCCCTCATCGTCACGGTGCTCACCCTCGGAGCACTCGTCTTTTCGTATCGCCTGCGTGGTACGTCGTCACGACGGGCATCCTCGCTCATCGGGACTCGTCCGCTGCCCGTTGCCGTAGCGCAGGGTCGAATCACCGCCGAACGCCCCAACCGTGTTCGCGCCTTGGGTACGTTGCTCGGAATGTGCGCGATCGGCGGAACCGCTGTGGGGCTGGGAATCGTCGTGGCCCTCGCCACTCTCACAGGCGCGGTATCGGGGTTGCTGCGATGACGTCCGCGGCTTCGCTTGCCGGAATCCGTGCCGTTGTCTTCGACTTTGACGGCGTGTTCACCGACAACCGCGTGCTCGTCTCGCAGTCCGGTGAAGAGTTCGTGTTCTGCGACCGCAGTGACGGCATGGCAATCGAGTTTCTCCGCTCCGCCGGGATTCATCTCGTCATCATTTCGAAGGAACCGAATCCCGTCGTGTCGGCCCGGGCGCGCAAGTTGTCGCTCGAAGTGCACCAGGGCATCGACGACAAACTGCCGATTTTCCGGCAGTGGCTGACGAAGAAAGGGGTCGATGCCGGCGAGTGCGCCTACATGGGAAACGACGTCAACGACGTCGAGTGCCTGCGACACGCCGGGCTTGCGGTGGTGCCGGCCGATTCGCATCCGACCGCAATCGCAGTTGCCGACATGGTGCTCACGAAGCCCGGTGGGCGAGGCGCGATTCGCGAGTTCGCCGACGCTCTCATCGCCGCCCGAAGCGGTTCCGTAAGGTGATGTCCGTGCCCGAATTGAACATTTCCGGTCGTCTCGTCGGCCCTGACCATCCTCCCCTCGTCATTGCCGAAATCGGCATCAACCACGAAGGTGACATCGCCAAGGCGTTGCGCATGGTTGACGACGCCGCGGCTGCGGGATGCGAGTGCGTGAAGTTCCAATCGCACGTCATCGACGACGAAATGATTCCCAACGACGTCATTCCCGGCAACGCCAGCGAATCGATTTGGGACATCATGGAACGCTGCGCACTGTCGGAAGACGAGGAACGCACCGTCAAGCATTACGTCGAGTCCAAGGGGCTCATCTTTCTGTCGACGCCCTTTTCGCGTGCCGCAGCCGAGCGACTCGAGTCGATGGACGTTGCCGCGTACAAGATCGGCTCCGGCGAGTGCAACAACTATCCGCTCGTGGAACACATCGCCAAGTACGGCAAGCCGGTCATCATGAGCACCGGGATGAACGACGTCGCGTCGATTGCCCCGTCCGTCGACATCTTCCGGCGCCACAACGTGCCGTATGCGCTCCTGCACGTCACGTCGATGTACCCGACCCCGTACGACAAGGTGCGACTGGGGGCGATTGCCGAACTGCGCCGCGCGTTCTCCGACGCGGTTCTCGGATTGAGCGATCACACGCTCACCAACTGGACGTGCATCGCGTCGGTTGCCCTTGGTGCGTCGATCCTCGAGCGTCATTTCACGTCCGACCGCACCTGGCCCGGGCCCGACATCGAGGTGTCGATGGATCCCGGCGACCTTGCCGAACTCGTGCAGGCGAGCCGGGCCGTGCATTCGGCGAGTGGTGGCAGCAAGTCGATTCTGCCCGAGGAGCAGCCCACCATCGATTTTGCTTATGCGTCCGTCGTGTCGATTCGCGACATCGAACCGGGTGAGCGCTTCGACTACTCGAACGTGTGGGTGAAGCGTCCGGGTACGGGCGAGTTGCTTGCCGTCGACTTCCCCCACGTGCTCGGCAAGCGCGCTACCACGCGGATTGCGCGCAACACGCAGCTGCGCCGGGATCACATCGGCGAGTGAAGCGCCTCCTGTTTCTCACCGCCACTCGCGCGGAATTCGGCAAACTCAAACCGCTCCTGCGCGCCGTCTCCACGGCACCCGACGTCAAGCATCTCATCGTCGCCACGGGGATGCACCTCATCGACCGCTACGGGCGCACCGAAATTGAAATCACCCGGGCCGGTTTCACCAACGTGCGCACGTTCGGCAATGACGCCGACGGATCACCGATGGACACGATTCTCGCCCGCACGGTCGAGGGCCTCGGCACGATCGTGCGCGAGTGGAAGCCCGACATGATCGTCGTGCACGGCGATCGCGTCGAAGCTTTGGCCGGCGCCATCGTAGGTGCGCTGAACAACGTTCTCGTCGGGCACGTCGAAGGCGGCGAATTCTCCGGAACCGTCGACGAGCTCATGCGGCACGCCGTGTCGAAGCTTTCCCACGTGCACTTCGTTGCCAACGATGCCGCCCGCGACGTATTGCTCCAACTCGGCGAGCAACCGAGCAGCATCTTCGTTATCGGGTCGCCCGAGGTCGACGTGATGCTCGGCGCCGATCTTCCGCCGCTCGACGAGGTCCTTCGTTATTACGAAATCCCGTTCGCCGAGTACGCACTTCTCGCATTCCATCCCGTGACGACCGAGGTCGACGACATGGGTCGCCAAGTCGGCGAGTTGCTGGCCGCCACCGATGCGTCGGGCGACAACTTCGTTGCCGTGTATCCCAACAACGATGCCGGAAGTGCCGAAATTCTCCGGCGAATTGAGTCCCTGCGCGGCAGGGCTCGGTATCGCGTCATCCCGTCGATCCGCTTCGAGTACTTCCAAACTCTGCTGAAGCACGCGCGCTACATCGTCGGCAATTCGAGTTCGGGCGTGCGCGAGGCCGGTGTCTACGGCACGCCTGCCGTCAACGTCGGCACGCGGCAGCGCGGTCGCAACACTTCCCCGCTCATCGTCGATGTCGCTGCCGATGCATCCGCGATCGCCTCCGGTATCACCCATGCCCGGTCACTCGTACGGCAGCCGTCGACGATGTTCGGTGACGGTCGCAGTGCCGAACGCTTCCTCGATGCCGTGCACGATGACCGCACGTGGGCCATCTCCCACCAAAAAATCTTCCGTCGGGTGTAGGCATGTCGCGTTGCATCGCCGTCATCCCGGCCCGCGGTGGGTCCAAGGGCGTTCCGCTGAAGAACGTCGCGCCTCTTGCCGGAACGACGCTGCTCGATCTTGCCATTGACTGTGCGGTCGCAGCGGCTGGCGTCACCGAAATCGTCGTCACGACCGACCATCCGACGATTGCCGATCATGCGCGGCGACGTGACGTCGGCGTCGTTGATCGCCCCGCGCACCTTGCCACCGATTCGTCGCCGACGGTCGATGCGGTATTGCACGCACTCGACGTTCTCGGTGCCGCCGACGACACGATCGTCGTCACTTTGCAACCGACGTCTCCGCTGCGCACGCACGAACACCTCACGCAAGCCATCAAAATGTTCCGGCAGGCGAATGCCGCCACCGGTGCATCGCACAGCGTCATTTCCGTGTGCGAGTGCGATCACCATCCGCTGAAGTCGTTCACGATCGATGCCGACGGGGCGGTCGAACCCATCCGCGATCTCGCCACGCTCGAAGCCCCGCGCCAGAAGTTGCCCGGTTACTTCCGGGCCAACGGTGCGATATACGTCTCCCGAGCCGGGGACATTCGCCGATACAACTCCGTCGTTGCACCGCAACCACGTTGTTTCGTCATGGACCACGAGAGCTCCCTCGACGTCGACACGCCACTCGACATGCGCATCGCCGAAGCCCTGTTGCGGGGAACGCTCGATTCGTGACCCGCCTCGCACGCGTCATTCGCACGTTGCGCTCGGCCCGCTGGACATGGCGGAGACCCGCATCGGACGGTGTGCTCGTGTTCGATCGCTACGCATCCGACCCGATCACCGCGCTGCTTCGGCCCGGAACCTACGACGTGTTCGACAACCACTTCGAGGAGATCAACGTTCCGATTCTGCTGCGCACGATCCTTCGCGGCGGTCGCAGTTGGTACGACTACTGCCGCAACTTCGTCGCGGTTTCGCGACCTCGCCTGCTCGTGTCGGCGATCGATTCGAATGCCCACCTGTACACGTTTCGGCACGTCTCACCGTCGACGCGGGTGGTCGTCGTCCAGAACGGAATTCGCGGCACGGGAGCACCGGTTCCCGCCGGCGACCTGTGGACGACACTGCGACGCGACTTTTCAGACATCCGCCCGGCGGCCGATCTTGTGCTCACCTTCGGCCCCGACCACTCGGCGATGTACCGCTCGCACATCGAGTGCGCGACGGCCGAAATCGGCAGTGCCAAGAACAACTCGATCGCATTGCCCGCCGTTGCTCGCGAACCCGGGCGAATCGTTTTCATCTCTCAGTACTCGGGCCTCGATCACGTCGACATCTTCCCCGATGGTCGCGCTTCGGCGACGTTGACGTACCTCGGTGAACGCGCAGTGTCCGCTTCGGTCTTTCATTCGGTCGACGGCCAAGTCGCTCGTGCTCTGGCTGCGCTGTGCTCGGAGAGCGGCATGCGACTCACCGTCATCGGTCGTCGCCCCGCATCATTTCGGCATGAACGGGAATTCTTTGCACAATGGTGCGCGGGGAAGCCGTTCGAGTTCGTGCCGAAAGGGTCGGAGACTGCGTCCTACGAGATCGCCTCGTCGGCCGAGGTCGTCGCGTGCGTTGACAGCACCCTCGGCTACGAAATGCTCTCCCGCGGACGACGCGTGGCATTCGTTGCGGCGCGTGGTGCGCACCTTCGATCCGTCGGATGCACCGATGACGATGTTGCGCAATTCCGCTTCGGTTTTCCCTCGCCACTCGCCGCGGAGGGTGCCTTTTGGACGTCGAGCGACGGCGACGCCGACGTGCGTCGCGTCGTCGACTTCGCACGCGCGAGCAGTGACGATGCGTGGAGTGCGGTCGCTGCAACGATCGTTCCGAGGGTGATGACGTTCGATCCCGGCAACGTGCGTATTCGTGCCGCGCTCGCCGAGCGTGGCGCCGTGCTCGCGCAGTGACCGCTCGGTAGGCTGAACCCACGAACGCGTGGGGTTGTCTTCGTTGAAAGTCGTCATTTTGTGTGGAGGACTCGGCACGCGGATCCGCGGCGTCGACGACGACGTTCCGAAGCCGATGATTCGCATCGGTGGCGAGCCGATCCTCGTGCACATCATGCGGTACTACGCCTCGTGGGGGCATCGGGACTTCATCCTCTGCCTCGGCTACAAGGGCGACGTCATTCGCTCGTATTTCACCGATCGCGGTTCCGTCGTGCGCCGGGACGGCGATGACCTCGTCGTCAACGTCGACATTGACGACACGGGACGATCCGATCGCACGTGGACGGTGACGCTCGCCGAAACCGGAACCGCAACGATGACCGGTGGGCGGGTTGCGAAGGTGCGCAAACACGTCGACGGCGAGTCGTTCATGCTCACGTACGGTGACGGCGTTACTGACGTGAACATCGACGAACTCATCGCCTCGCACGAACGGCGCGATCGTGCCATGACCCTCACCGCGGTACGCCCGCCGAGTCGGTTCGGCGAAGTTCGTTACGGTGCCGACGGTGTCGCAACGTCGTTCAACGAAAAACCACAAACGTCCGAGGGTCGCATCTCGGGCGGGTACTTCGTATGTCGCCCGAAGGTGTTCGATTACCTCGCCGACCGCGAGGATCTCGTGTTCGAAGTCGAGCCGATGAAGGGAATGGTTCGTGACGGACAGTTGAGCGTGTACGAACACGACGGTTTTTGGCAGTGCATGGACACCCACCGCGACTGGGAACTGCTCGGCGACCTCGATCGACGCAACGAGGCTCCGTGGAAGCGCTGACGGTGTCTCTGACGGAATCGCTCGCCGCGTTGCGCGGTCGGCGCGTGCTCATCACCGGTGACACCGGTTTCAAGGGATCGTGGCTCGCCCACTGGCTGCAACTCGCCGGAGCCGATGTCACCGGTCTTGCCCTGCCACCGCACACCTCACCGTCACACTTCGATTTGCTCGACCTCCGTTCACGCATCACGCACGTCGATTGCGACATCCGCGATGCGTCCGCACTGCACGGCCACGTTCGACGCATCGAACCCGAGGTGGTCTTCCACCTCGCGGCCCAGGCACTCGTTCGCCGCTCGTACGCCGACCCGGTCGAAACATTCACGACGAACGTCATCGGTTCGCTGAACGTTCTCGAAGCGGTTCGCACGGTCACATCCGTCGCGGCGCTCGTCTACGTCACGTCCGACAAGTGTTACCTCAACAAGGAATGGCAACGCGGTTACCACGAGAACGACGAACTCGGTGGGCGCGACCCGTACAGCGCGTCGAAAGCCGCAGCCGAACTTGCCTATGCCACGTATTGCCGTTCCTACTTCGACGACGACACCCGACTCCGTGTGGCAAGCGCGAGAGCAGGCAACGTCGTCGGTGGCGGCGACTGGTCGCCCGATCGACTCGTTCCGGATTGCATGCGCGGGCTCATCGACTCGGGTGAAATCGTGTTGCGTCGTCCGGAAGCGACGCGTCCGTGGCAGCACGTGCTCGA
Source organism: Ilumatobacteraceae bacterium (assembly GCA_049433365.1). Lineage (GTDB taxonomy): Bacteria > Actinomycetota > Acidimicrobiia > Acidimicrobiales > Ilumatobacteraceae > F1-60-MAGs027. Next base: position 36,738 of record JBMTET010000005.1, on the reverse strand, counting down.
GCCGCTGTCCGGATACGTGATGCTCGCCGGCAATCTTCTCGCGGGCAAGATGCGCGGTGGAGATTCGTGGAATTTCGGACCCGACGAAAACAACGTCCACACCGTGCACGAAGTGGCGACGCTTGCCCGCGATACGTGGGGATCGGGACAGGTACGCATCGAACCCGATACATCGGCGATGCACGAGGCCACACTGCTCCAATTGAACTGCGACAAGGCACACCGCGAGCTGCTCTGGTCGCCGCGGTTCGACTTCGAAACGACGATTCACCGCAGCGTCGAGTGGTATCGCCGGGTTCACACGGGCACGCCTGCACCCGAAGCCACGACGAGCGACATCGAGGCGTACATGGGCGGGGTGGGGTGACGTCGTGGTGACACCGACGATTGCCGGGGTGCGATTCGTTCCGCTGCGCCGCATCGACGACGACCGTGGGTCGGTTATGCACATGCTGAAATCCACCGACGAATGGTTCGTCGACTTTGGTGAGGTGTACTTCTCGACCGTGCTGTCCGGTGCAGTCAAGGCCTGGCGCCGCCACACGCGCATGACCACGAACCTCGCCGTCCCGGTCGGAAACGTCCGCGTCCTGCTCGTTGATGATCGCAACGACAGTGCGACGTCGGGGCGCACCGACGACCTGTCCATCGGCGACGACAACTACGGTTTGCTCGTCATTCCTCCGCTCGTATGGAGCGGATTCTTCAACGACTCTTCGTCGACAGCACTCGTCGTCAACTGCGCATCGCTCCCCCACGATCCCGCCGAAGTCGATCGTCGTGATGCGGATGATTCGCACATGCCTCGCCCCTGGCTGAATCAGCGGGCATGACCACCCTCGTCACCGGGGCATTCGGCCACCTCGGTGGTCACGTCACGAGTGCGGTTGCACGTCACGACACCGTCATCCTCACCAGTCGCCGCGATCGCGAGGAGGGTCGGGGCAAGGTGCGCCGGGGCGATCTGCTCGACGAGTCGTCGCTGCGAACTCTCGTTGACGGTGTCGACATCGTCGTTCATCTCGCGGCATTGAGTGACACCGAATCGAATGCCGATCCCGTCCTTGCAACGAGGGTGAACGTGGAAGGAACTGCGGCGCTCGTGCGCGCCGCGGAAATAGCCGGTGTCCGACGCTTCATCTATGCATCCACCGTGCAGGTGTTCGGCGACGCTCTACGCGGCACGGTGAGCGAAGCGAGCCCCACCGGACAATCGGGTCCGTATGCGAGCACGCACCTCGCGGCGGAGGACGTAGTGCGCAACTCGACGATGGAGCATTCGTGTCTGCGGCTGGCGAACGGATTCGGTCGCCCAATCGACCCCGCAGTCGATACGTGGCGCTTGGTCGTCGCCGACATGTGCAAGCGGGCGGTCACCGACGGACACCTCGAGTTGCGCAGCCACGGGCGGCACGAGCGCGACTTCGTTCCGGTCACCGATCTCGCTGCCGCGCTCGCACACTTCGCACGTACTGCCGACGTGCTGCCGCCGATCGTCATCATCGGATCAGGCACGTCAACGACGCTTCGCGACATGGCCGAACAAGTAGCCGCGCGAGCCCGGGCGCGGGTCGGACGCGACATGCGCGTGTCGACGAACCAGTCGGACGATTCCCCGGTCCAGTCCTACCGTCTCGACGTTTCGCTCATGCGCAAGTGCGGATTTCACCCCACTCTCGACACCGACACGACGATCGACGACCTCCTCGATCTCGCCATCGATTCCTTCGGCGGTCGCCCGTGACTCACGCCGACACCCCTGTCACCGTCGACATCGTCATTCCGACGTACAACCATGCCCACTTCCTCGGCGATGCACTGCGTTCGGTACGCGCACAAACGATGACCTCGTGGCGCGCGATCATCGTCAACAATTTTTCGACCGACGACACTCACGGGGTGGTTGCGTCGTTCGGTGATCCACGACTGCACATCGTTGATTTCGCCAACAAAGGGATCATCGCCGCGGCCCGCAACCACGGGCTGTCTCTCGCCACTTCGCCGTACGTCGCGTTTCTCGACTCCGACGATTCGTGGTACCCCAACAAGCTCGCGCGATGCGTCGCGGTGCTCGACTCCGGCGCCGACGTCGTGTGCCACGGGGAACGCTGGACGTCCGCCGATGGCACGTTCCGCGACGTGTCGTACGGCCCCGAGCACAATGCCCGCTATGCACGGCTGCTCTTCCGCCACAACTGTGTGTCTACGTCGGCGGTGGTGGCGCGCCGTGAATTGCTCGCCGAATTGCACGGCTTCGACGAGCGCACCGACTTCGTCACCGCCGAGGACTACGACCTGTGGCTTCGACTGGCACGACGCGGCGCAAAGTACGCATTCATTTCCGACGTTCTCGGCGAATTCCGCCGCCACGATGCAAGTGCGAGCTCGGCGATCGAACGCAATTCATCGGCCGAACTCGCCGTCGTGAACAGTCACGTTGCCCAACTCCCGGCATCGTTGCGCATCCGGCTGCGGCACCGCCACCGTCGCGCCCGTGTCGCATACGGTGCGGCACGCGCGCATCAGGAACGCGGGCAGCGTAGAGACGCGCTGCGTCGCTACGGCGAATGCATCCGTACGTCACCCCTCGTGTTGCGTGCCTGGGTCGGACTTGCATTGCTCGTTGCACCGACACGATTGGCACGCCGATGACTCTCTACTGGTATGCCTTTGGGCGCGGTGCGTTGGTGGACGCGCTGCGCATTGCCGGGGTTGCTCACGGTGACCTGGTGCTACTGCCGTCGTTCATCTGTCGCGACGTTCTTGCCGCGCTGAGCGCGCTCGGCGCTGCACCCGAGTGGTACCCGGTGCCCGAGTCGCTCACCATCACCGATTCGTCGAACTGGCCACCGGCACGCGCCGTTGTCGCCGTCAACTACTTCGGATTTCCCCAGAACCTGGCACCATTCCGCGAGTACGCAGCGCGCACCGGGGCGGTGCTCATCGAGGACAATGCGCACGGCTGGCTGAGCCGCGACGCCGAGGGACGACTGCTCGGTGAACGGGTGTCACTCGGCATGACGAGCGTGCGCAAGACGATTCGCAGCGTCGACGGCGCGTACCTGAGCATTGCTGCGGATGTGGTCGTTGATCCGGCGCTGACGCTGCCGGGGCCGAACGACGTCGAGCGGCGCAGCATTGGCGCGGCGATGCTCGTGCGTAGGTGGGTGGCAACGATCGAGCGCGGCACCCGGCTTCCACTGATGAACGTCATGCGATTCGTCATTCGGTTGATGCGTCGCATGGCGGGTCGGGACGCGATACCGAACGACGAGTCGCTCGAGCGACGGTTGCCGGAGCGTCACCTCATGCATCGTTCCTCCCGGGAAATCATCGACCGGGTCGACGTCGACGCCGAGGTCGCACGACGCCGAACGCTGTACGCCGACATTGCCCGTCGCCTTGCCGACGCTCCGTGTACGCCAATTTTTTCCGAACTCCCCGTGGGTGTGTCACCACAGGGTTATCCGCTCATCGCCTGGGACGATCAACTGCCCGCCGTTCGTCGCGCACTGCGCGGTACCGGCCTCGAGGTCACCTCGTGGCCGGACCTTCCGTCGAGCCTCCACGTCGTTCCCGATTTCTACCGCCGCGTCCGCCTGGTGAACTTCCTGTGAGCCGACTTGCTCCATTCGGCGGGTCCGATGCTTCGTGGGATCGACTCATTGACGAACTTGGTGCAACGTCGCCCTATACCTACTCGGGATGGGCCCGATTCAAGGCTGACGACGGATGGTCGCCACTGCGCTTGACCGACCCGGCCGGACGATGTGCCGTGCAGCTGCTCGTGAAACAGACGGCGCCGGGAGCAGTCGTTGCCTGGGCGCCGGGTTCGCCGCTGGGTGACGTGTCGGCGTGCACGACTGCCGACGTGCTTGCGAATCTTCGTGCCGCACGACGCGCCGTCATTCACTACGTTCGCCTCGGCGCAACGCATGCATCGAGGGATACGGACGAGCAGGCCCTGCGTGCCGGTGGTTGGAGCACCGTCGACGCACCGTTGTCGTCGGGGCAATCGCTGATCGTGCCGTTGCAAGACGACGAGGCGACTCGACTCGCCGCATGCTCGTCCAATTGGTCACGCAACCTGAAACGGGGTCGCTCACGCGACAATCTCGTCTCGGTGTGGACGTCACCCGATCCCCGATCAATTGCTGATTTGCACGACGAACTGCAAAACTTCAAGGGCGCCCACGTCGTCGACTGGCGTTCACAATCCGAACGAATCACCGCATTGATTCAGGAATTTGGTGACCGACTTGTCGTCGTGCAATGCCGCGATGGCAACGGTGACCTCCATGCCGTTCGCGGAGCGATCATCTGCTCGGGCGCCGCATTCGACATCATTGCAGCGACGAGCATCGAAGGACGTCGTCGATACTCCTCGCACGTTGCTTTGTGGGAACTCATGAACGAGCTGGCTCGTCGGGGCGTCGGCAAGTTCGACATGGGTGGCGTCGATCCCGTGCGTAACAAAGGTGTGTACGACTTCAAACACGGTGTTGGCGCTCACGACGTGCGGTACCTCGGCGAGTGGGACGCAGCGTCGCCTGCGATTCTGCGTTCCTTGCTCGGTAGGATCGTGTCGTCGCGCGTCGCGTGACCCAATCACTTCTTCAGCGCACGGAATGAACCGCGGAAAGTACGCCCTCGGCGATCTCATCGCCCGCCTGCTCGCCGTCGTGGAGCGCCCGAAACTCACCGAGGGAACCCGGGTGTTGATGTACCACGCCATCGGTGAACGTGTTGCTGGCATGGATCCCAATCTGTACTCGATGTCACCGAGCCGCTTCACCGAACACGTGCGGGCCATCGTTGACCTTGCCGGTCGCAGCGGCACCCGGTTCGTGCCGTTCGGCGGTGTTCCGACGCCGGGGATCGCCGTCACTTTTGACGACGGATACCGAAGTTTCATCGACATGGCCGTACCGCTGCTCGTCGCCGAAAACATCCCGGTGCACGTGTTCGTCGGCGCCGAACACCTCGCTTCGGACCCTTCCGTCCACATGTCGATCGATCAGCTGCGCGACCTCGGTTCGCTGACGGGGGTCGGGATCGGTGCCCACGGCTACCGCCACGTGCCGCTGACGAGACTCGACGACGTCGAGCTGCGCGGTGAGCTGTCCATCGCGCGACGCTCGCTCGAAGATGCACTGGGACGTACCGTCGACACCATGTCGTACCCGCACGGTGCCCACGACCAGAGGGTTCATGCCGCCGTTGCGTCGGCCGGGTACGTCGCGGCTGCGTGCAGCGACTCCGGCACGTTCGTTTCGTCCGAGCAGAAATTACGGGTACCACGCATCGACATGTGGGCACTCGACTCACCGGCGACTGCCCAGCGCAAGGTGCTCGGTGCGTGGGACCGAATTCTGTGAGTGACGTTTCGGTCGTCATCCCGTGTTTCAATTCTTCTGCCACCTTGGAGCGGGCCGTGGCGTCCGTTGCGGCCCAAACCGAACTGCCGCGTGAGGTCATCGTCGTCGACGACGGCAGCACCGATGACACGGTCTCAGTTGCACACGCGCTCGCAGTTGCCCATCCACGGCTCAACGTGTCGGTTGTCAGCCTGGGCGAAAATGTCGGACCCGGCACGGCTCGCAACGTCGGTTGGGATCGCGCATCGCATGCATTTGTCGCTTTCCTCGACGCCGACGACGCCTGGCATCCACGCAAGCTCGAGATACAGGGCGCAGCCATGGCCGGTGCACCGCAGTGTGCAGTGAGCGGTCACCGCTACCGAGTCGACGAGTCGGGCTCGCTCGGTGAACTGGGCACGGAGCGGCCTGCGGTGAAACATGTGACGTTGCGTTCACTGCTCGTGAAAAATGCGTTTTCCACTCCGAGTGTGATGTTGCGACGCGACATCGCGCAGCGATTCAACCCGAGCCGCGACATGACCGAGGATTACCTCTTGTGGATGGAGATTGTTGCCGGTCACGGCCCGGCGCTGCTCGTCGATGCACCGCTGGCCACTTTGTTCAAGGCTCCGTACGGCGAATCGGGCCTGAGTAGTCAACTCCACCGCATGGAAAGAAAGGAGCTCAATGCACTTCGGTTCATGAGGCGATCGGGGCTCATCTCGACACCCACATGGGCGTGGGCAGCACTGTGGTCACTCATCAAGTACGTTCGGCGCATCGTCGTCGTGGCAATTCGCAGCCGGTGATGTCCGCGATGTACTACCTGCAGCTGGCACTCATTTCGTTTGTGGTCCTCGGGCTGTTCTGGCGTGACGGTCTGCTGTCGCGAATGCACGTCATCTCCTGGTCGATTCTCGTCGCCGTGCTGTACCAGCGTTACGGGGCCGAAAATCAACTGATCTTCTACTCCAACGATCAGCGCTACTACGCATCCATCGTCGTTGCCATCACCGAGATCGGACTGCCGCTGCAACCCTCCTGGTGGCTGTCTTTCGGCAAGCCGGTGTACACGCTGCCCGCGACGATGCTTCACTACGCGGGCATCGACCCCGCTTTGGCGTTGAAAACGGTGTCGATCGTGTCTCTTTTACTGCTCGTTCGCTTCGTGAATGCCCGGCTGACGCTTGCCGGTGTACGACCGACGCTCGTCACTGCGTACCTCACCGCACTCGGACCGATCGCGGTTCTGTACAGCACGTTGGCGCTGCGCGAAACGACGATGATGCTCCTCGCCACGGTCGTCTTGTGGTCACACCGCTTCGACGTACGCCTGTGGTCACTGATTGCACTGGCAACGCTCCGCCCGCACCTTGCTGCCGCTCTCACGGTGGGTCTCGCAACCTCGTGGCTGTTGCGCGTGCCGCGTGCCCACGTTCGGGTGGGTGGATCAGCCGTTCGGATCATCGGTGGTGTGTTGGTTGGGTACGTGTCGTACGGAGCGGGAGCAGTGTTGCTCGGCAACGGTGCACCGGCGACGTACGGACACCGCTGGGGAATCTCACCTGTGCTGCAGGTCGCCTCGAACTTCGTCGGACTGCAGTTTCTCACCGTTACGGAGACGACGAGCGATTTCTCCGTGTGGACTCTGCTCGTCTCTCGACTTGCGCTGTCGGAAACGATCGTCATACCCGTGTTGTTCACACTCGGAGTAATCGTCGCTTTCCGCACTCCGCAGCGTCGTCACGTTGCCGTGCTCGTCGCATTCGGTTTCTACATCGGCTTGGTCACCCTCACCGATTTCAACTCGTTCCGCCAAAACATTCCCTTCATGCCGACCTTTGGCATGCTCGTCGTGCTCGAATGGCACGCGCGACGTTCGTCGCGCCGTACTATCGCGCTCGCCGAAACGTCAGGTTGACTCGCGCAGCACCCGTCACCGGGTGCAGTCCGGCGCGCAGCGTTCCGACTCCGTGAAAGAACAGTCGTGACGATGCACCCCACACGACGACGTCGCCGTGCTCAAGTGCGATGCGAGTCGTCGGGTCGGAACGCACGGGCCCTCCGAACATGAACGTGATCGGTAGACCCAGCGACACCGACACGATCGGTTGGGTCATGTCCCGCTCGTCGCGGTCCTGATGCAATGCCATCTTCGCTCCGGGTACGTACCGGTTGACGAGACACGCATCCGGGTCGAAGTGTGCAAAACCGACTGCTGCAGCAGCGCCCGCCGCCAGTGAACGAAACGATTCCGGCATCGTCGGCCATGGCACACCCGTGACCGGGTCGGTCGATTCGTAGCGGTAACCGCGGCGGTCCGACACCCACCCGCAGTCACCGCAGTTGGTCATGTCGACCGACATCGGTTTGCCTCCCGGCGTCACGACGCGGCGCCACGGCGACAACGCAACCACTTTTTCAAGATCCGTGATGAGTGCGTGTGCGCTTTCGGTTGCCCACCCGGGCAACAGCCATGCATCCCGGGCGAACGACCGTGGTGATGCAGCCGAGGCGAAGAGCACGTCGCGATGCTACGTGCGACGTCTCGTACCCTGTGAAGGTGGGTTCGATGAACGTCATCGGTATCGGCGAATTCGGTGGACCTCGCGAGTTGCGCGAGTTCACGCTGCCGGTTCCGACGCATGACGCCGACGGCGTGCTCGTGCGCGTGCATACCGCGGCGGTGAATCCCACCGACACGTTGACGCGAAGTGGTGCACGGCGCCAGGCGTACGAGGGGCTGACTCCACCGTTCGTCCCCGGCATGGATGTCGCCGGGATCGTCGAAAGTGTCGGTGCAAACGTCCGCCACGTCCGCCCCGGAGATCATGTCGTGGGCATCGTCGTGCCGCACGGTTCGCACGGCGCCTATTCGCAGTACGTCGCTCTCCCCGGTGATTCGGTTGTCGGTGCACCGTCGTCGGTGTCGCTCATCGAAGCGTCAACCGTGCCGATGAACGGGCTCACCGCGCGTCGCTGCCTCGATCTGTTGAACCTTCCCCTCGGGGCGACTCTCGCAGTCACCGGTGCGGCTGGTGCTTTCGGTGGCTGCGTCATCGAGCTGGCCAAGGTGGCCGGGTTGCGGGTGATTGCAGATGCGAAGGAATCCGACCGAGACCTCGTTGCCGGTCTCGGTGCGGACGTCGTCGTTGCACGCGGTCCAGACGTCGCACATGCCATTCGCGAACATTTCCCGGATGGTGTCGATGCGATCGCCGACGGATCACTGCAGCACGACGCGCTTCTCCCCGCACTGCGTGACGGTGGCGCGATTGCCACCGTGCGCGGCTGGAACGAGCCGTGTCCGCGGGGCATCTCCGCTCACCCCGTATGGGTGCGCGAGTACGCGCGCGAACGACTCAAGCTCGCCGAGTTGGTCGACTTCGTCGACAGCGGTCACCTGCATCCTCGCGTCGCCGGAGTCTTTGGCGCTGCCGAGGCGTGGCGTGCGCACGAACTGCTCGAAGCCGGCGGCGCCCGCGGGCGATTCGTTCTCAGTTTCGTTTGATCAAGGTCTCCGACATACAGCTCGACACGCCGACGTAAGTTCGGCGGGCGTTGCCGTCAACGGCGTTGCAGCCTCACCAAAGGAATTCGTCGACCGGCTTTCTCTTGATACTCATCGAATGCGGGCCACAGACCGGTCATCGTCTTCCATGCCGACTCGCGAGCCGAACCTTCGGCATACGTTGATGCCACTGCCTCGAACACCTCGGCACCAACCTGCAACTCCGCCACCGGATTCGTGACGAGATTTTCGTACCACAGCGGATTGTGCGGATGACCGCCTTTTGACGCGACGATCACGTAGTCGTCACCGTCGCGCCCGTAGATGAGTGCGGTGCGTCGCCGCACTCCCGACTTGCGACCGACGGTGGTGAGCAACAAGCACGGAACGCCGTTCCAGAAGTGCCCGTCCTCGCCGTTCGTGGCGACGTAACGGCGAATGTGATCGGCCACCCACTCACTCGGACTGTCGACGATGTCGCTCATACCACCACCTACGACAGCTCGTACCGGTACACGTTCGTTTCACGGGCGGCAAAACCGATCCGCCGGTACAAGCGGTTGGCTGCCTCGCGCGAGGGCCGCGACGTGAGATCGACGGTCTTTGCACCGCGCCGCTTTGCCTCGTCGAGTGCCGCCCTGTTCAGTGCCTCGCCCACACCGTGACCACGGGCGCTTTCGTCAACCACGACGTCTTCGATCCAGGCACGAATTCCCGTGGGGATTCGAAACGTCGCCAAAGTCAGTGATCCGACGATTCGGTTGTCGAGTCGCGCAATGAAAAGCACGCTGCTATCGGACGTCACGATGTCGTGCAACTCCGCTTCCGACACCGGGGCACTCGATGACGACAGTTGTGGGATGAGTCGGTGCAACGCCTCGAGAACCTCGTCGGTGGCCTCGCGGGCAATTTCCACGGTAGTTGCCGACATTACACAGAGCGTACCCCTCCGCATTTGATGCGGTGGGTAGCGTGTCGATCAATGGCCAACCTGGAAACCATTCGCTGGTTGTCGAAGCCGAGTCTGACGAATCCGACGATCGTCGCCGCATTTACCGGATGGAATGATGCCGCCGACGCTGCGTCGACCGCAGTGCGCCAACTCGTCGAGGCGTGGAACGCCGAACCGCTCGCCGAGGTCGATCCCGAGCCGTACACCGACTACGCAACCGTGCGGCCGCACGTACGCCTGCGAGACGGCGAGCACCGTCAGATCGTGTGGCCAACGATCGGCTTGTGGCACGTCAACGGCGCCGGGGGCGACATCATCCTCATCTTGGGCCCCGAACCGAGCCTGCGTTGGCGGCATTTCGCCGCCCAAATCGTCGGTGTTGCCGAACATTTCCGTGCCCCTCTCGTGCTGACTCTCGGCGCCCTCCTCGCCGACGTTGCCCACAGTCGTCCGGTGCAGCTCATCGGCACCGCGACGGATTCCGAGGTTCTCGCTCGCTTCAACCTGCAGCGCAGCCGGTACGAGGGCCCCACCGGGATCGTCGGTGTGTTGCACGATGCGTGCTCGGATGCCGCAATCCCTTCGGCGTCCTTGTGGGCTGCGGTACCCGCTTATGCGTCACAGGTGCCGTCACCAAAAGCATCCCTTGCGCTCATGCGTCGTGCATGCCAGATCATCGGTAAGCCGGCACCGGTTGCCGCGGTGATGAGTCTCATCGAGCGCTACGAGGAACAGGTCAACCAACTCGTCAACGACGACGAGGATTTGTTGCAGTACGTCGAACGACTCGAAACTGCGACGGATACCGGGATGATGATCAGCGACGAGGTGAGCGACGACCAGTTGCAGTTCGACTTCGTCGAGGAAGCCAGCGACGAGGACGCATCACACCTCGTCGACGAGGTGGAACGCTTCCTGCGCGAGCAAAACGGCGGTTGATCCCGCCCTACGACTCGACTACGACGCGACTACGGCCGACAACGTCGCTTCGAGTCGGTGACGCAAGTCGGGATCGACGACTTTGCCACCTTCGGACGTGCGCACGTAGAACGTGTCGACCACTTCGTCGTGCATCGTATGTATCCGCGCATGGCGAAGATCGAGACCCAGTTCGGCGATTGCGCGGGTGAGCTCGAACAGCAATCCCACCTTGTCACGGGCATGCACCTCGATCATCGTCGAATCCGACGATGCCGAGTCGTCGAGGCGAACGAGCACGTCGATCGGCGCGGCGGCGCTGCGCCGCGGAGTCGGACGGTACGTCGATGCACGCTCCCGCAATCGCTCCACAACCGATACGCGTCCGTCAAGCGCACCGCGAACGTCACGTTCGATCTGTTCCCAATCGACCTGCATGTCGTCGCGCACGTGGAATCGATTCGCGAACCGACCCTGGGCATCACTGTGAGCCTCGGCTGCGAGAACGTCCAGGCCGCGCATCGCAAGAACCCCCGCGACCGTACTGAAGACTCCGGGCTGGTCGTCACCTGTCACCGTGACGGTGTCACCGGTGGCGTGAAACTGCAGGTCACCTCGCGCCATCATGAGCAACGTCGCTTCGTCGGGAAACAGTTGCCATCGTGCGCCGTCCGGCTCGTGACCGCTCAGCAATTCACGAGTGCGCTCCACGAGGGTTGCCACCAGGTCCTCCTTCCACGGACCCCACGCAGTTGGTCCGGTTCCTGTGGCGTCGGCAATGGTGAGGGTGTGCAACAACTCGAGAACGTCGCCGGTTCTGACGGCATCTGCAACCAGCTGAATCGTCGCAGCATCGGACAGGTCGCGTCGCGTCGCAACGTCCGGCAACAACAAATGGTGTTCGATGAGCGTGCGCACAACCTCGACGTCGTCGGGATTCAATCCCATCCGTGGTCCGATGCGATCGAACAGTTCCATTCCGGCTTCGGTGTGATCACCCGGATAACCCTTGCCAAGATCGTGGAACAACGCCCCAAGCACGAGCAAGTCGGCGCGTCCAACTCGGTGACGAAGTTGTGCCGCATTGGCGACCACCTCCCACAGGTGTCGGTCAACCGTGAAGCGGTGGAACGCGTTGCGTTGCGGACGACTGCGTACGGGGGTCCATTCGGGAATGATTCGCGACCAGAGGTCGTAATGATCGAGCGACTCGATGACCGGAATCGCCGCATGCTCTTCGCACAACAAGGCAACGAGGTCGTCACTCGCCCCGGCGGGCCAGGGATCGGGCCAAGTCGGCATGAGGTCCGCAAGTCGTTCCAACGACCCGCGATCGATGCGCAGCCGGCGCCGTGCGGCTGCCGTGGCCAGGCGCAACACCAAGGTCGGATCCCCTGCGGGATCTGCATCGTCGGCTAGGTGCACCTCGCCGTGACGCACGTCGACACCCGGTGCGATCCGTTGTGGCACCGGACTGCTGTTGCGGGGCGGGTCGAGTTGTGCCCACGATTCGTCGGCGATCCACGTGATGCGCCGCGCTGCAGCAGCAAGCGCCGCCATTAGGTCGTCAGCGTCACCGTACCCGGCCAAGTCGGCAACGACGTCCTGGTCCTGCAGTCGCAATACGTCAACGGGCCGTTGCACCGCACGATGTACCGCAACGCGCACGGACAGCAAAGTGTCGTAGGCATCACGCAGTGCGACTTCGTCGTCGCTCGGCAACCTCATCCCGAGGCGCGCCGCCCAACCGAGTGCATGAACGTCGCGCAACCCGCCACGACCTTCCTTCACGTCCGGTTCGAGAACGAACGCAACTTCACCGACTCGTTTGTGGCGGTTGGTCACCCGCTCGTGTATTCGACGCAACCAGCGACGTTCGTCGCGCTTCATCTTCGTGCGTGCACGCTCGACGAGCGACGTGCCGAACTCCGTGTCTCCGGCAACGACGCGACCGTCGAGTAGAGCCGTCGCCACATCAAGTTCGTCGTCGAGTAATTGCAGGGTCTGCTTCGGCGTACGCACCGCATGCCCGACCTTCAGTCCGGCGTCCCACAGCGGATACCACAACGCCGCAGCGAACTCGTCGGGCGAAGTGCGCCCCTCAAACAACAGCAACACGTCGAGATCGCTCCACGGTGCAAGTTCACCGCGCCCGTACCCGCCCACCGCAAGCAGTGCCGCCGACCCCCGTGGCCGGTGATCGGCAACGGCTTGCGCGAAGATGCCGGCCAGCCATCGATCCGTCGTGGCGGCAAGAGCCGTGCACAACTCTCGCCCACCGAGCTGTCGGTCGTTGATCACCACCTCGCGTTCGGATCCCACCACCGGGGTGTCAGGCATCGACCACCTCGAGCCGGATCCGCTTGTTGCCCTTGCCTTTGTTCTCGGTTTTGAGCACCCGGATTCGTCCCACTTCGTTCGTTGAATTCACGTGCGTGCCGCCGTCGGCTTGCTTGTCCAATCCGACGATGTCGACCACGCGAATTTCACTCACCGTCTCGGGAATGAGGCTCACCTTGGTACGAATGAGATCCTCGTCCATGACGGCGGTCGAACGCGGGAGGAACGCCACCTCGATGCGATGATCACGAGCAAGTGCTTCGTTGACGAGCAATTCCACTCGCCCGGCGAACCCCTCGGGCAGCGGATCGAACTCGAAATCCATCCGCGCCGACAGCGGCTCCATGTTTCCGCCGGTGACCGGCACGCGCCACTCGTTCCAGATGACTCCGCACAACACGTGCAACGCCGTGTGGGTGCGCATGAGTTTGTGGCGCCGCTCCCAGTCGATGGCTCCTTCGACGGTTGCGCCGACCGCGGGCACCGGTCCGTCAACGACGTGCCACACGAGGTCGGCTTCCGTGCGTACGTCACGCACCGGCAACCCGTCGAGCGTGCCGAGGTCGTGCGGCTGCCCACCTCCGGTCGGATAAAACGCGGTGCGGTCGAGCGCGACTGCGTCCTCACGTGCAGCCACCACCGTGGCGGTGAACGACGTGAGGTACGCGTCGCGGAGATAAAGGAGTTCGGTCACTCCTCCAGTCTGCTGGTCGACTTAGAAGTCGTCCATTCCGTGGTCGTGGCCACCGCCTGCGGGCGCTTCCTCGGGCTTGTCGGCAATGACCGCTTCGGTGGTGAGGAAGAGAGCGGCAATCGATGCTGCGTTCTGCAGCGCCGAGCGCGTCACCTTTGCGGCGTCGATGACACCGAGTTTGACGAGGTCCTCGTAGTCGCCGGTGGCGGCGTTGAGGCCCTGCGTTCCGGTGAGACCCTTCACCTTCTCGACGACGACTCCACCCTCGAGACCGGCGTTCTCGGCGATCTGCTTCAGCGGCGCCTCGAGCGAGCGAGCCACGAGCTTGGCACCCGTCGCTTCGTCACCGGTAAGGCTCGCTGCGAGCGTGAGCACCGCGGCCTGCGAGCGCAGCAACGCCACGCCACCGCCGGGGACGACGCCCTCTTCGATGGCAGCTTTCGTCGTGCTCACCGCGTCCTCGATGCGGTGCTTCTTCTCCTTCAGCTCCACCTCGGTTGCTGCGCCGACCTTGAGCACCGCAACGCCACCGGACAACTTGGCGAGGCGCTCCTGCAGCTTCTCGCGGTCGTAGTCACTGTCGGTGTTGTCGATCTCGGTCTTGATCTGGTTGATACGACCCTTGATGTCGGCGTCGTCTCCGGCACCTTCGATGATCGTCGTTTCGTCCTTGGTGACGACCACTTTCTTCGCCCGGCCGAGCAGATCCATCGTGGCGTTCTCAAGCTTGAGTCCGACTTCCTCGCTGATGACCTGGCCCTTCGTGAGAATCGCCATGTCCTGCATCATCGCCTTGCGGCGGTCGCCGAAGCCGGGTGCCTTCACCGCGACGCTCTTGAACGTGCCACGGATCTTGTTGACGACGAGCGTTGCGAGAGCCTCACCCTCGACGTCCTCGGCGATGATGACGAGCGGTCGACCACCCTGCATCACCTTTTCGAGTAGCGGCAGAAGGTCGCGCACCGCGGTGATCTTGTTCGACACGAACAGGATGTACGGGTCGTCGAGCACGGCCTCCATGCGATCGGGATCGGTGACAAAGTACGGCGAGATGTAGCCCTTGTCGAAGCGCATTCCTTCGACGAGATCCATCTCCATGCCGAAGGTCTGGCTCTCTTCGACGGTGATGACGCCGTCCTTGCCCACCTTGTCGATCGCCTGCGAGATCATCTCGCCGATCTCGGTATCGGCCGCCGAAATCGAGGCGACCTGGGCGATCTGCGACTTGTTGTCGACTTCCTTGGCGAGTGACTTCACGCTCGCCACGGCAGCCTCAACCGCCATCTCGATGCCCCGCTTCAAGCTCATCGGGTTGGCGCCGGCGGCGACGTTGCGCAGCCCCTCGTGCACCATGCTCCACGCGAGCACGGTTGCCGTCGTCGTACCGTCACCGGCAACGTCGTCGGTCTTCTTCGCCACTTCCTTCACCAGCTCGGCGCCGATGCGCTCGTAGGGATCCTCGAGTTCGATCTCCTTGGCGATCGACACGCCGTCGTTGGTGATCGTCGGGGCGCCCCACTTCTTGTCAAGAACGACGTTGCGACCCTTCGGTCCGAGGGTGACGCGCACCGCGTCGGCCAACTTGTTCATGCCGGCTTCCAAACCACGGCGGGCCTGCTCGTCAAACAGAATGATCTTCGGCATCTCTCACTCCTTGGGATGTCAAACGTGAATATCAGGGGGTATCGCGGGTTAGCACTCTACCGATGAGACTGCTAACCAACTACCGGGGTCGGTGTGACCCGGCCGAGCCGGCTACTTGATCGGCCGCAGGACGACATCAGTGCGGGTGTCGGTTGCCCCCCGGCTGTGCAGCCACTGCAAAAAGGCGTCAAGACCCGCCGTGCCGTCGCAGGCAACGGCAATCTTTACGTCGGGCACCCCCGTCACGTGTGAGGCCCAAACAACGTCGTCGCGCGCTCGTACCGCCTCGTCGAAGCCGTCATCGGCGGTGATCCGCGCATCAATGACCGCCATAAGGTCACGGCCCAATGCCCGCTGATCGATGTCGATGGTGAATCGGCGGATGATCCCCCGGCGCATGAGGCGCCGCACCCTTTCGGCGACCGCATTCGGCGACAAATGCACCCGGTCACCGAGAGTTTGCCACGAGATCCGCGCATCATCGAGCAAGATGGCGAGGATTTCGCGGTCAGTGCGGTCAGTTGCCTCCGTTTCATCGGCCATGAGCCGAATCTAGCGCTTAATTCATCGGTTTTTGCAGTGCGCCGATCTTCAGACTGAATCCTTATGTCGAACGAAGCACTGTGGACCTGGGGACTGCTCATCTGTGAAGTGGTCGGCATTGCCGGCTTCTGGTTGGTCGGCGCCCGCAAATGGTGGGGCTGGGCGATCGTGCTCGCCCATTCGTTTCCGTGGCTCGCCTACGCGATCGTGTTCAACAAGCCGGGCTTCATCGCCATGAGCACGCTGTGGATCGTCACCCACACCCGCAACATGGTGCGTTGGCAACGAGCCCACAAGCGTGACTTCGCCGTCGCCGCCTGATACTCAGAGACGGGACTCAGACAATCAAGATGCCTGGTACTTCTCTTTCTTCTTCAAAGTCCAAATACTGCAGCCGTACTCACAACCAAAGGAATCGCGAAAATCTTTGTCGGTCAGAGAGCAATTGGTTATCACCGAACCTTCGTCGTTTACAAAACTGATTTCCTCGACCTCAAAATCCTCAGTCAGAACCTTCTCAAGAAATGGCACAGAAAATACGCGATGTGCGTTGAATTCGACTCGTTGGTGCTTCGATGTTGGCACAGAGAAGTACAAAGTGCCGCCAGCAATGAGCATTTTTGCAAAGCTTTTTAATCCTTTGTACCAACCATCAGCATCTATGGGATCTCCGTAACGGCCTAGCCCGAAATGCTCTACGGCGTGCAGAGATGAAAGGGAGTCACAGACCCTCTCAGGAACACTTTCAATGTCGGTTATATCCATTTGTCGGAATTTGATTCCGTGGACGGTGTCAGGTAAAGGGCGAACATCTATAACTTCAATCTCACGAAAGCTGGCAACATGAGATACGAATCCATATATTGAACTGCCTACATCCACATGTCGTTTCGGTTGATTCTTGAAAATGGCGTGCGCAACCAACAGATCTTGATGGAAGTAGTGTCCCGATGCAGTCCCGGCATTGTCGAAACGATCCTCAAAAAAAAGCCACTGTGAACCCGTGGCAAAATCTCCTGCGAACCGACTGATCTTAAGTTGCCTGTGAAATTCTCGTCGGTCGCTCCAAACTTGGCGCCCGTGCCGGAGGACGGCAAGCGTCTTTCTTGGATCAAATCCCAACACAAGTGCTTGACGACCAATTTTGAGAAACACGTTCATTATCAATAATCGTAGATGATTTTGCGACATCAATGACTTAGCTAACATGCAGGTAACGCCTAGCGGGCGATGCGCGCGAGTTCGGCGACGTAGCGCTCAAGCGGTGCAGCTCCGCGACCACCGATCACTTCGTCGATGAACGCATTGTCGGGGACCCCGCCCGTCAACCCGTCACTCGTGAGCAGCTCGATCGTCTCGCGCAGCGACGCCGGTTGGTGCGCGACGGAGCTGCGGTCCCAGATCGTCGTCACCGATGCGTCCTGCAACCATCTCGGCCGCACGTAGGGAATTCCGCGCACCACCGCGTCGAGTGCGATGCTCGAGTCCACGTCGACGAGCACGTCGCATTCACCGAGAAGGGCAGCCGATTCGGCCGGCCCCTCGATGAACTCGAGTGATCCGCCGCCGGTGAGCGCCGACCGCTCGTCGACAGTGAGCGACGTGTGATCGGCGCGCGGGTGCGCCTTCACCAATACGTGCAGACGAGGGTCGCGCGACAGCGCGGTGAGCAACTCGATCGTACCCGCCCGATCGACGAGGTTGTGCCACTTCGGCACGAAGAACAGCACCCGCCGCGTGTTCGCCCGCCGGGCGATCGTCACCGTTCCGGCGGTGAGTGCGGTGAGTTGGGCAATCCATGCTTCGCTGAACCGTGCGCTGCCCCACACCACTGCGTTGCGTCCGCTCATCGTCGAGTTGGAGACGATGACGTCACGGTGGTACTCCGAGCAGAACACGTAGGCGGCGAAAGAATCCCGATTGGAGAAGGG
Organism: Ilumatobacteraceae bacterium; assembly: GCA_049433365.1. Classification (GTDB taxonomy): domain Bacteria; phylum Actinomycetota; class Acidimicrobiia; order Acidimicrobiales; family Ilumatobacteraceae; genus F1-60-MAGs027. The sequence continues at coordinate 18,845 of JBMTET010000005.1, read as the reverse complement.
CAACTTTCCGCCGTGTGCATCGAGAGCGGCCTGAACGTGCGGGCTGCGCACGAGGTTCGTTTTCACGCTGTGGCCGTGCGGCAGGGCGACGGTCAAAATACCGAGGTCGCGCGCGGCATATTGCACCTGCAATACGAAATCGGACAGGACTCGCTTCTTCAGCCCCGCAAGAAGCGACGTCGACTCACCGGTGATTCCGTCGCCCCATTCCACGCACACCAGCCCCGCATTGATCCGTCGCAACAGTCGTCGTACCCTTAGTCGGCACCAGCGCACACGTTGCAAACGTCCCCATCCCGTAGCCACGTCCGCCTCGGGAAGCTGCATGACGGCAACGTGAGCACACCCGGCCAGCAAGCCGAACCGCCGATCACGATCCGACGCGTAACGACTTGCGACGATGACTACGACATGCCGACCTTGCTGCGCCGCCGCCCAGGCAACGGGGATGATGTTGTCGATGTCGGGCGCACCCCGAACGACGAACACCCACGAGCGCTCGTCGCGACGCACCACGCTCGTCAGCCCTTGGCTGCGGAGAGCATCTGCTCATGGGCACTGCGCCACACGTCGGCATGTTCGCAGTCGCGGTAACCCTCGAAATACGGCCCGCCGAGTGTGTAGTGGATGAGCTTGGGGACTCCCGGCATCGTCATCTCGCCGACGAGATAGTTCCACGTCACCGGCAGCCCGCCGATGAGATGATCGCCGTCCAACCACTTGAACTGGTGCAGGTACAACCCCGATTCATTCGCCACGACGTCGGGTGTGAGCGTGCGACAGCGTTCGTTGTTGAACAGCATCACGCTCGACCAATTCTTTTTTTCGTAACGAGTCTGCACGTTGCCGAGGAACTTCACCTCGTCGGTCGGCTGGTAGTCGTGCTTCACGCACATCACGGCGAACGAATCGTCGCGCATCGCCCACAGTTCGGCGATGTCGGCCGTGTTCACCATGTCGCAGTCCATGAACACCGCCCACCCTTCGTAACTGCACAGGTACGGAACGAGGAATCGCGTGAAGGAAAAATCCGTCGACTCGAGCTCGGAGCGTTCGCGTTCGTAGAACGAGCGGAACGCTTCCTTGCGCAACGGTGAGATCGTCACCGGCTCGGTGGCATTCGAGATGATCGAGTGCGCAAGCACGTGGTACGCGACGGTTTCGTTCTCGTCGTACCCGATGAAAATGCGGATCACGGATCGCGCCTCAGTACGTCGTTGGTTGCGGGCCGCGGCGCTGCACCGCCTCGCGGATCGCCAGCAACTGTTCGAGAAACGCCGGGATGCGGTGCAACGGAATCATGTTCGGCCCGTCGCTCAACCCCTTGTCCGGGTCGGGGTGTACTTCCATGAACAAGCCGTCGACGCCCACGGCCACTGCGGCGCGGGCAAGCGCCCCTGCGTACTCGCGCTGGCCGCCCGACGACGTGCCCTGTCCGCCGGGTTGTTGCACGCTGTGCGTGACGTCGAAGATCACCGGTGCACCCGTGTCGCGCAGCTGCGGCAACGATCGGTAGTCGACGACGAGCGTGTTGTACCCGAACGACGCCCCGCGCTCGGTGACGAGAACGTTCTGCGCACCGCCCCCGCGGAGTTTGTCGACGACGTTGCGCATGTCCCACGGCGCGAGAAACTGACCCTTCTTCACGTTGACGACGCGACCCGTTGCCGCGGCAGCAAGAAGCAGGTCGGTCTGACGACACAGGAACGCCGGGATCTGGAGAATGTCGACGGCTTTCGCCGCCTCACCGGCGTCGACCGACTCGTGGATGTCGGTGAGTGTCGGAATGCCGAGTTTCGTACCCACGTCGGCGAGCACGGCGAGGCCTTCATCGCGGCCGGGACCGCGGAACGCTTTGCCGCTCGTGCGATTCGCCTTGTCGTAGCTCGCCTTGAACACGTAATTGATGCCGAGGTTGCGGCACGTGTCGAGCATCGTGCCCGCCACGTGATGGGCGAGTTCGGAACTCTCGACCACGCACGGTCCGGCGATGAGCAGCAGCGGTTGACCCTCACCGCACAGCATCGTTGGCGTGATCGCCGCAGTGGGAGTGCTCATGCGAGGCCCGCCTTCACGAGATCGTGCAGTCGCAGCATTCCCGTCACCTCTCCATTGTCGCCGATGACGGGCAGCACGGAGATGGACTTGCGGGCGTTGCGCTCCATGAGCGCCAGCGCATCAAAAGCCGGAGTCACTTCGGAAATCGTGATCGGTGCATGCGTCATGAGGTCGGTGGCCGACAGCGAACTCCATGCATCGGCCGGGTTGTTGGTGAGGGCACGGCGCAGATCACCGTCGGTGATGATGCCACTGAGGCGTCGCGGGTCACCGTCGGCATGCACCCACACCGCGCCGATCGCATGACGGGTGAGCGTGTCGATGACGTCGACGAGTGTCGCGTTCGGTGCAAGCGGTGCCACCGTCGACACCGGCACCATGAGGTCGCGTACGAGCAACGACAAACGTCGCCCGAGCGCACCACCGGGGTGATTGAGTGCAAAGTCCTCGGCCGACACCTTGCGTCGGTCCATCCACAACACGGCGAGTGCGTCGCCGATCGCCATGGCAACTGCGGTGCTCGACGTCGGCACGAGATCGATCGGGCACGCCTCACGTTCGACCGACGCATCGAGTACCACGTCGCATTCGCGGGCCAACGTCGAAGTGGTGCGACCGAGAATGCCGATCACGCTGACCGTGCGCTTCTTCACGTACGGAACGAGCGCGAGCAGCTCACCCGATTCGCCGCTGTTCGACACGAATACGACGACGTCGCCGTCGCGAACGATGCCGAGATCGCCGTGCAGGGCGTCGAGCGGGTTGAGAAACACGCCGACCAGACCGACCGACGTGAACGTGGCGGCGCACTTTTGGGCGACGATGCCCGACTTGCCCACGCCGGTGAAGACCACTTTGCTGTCGCAGTCGGCAAGGAGCGACACTGCTTTGCCGACGACCTGCGTATCGAGCCTGTCGGCGGCGGCGGCAATCGCATTCGCTTCGGCCCGCAGAACGGAGGCGAGACCGGGAGTGGGTTCAGTCGTCATGATGCGGTAGCCGCCAAAGTGCGGGCCAACGCGAGGTCGTCGGCAACGTCGACGGACAATGTGTTGCGCACGGTGGGAACGATCTCGTAGGTGGAAATCGTAATGCCGTTGTCGATGAGGCGGAGTTGCTCGAGTTTTTCCATGTCCTCGAGTACGGAAGGTGCGAGGCTCGACCAGCGGGCGAGCACGTCGCGCCGGTACCCGTACATCCCGACATGACCCCAGTACGTGGCACCTTGCGCCCACTGCGACGGATCGACACCGCGCCGGTGCGGCACCGCCGAGCGGCTGAAATACACCGCGTCACCGTTGGCCCGCAGCACGGTCTTCACCGCGTTCGGGTCGTGAAGTTTTTCCGCGGCCATTCGGTACACCGGCGTCACCACTTCAGGGGTTGGCGTTCGCGAAACGAACACGTCGGCCATCGCATCGATGATCGTTGCGTCGACGAACGGTTGATCACCCTGCACGTTGATGATGACGTCGGCGTCGAGGTCGTCGCACACCGATGCGATTCGCTCGCTGCCCGACGTGCACCTCGGCGAGGTCATCAGTGCGTCGTAGCCCCACGCTCGTGTCGTTGCCATCAGTTCGTCGGAGTCCGTGCATAACACGACGCGATCGACGCGTCGTGCGCGTGCGGCACCGTCGAGAACGCGCTTCAGCATCGGTTCACCGCCGATGTCGGCGAGCACTTTGTTCGCCAAACGCGAACTTTCGAGTCGCGCCGGAACCGCGACGATGAATCTCAAGCGGGTCGTATCCCGGTCAGCGGTATCCGCCGGCGACGGCCGGGATGATCGAAACCGTCTGACCGGCGAGCACCTCGGTGTCGAGACCCTTCAGGTAGCGCACGTCGTCATCGGCAACGAAGACGTTGACGAACTTGTGCAGGTTTCCCTGCTCGTCGAGCAAGCGTGCGGAGAATCCCGGATGGGCCGCGTCGAGACCGGCGAGTACCTCACGCAACGTGTTCCCCGACACGGTGACGGTGGAGGTTCCACCGGAGAGCGGACGAAGCGTGGTGGGAATGCGAACGGTCACCGACATGCACGTCAGGCTATCGGTCGCGGCGGCGACGCAAGATGAGCTCCGACGCGATGCGCGCACTTGCAGTCACCATCGGCAATCCCCCACCGGGATGACTCGATCCACCGACGAGGTACACACCGCGCACCACACCGGTGTTCGTCGGCCGACGAAACGCTGCACTGCGACCGTTCGATGACGTTCCGTAAATCGCACCACCCGGTGCCCGGTAGCGCGCCGCGATGTCACGCGGACCGATCGTTTCGACGAACCTTGCCCGCGCACGAAGATCCGGGCCGACCGATGCGAGATGATCGAGCAGACGCGGTCCGTAGGTGTCGGTATCGACGTTCACGTCCGCGGGTGCATTGACGAGCAGAAACCAGTTCTCGCAGCCTGACGGCGCCTGAGACGGATCGGTCACCGACGACACGCATGCGTACACCGTGGGATCGTCGGGTATACGACCCGCGGCGAGCTCTGCAAACTCGTGCGCATAGTTGCGTGAAAACCACACGTTGTGGTGCGCCACCAGCGGTGTGTTTCCCTCGATGCCGACGAGCACGACGATGCCGCTCGTCGAGCGCCCGGCCTTGCGGACTCGTTCGACTTCCTTGGGTTGCGGCAACAGATCACGGTAGAGATGTTCGGCGTCGACGTTGGCAACGACGATACGTGCGTCGATGCGCTCGCCCGCAGCGGTGACCACACCGACGGCCCGGCGGCGCCTGGTCGTGATCGATGCAACCTCCACCCCGGTGCGCATGTGCACACCGATGCGTCGGGCCACGGCGACGACCGCGTCACGTAACGCGCCGATGCCACCGCCGACGTACCACGATCCGTGATCCGCTTCGACGGCGGCGATGCACGCCAGCGTCGCGGGGGCTTCGTACGGCGACGAGCCGCTGTACGTCGCATACCGGCCTGCCCATTGGCGCATGCGCGTGTCGTCGAACGTCTTTGCCGCTGCATCGGCAAGAGTGCGCAACGCGTCGATATCGATGAAATCACGTGGTGAGCGCATCCGACGCAGCAAGCCCAGTCGTCCGCGCATCTCGCCGGCAAGGAAAGTGCGCTCGCTCACTTCCCAGATGCGCCGCGCCTTCTTCACGAACTGCAGGTACTGCGCCCCTGCTCCCGGGCTGAATGCTTCGATTGCCTCCGCAGTTGCAAGTGGATCGTCGTGGAACGCGACAGCCGAGTGATCCGGCCAGAAATACCGGAACGGTTGCGCCAAGCGAACGAGATTCACTTCGTCGCTCAGCGACGTGCCCGCGAGCCGAAACGTGTCATCGACGTACTGCGGCAAGGTGAGCAATGACGGGCCGAGATCGAACGTGAAACCGTCACGTTCGTACGTCGCCACCTTGCCACCGAACACCTCGTTGCGTTCCAGCACGACCACGTCTCGACCTGCGGCACGCAAGCGGATTGCCGCCATCAACCCGCCGAATCCCGACCCGATGACGACGACGTCCGTCACAATGCCGGCTCCTCGGGCCGCGGACGCCACGACGCCAACGCAGGAAGCCCCATTCCCACGCCACCGACGAGTGCAACGAGCGCGTCATCAAAGAAGAAGAGAAATCCGATCGTCGACAACACCCACAACGTCGTGTACACCAGCACGAGTCGTGCGACCCCCGCGTACACCTCCCGCCCCTGGCGACCGGCGATGACCGTCGTGATTGCCGCAACGACGAGCCCGGTGACGAACCACCCGACGAAATTCGTGAGCGGAATGTCGCGGTATGCCGGTTCGGCCGCCTGCCAAGTCCAGTAACCCTCGCCGACCATTTGCGGATCGAGGAACAAGTCCCACGCCGTGATGCTCCATGCGGCAACGACGACGCGGGTGACGAACCGCGTCGCAATCTTGCGCGCCACGGCCCATCCGCACCATGTGATCGCCACCCAGGCGAGTGGCACGATGAGCGGCACTCCCGCCACTTGGGGCCACAGTCGGTCGGAGTAGTCGTATTCGCCGAACGGCACGCCGCGCGTGTGTCCAAGCAACTCCACGAGGTACGTCGTCACCGCGACGATGACCGATCCGAGCACTGCGCGCACCACTCCGACCGCGGTTGCCGTAGCGGCAACGACCGCTGCACACAGTGCAACCACCACGACGTGGGCCAGTACTCGTCGCTCGTTGCCCGCGAGTTCGAACAACGGTGTCGCGATCATTGCGACCACCGCGAGAAGAAACGCCCACGTGGCGATGCGCCGCCGCGTCATGTTCACCGCCGCGGCGACAGGAGCAACTTCGCAACCATGATCGCCTTGCTCCGTGTCGGAACCGAAGCTCGCCGGCTGAACACGTCGTAGTTCTGGGCTTCGATGCGCTCGAGGATCCGGCCGTACAAGACCCGCGCGGCACGAATCGAGCGTGCCGATCGTCCGGGCAACATGTCGATGCCGACATCGGCCGAGCGGTACAACTCGCGGCAGCGGTCGATTTCGAACCGCATGAGCGCGACGAATTCCGGGGTCACCGTGCGCTTCGACAAGTCGACCCCGAATCGACGCACGTCCTCCTGCGGTACGTACACGCGTCCGCGATCGAGATCCTCGTTGATGTCGCGCAAGAAGTTCGTGAGTTGAAACGCGTTGCCGAGGTCGCGGGCGGGTTGCAACGCGGCCGCCGACGTTGGTTCGAGGATCGGCAGCATCATTTCGCCGATGACGGCCGCCGAACCGTCCATGTACACGAGCAGGTCGTCCCACGTTTCGTATTTTTCGACCGTGAGATCCATCGTCATGCTGCGCAGGAAGCGCCTGAAACAGTCGGGGTCGATCGCAAACTTGCGCACCGTGTCGACCACCGCCATGAGCACGGGGTCATCCGATCGTCCGGCGGCAAGGTCGCGAAAGAATCTCTCGCCGAACGACGCGAGCGCCGCGGTGCGATCCTCCACCGGCACCGGACCGAGATCGTCGACGATGTCGTCGGCGTAACGGCAAAACCCGTACAAGGCGTGCACGTGCGGCCGCTTGTCGGGAGGCAGCACCTTCGTTGCCCAGTAATACGTCGTTCCGTGGCGTTTGTTGAAGTCGCGGCACAACTCGTACGACTCCTGCATCGTCAAGGGATGCTTCGGCAACAGGTGCGTTGTGGGCGTCGGGGCCTGCTTCGTCATCGCGCTGCTACTGCCGTTGGCTTGCCGGGAATCGCTTCAACGCTTGTCCGCAATCTCGGCGACACGCTGTGCGGCGAGTTTGCCCGATACGAGCACCATCGGTACGCCGACGCCGGGTACGGTCGACGAACCGGTGAACACGAGGCCGGGCACCCGCTTGTCGACGTTGTTCGGTCGGAACGGACCCGTCTGGCGGAAGGTGTGCGCAAGGGCGAACGGTGTGCCCCGCTCCATGCCGAGTGCTTCCCAATCGACCGGGTCGTACACGCGCTCCAACACGACGTCGGTCGGATAACCGAGCGACGCAACGCGTTGCCGAATGTCGCCCGTGATCCGGTCGCGTTCGCGCGACCAGTCGATGCGCCCGTCGAGGTTCGGCGTGGGTTCGAGCACGTACAACGACGAGTGACCCTCGGGTGCGAGACCGACCGTGTCGAGTGAATGCAGCGTGACGAGAATCGACGGGTCGGGCATGCGCACGCCGTCGTCGATGAGCGCCTTGAACGCACCGTTCCAATCGGCACCGAAGTGAATGTTGTGGTGCGCTGCCTGCGGCGGAGGCGTGCCCCGCACACCTGCCACCCACAGCACGCAACTCGGGCTGTACTTGCCCTTGCGCGCCGCGCGTGGTGCTTCGACACCTCCGAGCAACGTGCGGTACGCAACGGGCAGGTCGACGTTGCACACCACCGCATCGGCGGGCACGCGCACGCTGCCGCCCAACTCGACACCGGTCACCGCACCGCTCGAGCCGGTGCTGCGCAAAATTCGTGTGACCGGTGCGTTGTAGCGAATCTGCACACCCGCTTTGGTGACGGCGTTCGCGAGACCAGTCGCCATCGCGTGCATTCCGCCCTCGGGGAAGTACACGCCTTCCACCGAGTCCATGTAGGTGATCACCGCGTACAGCGACAGCGCCTCGTACGGCGCGAGACCGGCGTACATCGCCTGGAAACTGAAGATGCGCTGCAGGCGTTCGTCGCGGAAGAAGCTCGCGATCTTGTGGTCGAGTTTGCGAAACGCGCCCATTTTCACGAGCGACAGTGCCGCCTTCCACGGTTTGATGAGGTCGAGTGGCGAGTTGAAGTTGACGTCGATGAACGACGACATCTCGGCTGCGTACAACTTCTCCAACCAGGCACAAAAGCGGATGAAACTCTCGCCCTCGCGCGCGTCGGCGAAGCGGGTGATTTCCGCCGCCATCTCTTCGCGACCGTGGCGCACCATCAGCTCGCTGCCGTCGGCGTACACCGCGCGGTACATCGGATCGACCTTCTTGATCGTCACGTACGACGCCATGTCGGCACCGGCCGCGTTGAACGCCTCTTCGAGCAGGTTCGGCATCGTCAGTACGGTGGGTCCGTTGTCGAGTCGGAACCCCTGTGCTTCGATGATTCCCGCTCGCCCACCCGGATGGGCGTCGCGTTCGACAATGGTGACATCGTGCCCCTGACGGGAAAGATGTGCGGCCGCGGAGAGTCCGCCGAGTCCCGCACCGATGACGACGACACGCATCACACGCTCCTTTGTGCCACGAAGTTGGCGAGATCAACGAGGGCCGCACGTGCATCGGCGGTGACCGGTGCTGCGGTGATCGCATCGATGGCTTGCGTCGTGAGTCGGTCGATCGTCGCTTCCATCTCGTCGAGTGCACCGGTGGCACGAATGACCGCCTGCACGTCGGCGACTTCGACATCCGACAGCGGTCCGGCACCGACTCGGTCGAGCATACGTCGCTGCGCCGCATCGGCGCGCGCAACGGCGATTGCCATGAGCGGCGTCGGCTTGCCTTCGCGCAAATCATCACCGACGGGCTTGCCGGTCACCACCGGGTCACCGAATGCACCCATCACGTCATCGCGCATCTGGAACGCATCACCAAGCGGCAGGCCGTAGGCCGAGTACGCAGTCAGCAGTTGGTCGGCGTTCTCCGGTCCGGCGAGCAACGCACCGAGATGCAACGGTCGTTCGATCGTGTACTTGCCGCTCTTGTAGCGACAGATTCGCTCGGCCTTCGCGCGACTGCGTTCGGTGCGCGCCGAACCGAGCATGTCGAGGTACTGGCCAACGTTGAGTTCGATGCGCAGCTCGTTCCACATCGACCACACCTGAGGTGACGAGCCGACGAGCATCGCATCGGCATACACAAAGGCAAGGTCGCCGACGAGAATTCCCACGCCGTCACCGAAGCGCCGGGCATCGCCGGCGAGTCGGTCGGTTGTGTGCCGCTCTTTGTGCACTTCGTGCGTCGTTCGCGCACCGCGACGCGTGAGCGAGCCGTCCATGATGTCGTCGTGAAACAGGGCAAAGGCGTGCATCAATTCGAAAGCGGCACCGGCATCAACGACGCGCGGATCGGCCGCATCACCACCCGCACCGACGAATCCCCAGTGGGTAAATGCCGGTCGTAACCGCTTGCCTCCTGCAAGCACCATCCGCTCTAACTCGGCGACGAGCACTTCGGTATCGGGGTCGAGTGCGGTCCAGCGAACACGTTCGGCGGCAAGGAACCCGCGCAACCGCTCATCGACCCGCGCTGCGATGTCACGCAACGAGGTCGGTGCGGAAATCACATCATCAGACTACGACTCCGACTTACTCGTCTTCCACGTCTGCAACCACTTGCTCGACGTGGAGTTTTGCCGCCGCAATGCGATCACGACACACTTTCACGAGCTCCGCGGCACGCTTCACCCGCTCGCCGAGCACGTCGACATCGACATCGGTGCCCTCGATGTCCTCGAGGATCGCCTCGAGTTCGGCGAGCGCGTCTTCGTATCCGATCTCGTCGCTCTTTGCGGCTTTCTTCGCCGACTTCTCCGTCGCCATGCTCCCGACCCTATTCGCTCGTCACTTGCTTCGTGGCTCGGTGTCGGCGGGCGTCGCATCGCTCGTGCCGGTAACGGTGCTCGTCACGGTTCCGTTCGCGACGCGTGTGGTCAATGAGTCACCGACTTTCAGTCGTGCGGCATCACGCACCGCACGGCCCGACGCGTCGGTCGTGATGCTCCAACCCCGACCGAGCATCGTTTGCGGGTCGAGCAGTCGCACGCGGGCGGCATGCGTATCGACGAGTGCCGTTGCCTGCTCGAGCCGGCGCGCACCGCCGCGTCGCAGACGATCGACATTCACCGCCATGCGCCGTTCCGACGAGCCGAGCGCGCCGAGAACCGCACTGCGCAACGACGCCGACGTTGTATCAAGTTCGGCAAGTGCGAGATCGAGGGAATCGTTTGCTTCACGGGCGATACGGGTCCATGCCTCATTCACCTCGGCAAGAAACTCCTCGACACGGCGAATGAGAGCGACGGCACAAAACGTCGGGGTCTTGTGATGCTCGAAAGCCACTTCGTCGGCGACGCTGAGGTCGATCTCGTGCCCGATACCGGTGACGACCGGGTGCGCGCACCGGGCGATTGCCACCGCAATCCGTTCGTCGTCGAAGGTGGCGAGTTCGTTCTTCGCTCCTCCTCCGCGCACGATCATCACGACGTCGATGTCCTTGCGCATGCTCGCCGCCCGAACGGCATCGGCAACCATCTCCGCGGCTTCGTCACCCTGCACGCGCACGTCGTATTCGAAGATGCTGAAACCAAGCTGCGACTGGATGAACGTCTTCATCACGTCGGCGTGCGCGGCCGTTCCGCGACTCGTCACGAGTGCGATGCGCAGTGGCACCCGGGGTAGATCGAGCTGCCGGTTGAGGTCGAACAATCCCTCCTCGCGCAACTTGCGCAACAACGCGTCGCGCTTGCCGAGCAGCTCTCCCAACGAGTGGCGTGGGTCGATGTCGTCGAGTGACACGCTGAACGACCCGCGCACCTTGTAAATGTTCGGCGTGCACCGCAGCCGCACCTGCAGCCCGTCGGCCAGTACGAGACCGTGCCGGGCGAGCTTCGGAGTGAGTTGGGCCTGTTTCCCGCGCCAGTAGTTGACGTTGAGGACGCACCGTCGACCCTCGTCGTCCTCTTCAATGAGCGAAAAGTACGTGTGCCCCGACCGGGTCGGCTTGAAATCGGCGATTTCACCCTGCACCCACGCCCCGCGCAGCTCACGGGTGAGTACGCCCTGCACTTCATCGAGGAATTCCGTCACCGAATAGGTGAGTTCACCATCTACCTCGTCTTCGGACTCGTCTTCGTCCTCATCGTCCCACACATCGTCAAGGTCGTCGGCGGACATGGCAGTGGGCCAAATCTAGGCTGAGGAAGTGCGTCGCCGTCTCGTTGCCCTGTTTCTCACACTCACCCTCGTCGCCACTGCATGCGGTGGATCGGTCATCCTCGAGTCGTCCGACGACACGGCACCGCGCAACGATTCGTCCACCACGTTGCCGCAACGCGACTACACGATCGACTGGTCCCCATGCCCCGATGACGAGGAGCTCGATTGCGGTCGACTCGCGGTGCCGTACGACTATGCACAACCCGATCTCGGAGATTTTTCGTTGTACGTCGTACGTCGTCCCGCGGCCGAGCCCGCGCGTCGCATCGGCTCGATGCTCGTCAACCCGGGCGGGCCCGGCTTCGGCGGCAGTGACGTTGCGGCAAATGCGTTCTTCTACTTCAGTCCCGAGCTGCTCAATCGCTTCGACATCATCGGTTGGGATCCGCGCGGCACCGGCAAATCGACGCCGGCGATCGACTGCATCGACGACTACGACCGGTACTTCGGTGTCGACTCACCACCCAACGACGAAGCCGCGACTCTCGCTCTCATCGACCTCACCCGCGACTACGTCGACAAGTGCGTCGAACGCAGCGGTGCCATCCTCCCGTACGTCTCCACCGTTGCATCGGCAACCGATATGGACTCGCTGCGCCGTGCACTCGGTGAAGAGAAGATCACGTACTTCGGCTTCTCCTACGGCTCCGAGCTCGGCGCAACGTGGCTGTCGCTGTTCCCTGACACGGTTCGCGCCGCGGTGCTCGACGGTGCGACCGACTTCAACGCCACCTCGTTCGATCAGTCGCTCGCCCAGTTGAAGGGCTTCGAGAGTCAGCTCGATGCATTCCTTGACTCCTGCGCCAGGCGCGGAGTCGCATGCCCGATCTACAACGGTGGAGACCCCGGTGCGTTCTTTGATCGTCTGTCACTCGACATTGATGCCCGCCCGATCGTCGTGCGCGCCGACCGCACCCCGGTGACTCAGGGCGTCTTCTACACGGCCGTGGCACAAGCCTTGTATTCGTCGTCGTATTGGTCGATGCTCGAACGCGCCCTTGCCAACGCGGCGAAAGGTGACGGCTCGGGTTTGCTCTCGCTCTACGACGAGTACATGCAATGCAGCGACGAGGGTCAGTGCGACGACACGCTCGAAGCGTTCATCGCCATTTCGTGTCTCGATGATCCGGGCGCCGAGTCGGTCGACGAGGTGAACGAAAAACTTCCCGTGTTTGCCGCTGCGGCGAAGCGACTCGGTGAAGGTTGGGGCTACGGATACACGTGTGCGTTGTGGCCCGAGCGTGCGCCGCAACGACCCACTCTCAACGGTGCCGGTGCTCCACCCGTCGTCGTCATCGGTACCACCGGTGACGCTGCCACGCCGCTCGACAGCACGCGCAAGGCCACAGCCGCGTTGGAGACCGGCGTGCTCGTCATCGTCGACGCCGCCCAGCACACCGGCTACGGCGCGAACGCATGCATCGTCGAGGTGACCGACACGTATCTCACGACGCTCACCGTGCCGCGCAACGAACTTCTCTGCGCCAACTAGCAGGCCGAACGCGCAGGACCGGTTGGCGGGGTCGACCAGAAACAACGGTGCGGCACATGACGCAGCCGTAATGGCGGAAGGGGTGGGATTTGAACCCACGGTGGGCACAAACCCACAACGGTTTTCGAGACCGTCCCATTCGGCCGCTCTGGCACCCTTCCGTTCGGGAAGGCTATCGGTCGGCGTTGCGATGCATCGCGAAAAACTCGGAAAGTAGTCGCGAACTTTCATCGGCGAGCACACCGTGCGTGACGACGACTTCGTGGTTCAGCCGCGGATCCGCAGCGACGTTGTACAACGTTCCCGTCGCACCACCCTTCGAATCGGCGGCGCCAAACACCACTCGGTCGATGCGCGACTGCTGTATCGCCCCGGCGCACATCACGCACGGCTCGAGCGTGACGTAGAGCGTGCACCCGCTGAGGCGCCAACCACCCACGACCTCCGCGGCAGAACGCAGCACGAGAATTTCGGCGTGAGCTGTCGGGTCGCCGCGCAACTCGCGTTCGTTGTGCGCCCGGGCAATGACCCGACCTTCGCGAACGACGACCGCACCCACGGGAACGTCTTCGTGCTGCACCGCCAACTGCGCTTCGCCGAGGGCTTCGCGCATCGCGAGCACGTCATCCACGGCCTCCACAGTACGTGTACGTCCGGCAACGCCTCGGCCCGATCGGTACGATGAAAGCCGTGACGACGGGCGTTTCCGTACCGGTGAAAATCCTCGATTGCACCCTGCGCGACGGTGGGTACTACAACGACTGGGACTACGCCTTCGACCTCGTGTCGCGCTACGTCGACGCCATGGCGGCGGCACGTATCGACGTCTGCGAACTGGGCTTTCGCACCCTCGCCACCGACAAGTACCTCGGTGCCACGGCGTTCACCACCGACGAGTTCATCGATGCAGTGAACGTTCCCGACTCGCTCGCACTCGCCGTCATGCTCAACGCGAAAGAGATCAACGCGTCGGCCGACCCGCGCGTCACGTTGCGCCGTCACTTCGCCCCGCGATCACGCTCGAAGGTATCCCTCGTGCGCATCGCCGCCACCGTGAACGAAGTCGACGCCCTCGGCCCGGCCATCGAAGAGTTGCGTGAACTCGGCTACGGCGTTGCGCTCAATCTCATGCAGGTGACCGATCGACCACTCGCCGACGTCACGGCGTTCGGTCGTAAGGCGAAGTCGTTCGGCAGTATGTACGCGTACGTTGCCGACTCGTTCGGCTCGCTGCGTCCGAGCGGTGTCCGTCCGATCATCTCGGCGCTCATCGACGGGTTCGGTCCCGAGGTCGGCTGCCACCTCCACGACAACATGTCGTACGCACTGACGAACACGATGGAGGCAGTCGGTGCGGGGGTCGTCATTGCCGACGCAACTGTGCAGGGCATGGGCCGCGGTCCCGGCAACGTGCGCACCGAATATCTCGTCATGGAACTTGCCGCGCAGGGGCGCACCAACGCCGTCGTCGCCCCCCTCGTCAATCTCGTCGAGCGCGACTTCGCCGATCTTCGACGTACTTACGAGTGGGGTTCGAACCTCTACTACTTCATGTCGGCGAACCGCTCGATCCACCCCACGTACGTCATGGAGTTGACGAAGGACGACCGCTACTCACCCACCGAAATCGTCGGTGCACTCGACAAGCTCGGCGAACGTGGTGCGTCGAGCTTCGACATTCGTCGTCTCACCGAGGCGGTGGAAGGTGCGTCGCTGCGGTATCCGGGTGGAGCCAACGTTTCCGGTTGGTGCAATGCCCGCGAGGTTCTCCTCGTTGGCAACGGCCCCGAGGCGCGCGCAAAGCGGGCCGAGATCGAGATGTTCATTCGTCGCAACTCGCCCTTTGTCGTTGGGCTTAATGCTCACGTCCCGATCGATCCGACGCTGGTGGATGCCGTCGTCGTCTGCCATCCCGAACGAGCCGTTATGGACGCCGTTGCGCTATCGGAGCTTGACTGCGAAGTTGTCGCCCCGGCCGCCCTGCTGCGTGAACTTGAGATCTCGGTGAAGTCGTTGCGCGACGTCGGCGTGAGCGTCGAACAGAACTCCATGTCGATGAACGACCGGGGTGTCGTCATCCCGCAGCCGGTCGTTGCCGGTTATGCACTTGCACTCGCCCACTACGGCGAGGCCAAGCGCGTGTGGCTCGCCGGTCTCGACGGCTACTCCGACGGCGATCCGCGTCAGGCGATGATGCTCGACACGCTGCGCAACTTCTCCGCTCTCGCACCCGACACAGCCGTCGTGTCCATCACCCGCACCACGTATCCGGTGCGCCAGCAGTCGATCTTCGCCCCGTGAATCTCGACGGCCTGCTCGTCGTCGTCCCGGCTCGCTACGCGTCGACTCGCTTCCCCGGCAAGGCACTCGCCGATCTCGGCGGACGCACCGTCATCGACCGCTGCTACTCGCAGGTGTTGCAGGTCTTCCCGCGTGCGCAGATCGTCGTTGCCACCGATGACGATCGCATCGCCGACGCGTGCCGTTCACTCTCCATCGACATCGAGATGACGAGCGATGCGTGTCTCACCGGTACCGATCGTGTCGCCGAAGTGGCGCGACGACGATCGGCCGAATGGTATGTGAACGTGCAGGGTGACGAGCCGTTTCTCGACCCCGAGGCCCTGCGAGCACTCGTGCGCTCACTCCCGGCTCAGACCGCGGACGTCGCCGTCGTCAATGCGTACTCACCCATCGCGACGGAAGAGGACTTTCGCAGTGTCACCGTGCCCAAAGTCGTCATGGATCAGTCGGAGCGACTGCTGTACATGAGCCGCGGCGCCATCCCCACGACCAAGGCTCTCGAGTTCCGGGGAGCACATCGACAAATCGGCATGTACGCCTTCCGTGGTGATGCCTTGGCTCGTTTCGCCGCACACGGTGCGAAGACTCCGCTCGAACGGCTCGAGGACATCGAAATTCTGCGATTCGTCGAGTTGGGCTTGAAAGTTCAGATGATCGAGGTGCCGTCGGTCGGAATTGCCATCGACACGCCCGACGATCTCGAGCGCGCTCGCACTTATCTCGCGTCGCTGCGCTGACCGGTCAGGTTGTCGATCAGCGCCCTCCAGCGGGGCAAGTCGGGACCGATGACGAACCACTGGGCAATGTCCGGTGCACCGTTGCCGGATTGCGTCGCTGACAAGCCGATGTCAGCGCCTGACTGTTCTGCATCCTCCGTCAGTGATATTGAATGCACACCCGCCGCCCATGCGACCGCCTCGGCCGCATCTCGGGCAACGAAATACGTTGCGTCGGGTGTGAGCGGGTTCGTCGAAAAAGTTCCCGGCGGCACCACGCTGCATGTCGGAACTCCCGCCAAGTAGCTGTCGAGAGGTGCGGCCGTTGCCGCCAGAATCACAGCCCGCACCCGTGGGAACAATGCATCGAGCGGATCGGTGACAACCGTGACGTGCGGACTCGCCGGCGTGTGTGCAACGCACTGCGGATGCCATTTCACCCACAGCGGAAACGCCGAGTTGCGTGCCGAGTGTGCAGTGACGATGTCGTTGAACAGCTGCATCGATTGCTCGCAATCCGCTCCGCCAACGAACAGCACCGGTGCACCGGGTGCCGTGGTTCTCGCCGGCTGCCGGGCGAGATGCAGGTACCGCAGCGCTTCGGCCGTGTACGGCACGAGACCGACACGGGTCACCTCGGCTTCGTCGTGGCGACCGTGCACCACGAGATGCTTTGGTTTCACGCAACCAAAGGCAGTTGCCGCACGAACATCCCACGGCTTGACGATCGTGTGCAGGTACGACACACATCGAATATCGTGACGAGCGCACTCGTTGATGAGCAACGTCTCCCATCCCTGTCCTTCGAAGGGGTGGATGACCACGGAATATTTCGGCACACGGCTCATGGCGCGGCGAAGTGCGTAACCGAGGATCAGCGTTCGCATCGACGTGGTGCCGTTCACGCTGCGCACGTAGTCGTTCCGCAACAACCCGGCGAGACGCCGTACATCTGCAGAATTCGATGCATCAACGACTGTCGACCAGCTCGGAGCGTGTCGCTGCAGCTTGAGCCAACTACGTACTGCAACAACGACCGTCCCGGGGGTGATCCACCGGTAGAGAAACGCGTGTTGTCCGGTGTCACCGTGTCGGTTCATCCAGCGTCGCTCTTCGGTGGTCAACGACGTCGGTGCACCACTCGACGTGAGATGCAACCAGGAGATTCGACGGCCGTCGCGATGCAACTCGGCAGGCAAGGCGCCGAAGTAAGGCGACACGTACGGTTCGGACGCCAGTGATTTCGTCGCATAATCAACCAATATGACGTCACCCGCACCAAGTTGCGGCGCTCGTCGTCGTGGCGCTTGTGCCAGCGCTCGCGCTGCGTAAGCAAGGGCCGCAAGCCTGGAGCGCCACTGCACGACCGGTTGCGGTGACGCAACCGCACCGTCACCGGCCAAGGCTGTGATCCGCGCAAAATAATTGTCGGCCGTCCACAGGCTGCTTTCGCGCAACGAACTCGCCGCCCACGCGTCGATTCCATCCACCGTGAACAGCTCCGCAAGCGGCACGCCACCGATCCGTGACTGGCCGACTGCTGCAATCGCCGCAACGTAGCGATCGGTCAACTCGCGTCGACGATTCTCGCAGTCGTTGACAACGTCAGGCGGGAAAGCGGTCACCGAGTCCGCGCCCACTCCACGAAACTCGCGACACCGTCACGCAGAGCTACTTTTGGCTCCCATCCGAGAGTCGAACGTGCCCGCGAGATGTCGGCGTAGATTCCCACTTGATCGCCGGGTGTTCCCGCTCCCTCGCGCACCTGCGTGCCCGGCACGCTCTCCACAACGACGTCGAGCAGCTGCCGCACGGTGGTTCGCGTCCCGGTACCGATGTTCACTGCATCGTTGAGCGGCGCATGATCGCACAGTGCAGACATCCAGGCCGCAACGACGTCGTCAACGTGAACGAAGTCGCGGAACCGGTCGAGTCCCCCGCGCACCTCGATCACTCCGCTGCGCAGAGCCATGGCGACGTAAATGCTCACCATACCCTGGCGAAGGTTCTCGAGGTTTTGCCCGGGGCCGTACACGTTGAACATTCGCATCGCCGTGTACGGCACTTCGTTACGAAACACATGCATGTACTGCTCGGCGGCAAGCTTTCCGATTCCGTAGCACGACTTCGGCCGCGGAACCGTCGATTCACCGGTTGGCACGTCGGCAACGTCGCCGTAAACCGACATCGAACTCGCTGCGACAATCCGCTGCGCCCCCGACTGCTTGGCGTACTTGAGAAGGTGCAGCGTCGACACGGTATTGCGCTCGAGATCCCCCACGGGGTTGTCGAAGCTCATCTCTCCCGACGACTGGCCCGCCAAATGCGCAATCGCATCGACCTGCGATGGCAAGCGGGCAATCGCATCCTCCCGCGCGAGATCCAGCTCAAGAAACTCGACGCCTTGGGGCACGTTCGCCCGGCTACCTGCCGAGAGGTCGTCGACACCCACCACCTGATGGCCGCGTCGCAGGAGTGCCCCCGCCACGTGGGCACCGATGAAACCGGCGACTCCGGTCACGAGAACGGTCGCCATTGCGCGAAATTCTACCTATTGCCACTCTCGTAGATTGAAGGTCGTGTCCACCCAGGCTCTGCAGGTCGTTCTGGCGTCGCTCGGCAGCGTCGTCGTTGCAGCGGTTGTCGTTCGACTCGCGCGCCGGCAACTTCTCAGCTTCCGATACACGGTTGGCTGGCTCGTTCTCGCCGCTCTCGGTGTGTTTGCGGGCATCGCAATTCCACTCATCGAACCGGTTGCCCGGGCGTTGGGCATAACTCCCGCGGCACTTCTTGCCGTGGGTGGCGCCGTCTTGGTGATTGCCATTTCCATCCAACTCTCCATTTCCATCTCCGGTCTGCAGCAGCAAAATCGCCCCCTCACTGAAGAGGT